>NZ_JBNCKR010000005.1:118634-452966 GCF_049841645.1 Micromonospora sp. DT43 | reverse complement strand
TACGCGTGTGGGGCGGGGCGCCCCCCCCGCCCGCCGGCGCCGCCGCCCGCCGGGGGGGGGGGGGGGGGGGGGGGCCCCGGGGCGGCCCCCCGCCACCCTGCGGATCAGAGGACGATCTGGTGTACCCGGTCGTCCGCGCCACGCACGGCCAGCCAGGCGCTGCCGTTGGCACCCGCGGCGGCTCCCGGAGCGCCCCGGAACGCGTCGGTGGCGAACTCGCCGCGGCGGAACCAGCCGCCCCACGACCCGTCGGTCAGGTTGCGCTGCCACAGCCGGTTGTCGGCGGCCAGCGCGAACAGGTAGACCCGCCCCGAGGTGGCGAGCAGCGTCGGGCTACCGCTTGTGGTGCCACCCAGGTTGGTCCAGGCCGACCAGGTGGCGCCGGTCCGGCTGCGCCACCACACCTCGTCGGTACGGCTGCGCACGGCCACGTGCAGCACACCGGCGTCGTCGACGACAGCGCTCGGCCTTCCGTAGATCGGCCTGTCGTCGGGAGCGCCGATGCCGCTCCAACCGCCGGTCTGGGTACGCGACCAGAGCTTGCCGTCGGCGCCACGGACGACGAGCGTCCACTGTGTGGGGCTGGTCCACGCCACCGTCGGGCCGTCGGTAAGCGTGCCGCCGAGGCTCTGCCACCGCCCCCATTTTCCGGCGACGTAACTGCGCTGCCAGGCGGCGTTGTCGGTGCCGCGGACGAACACGTCGATCCGCCCGTTGGCCGAGGCGTACGCGGCCGGCTGGCCGAGGATCCGGCCGCCGACCGGGCCGCCGAGCGAGGTCCACCCGGTTCCCCACGTCGTGCCGGAGCGGGGGTTGACCGCAAGCGCGCCCTGCGCGTCGCGGACGAAGGCCATGGCGTGCGTGTCGTCCACCCGGACCAGCGCGGGGCTGGCGCTGGCGGTACCGCCGAGGTTGGTGCCGGCGACCTGGTCGCTGCCGGCGAGGCCGAGCATGGCCACGCCGTGCGCCGGAACCTCAACTGTGTACGAGCCGCTGAACGGCTGCACGCCCGGGGTGTTCGGCTGGGCGTCCACGTCGGCGCGGGCCCACAGGTCACGAACACGGACCGATCCGCCGAGCGCGACGTCGGCGAAGGTCACGGTGATCCGCTGGGCGGTGTCGTGCCTGTTGAGCAGCGCGACCGCCCGCTTGCCGGGCCCGGTGAGCACCTTGCTCCACACCTGCGCGTCGGTGCCGGTGTCGGCGACCTTGACGCCCTGTCGGACCAGCGGGTCCTGGTCAACCGCGATGATCTCGGGGTTGGTCAGCGCCGAGATCATCTCGCTCGGCAGGCCGCGCGGGTCGGAGCCGATCACCAGCGGCGCGGCCATGATGGCCCACATGCCGAGCTGCGTCTTGGACTCCTCCAGGCTCAGCTCGTACCCGCCGTCGGGCAGCGGTCGCATCGGCAGCAGGTAGTCCGGGTCGTTGTAGTGCCCCGGCCCGGTGGCCGCCGGGTGGTACGCGTTGACGTCCATGTTGCGCAGCACCCACGGGTACGCCCACTGCGGGCTCGGGTCGGTCAGGCCCACGTCGGTGTACGTCCGCCACGAGTCGGCGATGGTCGGCGCGTACGTGTAGCTCCAGGTGGAGAGCTGCTCCGGGGTGTACGGGCCGCCACCCCAGTCCGAGCTGACCGGGTTGCAGATGTTGAGCAGCATTGGCCGGGGCGACTTGCGTACCGCCTGCGCCAGCTCGCGGAACGTGGCCTCCGGGTCGAGGCCGGCGGCCCGGCCGCACAGCCAGTCGGCCTTGAGGGCGTCGAAGCCCCAGCCGGCGAACTGCGCGATGTCGGCCTGGTAGTGGCCGTTGCTGCCGAGCCCACACTGCCCCGGCAGGTACGGGCCGGCGTCGGTGTAGATGCCGGCCTTCATCCCCAGGCTGTGGATGTACGCGGCCAGCGCGGCCATCCCGCCCGGGAAGCGGGCCGGGTCGGCGACGAGCTGACCGGCCTCGTTGCGCGGGGTGGGCGCGGCCCAGTTGCCGTCGATCCAGACGTACGTGTAGCCGGCGTCGCGCAGGCCACTGCGAACCATGTGGTCGGCGACCGACCTGACCTCGGCCTCGGTGGGGTCGCCACCGAGGCCGAAGTAGGTGTTCCAGCCCTGGTAGGGCGTCGGGGCGAGCCCACTGTCGAAGAACGTGGGCGCGCCCTGGTCCTCGGCTCCGGCGCCGGCCGGCGTGTGGCCGGGACGACCGGGACCGTGACCAGCCTGGGGTGGGCCAGCCTGGAGTGGGCCACCCTGGAGTGGGCCGGCCTGGAGTGGGCCGGCCTGGGGTGGGCCGGCCTGGAGTGGGCCGGCCTGCGGGCCGGCGTGGGGCGGAGCGGCCATGGCCGCTGTGGGGCTGGCCAGGCCCAGGCCGAGCACGGCCAGGGCGGCGGTCAGCTGTCGGTTCAGGCGCATGGAGGTACTCCTGTCCCTCGGGGGTGGGGGTGGTGGTGCTCCGGCCTCAGTCGCGGGTCAGCACGATGAGGTCGGCGTCGCGGGTCGCGCTCCACTGCACGGGCAGGCCGACGGCGCCGAGGTGGCTGCCCGAGTAGTGCCGCTCGCCGTCGGAGTAGCGGGCCGCCGGGTCGAGGCCGCGCAGCGGCAGCCGGACCGGGCGTGCCGGAAGCAGGCCGGCGCCGTCGAGCCGGCCGGTGTGCCAGGCCAGCACGACCACCCGACGCTGGTCCGGCGCGGTGTACTGCACCGCGCAGCGGGCCTGGTCGGGGCCGCCGATCAGGTGCACCTCGCCGCGCGTGACGACGTCGCGGATCTCCTTGTAGCGGGCGATCCAGTCGGCCGCCTCGGCCCGCTCGGCGGGAGTCCACGCCCGGATGTCCGCGCCGATGCCCAGCACGCCGGCCATCGCCAGCACGAACCGGAACGCCAGCGTTCGCGGGCGGGGATCGAACAGGCCGGGCGCGTCGGTGACCCAGGAGCTGAGCAGGTGCGGGGCGTTGGCGTGCAGGAAGCCGTACTGGATGGCCAGCCGGTCCAGCGGGCCGGTGTTGTCGCTGGGCCAGAAGACGTCGGCGCGGGCGGCCATCGCCAGATCGGTCCGTCCGCCGCCGCCGGCACACGCCTCGATCAGCACACCGGGGTGGTCCCGGCGCAGCCGCTCGTAGATGCGGTGCAGGTTGGCGACGTGCGCGCCGTCCAGGTCGAGCGGGCCGACACCGCCGGGGCGACCGGGCTCGGTACGCGGCCTGTTGAAGTCCCACTTCAGGTAGTCGATGTCGTACCGACGCAGCAGGCCGTCCACGGTGGAGTGAACGAACTCGGCGACCTCGGGTCGACCCAGGTCGAGCAGGTACTGGTTGCGGACCGGGGTGAGCGGTCGGCCGTCCACGGCGTACACCCAGTCCGGGTGCTCGGCGTACAGGGCCGACTTCGGGTTGACGCACTCCGGCTCCACCCAGAGCCCGAAGTTCAGCCCGAGCGCGCGGACCTCGGCGATGAACGCGTCGAAGCCGGCGGGGAACTTGGCCGGGTCGGGCGTCCAGTCGCCCAGGCCGGCCGTGTCGTCGTTCCGGCCGACGAACCAGCCGTCGTCCACCACGAACGTCTCCACGCCCAGCTCGGCGGCGATCCGGGCGAGCGCCAACTGACTCTGCGCCTCGACGGCGAAGTAGGTGGCCTCCCACGAGTTGTAGAGCACCGGGCGCGGAGTGAGCCGGTCGCCGGCCAGCAGCCGCTGGTGGGTGTGCCAGACCCGGGCCAGCCCGTCCAGGCCGTCCGGGCTGTACGCGCCGGTGACCACCGGCAGGCTCAGCCGCTCGCCGGCTGCCAGCTCGAGCGGGCCGTCGACCAGTTGCCGGCCGGCCCGCACCCGGGTCAGGCCGCCGGTGTCCCGCTCGGCGCTGATCTCCCACGAGCCGGTCCAGGCCAGGGCCATCCCCCAGGCCGGACCGGCCGGCTCGGCGGTGTCGCGCACGGCCAGCCAGGGCACGTGCAGGTGCCCGGGTACGCCCTGGGAGCTGCCGATGCCGAACGTGCCGTGGCCCAGCTCGACGTGCGAGAGCTGGAACTCCTGCGACCACTGCCCCCACTGGTGGCTGAGCAGCGCGCCATGCGGCGTCGGTACGCAGAAGCCGCCCGAGCCTGCGCGGATGACCCGCAGCGCGTCGGCGCCATCGTTGCTCAGCTCGACCCAGCGCTGCACCACGTCGGTGCCTTCGGGCACCCGGTAGTGCACTGTGGCGCGCAGTCCGGTGACCGGGTCGGCGAAGTCGACTGCCAGCTCCCGCTGGTCGGCGTCGATCCGCGCGTCGGTGTGCACGAAGCCCACCCGGCGCTTCCCGTCCACGGTCTCGATCACCAGGTCGGCGCCAGTGAACGGGCGGTCGGCGTCGGTGGCGTACTCGATGGGGGCGGCGTCCCCGGCGGTGAGGAACGGCACCGGCCCGTCGTAGGCGACAGGCGACGGCCCGTCGGAGACGCCCTGCGGCCCCCACGCGACAAGTTCCAGCCAGCGCCCGTGCGTGGGCACGGCAACCGTGTACTCGGTGTGCGCGCCGCGCAGCGTCCAGCGCTGCCCGGTCACGGCGGTCACTTGACGGCTCCGAGTGCCAGGCCGGAGACGAAGTGCCGCTGGAAGCGCAGGAACACCGCGACTGTGGGAACGGCCGCGATGACCGTGCCGGCGGCGATGACGTTCCAGGACGAGACGAACTGCCCCTGGAGGCCGAGCAGCGCCGGGGTGACAGGCATGTTGTCGTCGGTCCGCAGCACTGTGATCGCCCACAGCAGGTCGTTGAAGATCCACGTGAAGGAGAGCGCGCCGAGGGCAGCCAGCGCGGGACGGGTCAGCGGCAGCATCACCCTCGTGAAGATCTGCGCGGTGCCGGCCCCGTCGATGGTGGCCGCCTCCTGGATCTCGCCCGGCAGGTCCCGCATGAACCCGTGCAGGACGAACGTGTAGAAGCCGAGCCCGAAGCCGACCTGCACCGCGATCAGCGCCCAGAGCGTGTCGTACAGGCCGGTCAGCTCGCTGAACTTCGCCACCGGGATGAGCAGGATCTGCGGTGGCAGCAGGTTGCCGGCGAGCATCAACAGCAGGATCGTCCGCCGCCCGGGGATCCGGAACCGACTCAGCGCGAACGCGGCCATCGCCGCAAGGCCGAGACTCAGCACCACCGACGGGACGGTCACCACCATGCTGTTGATCAGTGCCCGCAGCTCGCCCCCGTCCGTCCACGCCTGCCGGTACGTGTCCAGGGTGAACGACCGGGGCAGGCTGCCCACCCCGTGCGCGGCGATGTCGTCGAACGACCGGGTGGACATCACCACCACCCAGAGCACCGGACCCAGCCAGAGCAGCGACAGCAGGATCATGCCGGTGTGCAAGGCCCCGGTACGGAGCTTGTTCATCACGCTTCCTCCCGGAACGCGCGGACCAGGTAGCCGAGGATGACCGCCAGCGCGAGCACGAAGATCACGACGGCGATGGCGGAGGCGTAGCCCAGCCGCAGGCTCTGGAACGCGGTCGAGTACATGTAGGTGCTCAGCAGCTCCGACGAGTGGTACGGGCCGCCCTTGGTGAGCGACCAGACGATGTCGAAGGAGCGCAGCGAGTCGATCACGATGACCGAGAGCACGACGGCGTTGACCCCCTTGAGCTGGGGAATTGTCACGTGCCGCAGCCGCTGCCAGGAGTTGGCGCCGTCCATCCGGGCCGCCTCGTGCAGCGCCGGGTCGATGGCCTTCAGGCCGGCCAGGAACAGCACCATGACGTACCCGATCTGCCGCCACAGGGCCGGCAGGATCACCGCGTACAGGGCGGTCTGCGGGTCGGCGAGCCAGGGCCGGATCAGGCTCTCCAGGCCGACGGCCCGCAGGATCGTGTCGGCGATGCCGTCGGGTTGGTAGAACACGCGCCAGACCAGCGCGGTCACCACGAGCGAGAACACCACAGGGGTGAACAGCGCGGCCCGGTAGAAGCCGACCCCGCGCCGCTCCTTCTGCAGGACCAGCGCCATGCCGAAGCCACCCAGCACGGAGAGGCCGCCGAAGAGCACAAGCCAGATGACCGTGTTGACGAGCGCGCCCCGGAAGGTGGCGTCGCCGGCCAGCTCGACGTAGTTGTCGGTGCCGACGAAGGCCGGCGGCGACATCCCGTCCCAGCGGGTGAGCGAGAACCAGAAGCCCTGGAGCGCCGGCCAGAACACCCAGACGCTCTCGACCGCGAACGGCACCAGGACGAACGCCACCAGCAGCGGTGACAGTCGGGCCGACCGTCGCCGCCGCCGGATGGGGGTGACCGAGGTCGTGGAGATCGTTGCTGTCACGTCAGCCCTTGAAGACCTTCTCGGCGCCGGCCTGCCACTCCCGCAGGATCGCGTCGATCTGGTCCGGCTTGTCGATGAACTTGGTGAGAGCGGTGTCCGCGGTCGGTTGGAGCGCGTCGCTGGAGTCGCGGTTGAAGAACTGGGTCAGCTCCTTGGCCTCGTCCAACATCGCCTTGCCCTTGACCACCAGCGGCGAGTCGGACGCCTTGGCCTTCGGGTTGGCCGGCAGGACGATGCCGGAGCTGGCCTTGACGTACGCCTCCTGCGCCTCGGTCGAGGCCAGGTAGCTGAGCAGGGCCCGGGTGCCGGTCGGGTTGGCGGTCTTCGCGCTGGCGAAGAAGCCGTCCGTCGGCGCCTCCTCGGCGAGCGGCACCGCCGGATCGATGATCGGGAACCGGAAGAAGTCCAGGTCGCCGAGGGCGTCCTTGGGGGCGGCGTCGGCGAAGAACGTGCCGATCAGGAACATCCCCGTCTTGCCGGCCAGCAGTGCGGTGGTCGCCTCCTGGAACGGGTACGCCTTGCCCTTGGGGTCGAAGTAGGGCAGGGCCTCCCGCCAGCGGGTGAACACCGCCTTGACCTTCGGGTCGTCGAAGCGCTGCTTGCCGGCGAGCAGCTCCCGGTGGAACTGGGCGCCGTTGATGCGGATGTTGAGGTAGTCGAACCAGGCCGAGGCGACCCACGGGGTGTCGCCGAGGCCGATGCCGATCGGGGGGACGCCCTTGCTCTTCAGCGTCTCGCAGACCGCCAGGAACTCGGTCCAGGTCTTCGGCTCCTGCACGCCCCACTTGGCGAAGTTGGACTTGCGGTAGAAGAAGCCCCACCAGTAGTTGTTCATCGGCACGAAGATCTGCTTGCCGCTGGCGTCGGTGGAGAGGGTGCGCAGCGACTGAGGGTAGTCGCCCAGCGACTTCCAGACGTCGGAGACGTCCAGCAGCAGGTTCTTGCTGGCGTAGTCGTTGGCCACCGAGCCCGCGTACCAGGTGTAGAGGTCCGGCGGGTTCGCCGAGGTGAGGTACGTCGGAAGCTGGGTCCGGAAGGTCTCCGAGGCGATCGTGTTGAGGCTCGCCGTGCCCTTGCCCTGCTTGTTGAACGTCTCGATCAGCTTCTCCATCGCCGCCTTGGCCTGCGGCGAGGAGAGGTTGGACTGGATGGTGACCGCGCCCGAGCCGTTGCCCGCGGCCGGCCCGCTGGCGGAGCTGGCGCACGCGCTGAGGAACGAACTCGCGCCGAGCGCACCCAGGCCCGCGAGCCCGAGGTGGCCAAGGAATCGCCGGCGACCGGGGTCGAAGTCGCTCACGGTGGTGTCCTTCCTCTACGACACGCAGCGTCACGACGCGATGTGTCGGCCAGGTGAATGTGTGTGACCAGAAGGTTGCATCGGCCGTCGCCGGCTGTCAAGATATCTTCGTAATTAATGATTAGATGAGATCAGGCGAGGGTCAGGTGGATCAGCCTATGCGCCGGCTTGAAGGCAAGAACGCGCTGGTCACCGGCGCAATGGGCGGGATCGGCGCGGCCATCGCCCGGCGACTGGCCACCGAGGGCGCGGCTGTCGCACTGCTCGACGTGGCCGACACGACCCCGCTCGCCGAGGAACTGACCGCTCGCGGCGATCGCGCACTGTCCGTAGTGGGCGACGTCAGTGAGGAGGCCGACTGGACGGCCGCCGTCACCGCCGTACGAGCCGACCTCGGCCCGGTCGACATCCTCGTCAGCACCGCGTACGCCGTGCGGGTCGCCCCGGCCCACGAGACCAGCCGGCAGTCCTGGGACCACCAACTCGGCGTCAGCCTCACCGGCTCGTTCCTCGGCGTCCGCGCCTGCCTGGACGACCTGCGGGCCCGTGCGGGCGCGGTGGTGCTGATCTCCTCCGTGCACGCTCTGGTCGGGCTGCCCGGCCGGCCCGCCTACGCGGCGGCCAAGGGTGGGCTTGTCGCGCTCGGCCGGCAACTCGCCGTCGAGTACGGGCCGCAGGTGCGGGTCAACACAGTGCTGCCCGGTCCCATCCTCACCGCCGCCTGGGCCGACGTGTCCGAAGAGGACCGCCGGCGCAGCATCGCCGAGACCGTGGCGAAGCGCTTCGGCACCCCGGACGAGGTTGCCGCGACAGTCGCCTTCCTCGCCTCGCCGGACGCCGACTACGTCACCGGCGCGAGCCTCGTGGTGGACGGTGGCTGGACAGCGGTGAAAGCCTCGGCCTGAGAGATCGATACCGACCAGCGAGAAGGCCAGGAGCATTGGCACAGTACGCACGCCGCGGCATTCACGGGCAGACCGTCGAAGCGATAGCCCGTCGCATCCTCACCGGTGAGATCCCTGCCGGCGCGACCCTGAACATCGTCGCGCTCCAGGAGGAGTTCGACGTCAGCCTGACGGCCCTGCGCGAGGCGCTGAAGGTCCTGTCCGCCAAGGGCATCGTCGACGCCCGGCAGAAACGCGGCACCTTCGTCCGGCCCCGCGCCGACTGGAACCTGCTCGACGGCGACGTGATCCGCTGGCAGTTCGCCGAGGGCCCCGACGAGCGCCTGCTCGAAAAGCTGCACGAGGTGCGCGCCATCATCGAACCGGCCGCCGCGCGGCTGGCCGCCACCCGCGCGACCGAGGACGACGTGGCCGCCCTCGACCGGGCACTCACCGAGATGGCCGAGGCCGAGGGTGACCCCGCCGCCGCCGTCGCCGCCGACCTCGCCTTCCACCGCGCGCTGCTCGCCGCCACCCACAACGAGCTGCTGGAACGGATGGAGGTGGTGATGGAGACCGGGCTCGCCGAACGCGACCGCCTCGTGCACGGCGGCGCCGCGCACGACGACCCGGTGCCGAGCCACCGCGCGGTGGTCGACGCGCTGCGCGAGCGGGACGAGTCGGCGGCCGAGACCGCCATGCGTGAGTTGCTGGACAAGGCCGTCCGCGACGTCGAGAAGGCACGGGGACGAAGGGGCAGTCAGTGAAGATCGAGCGGATCGAGACGTTCCTGGTCGCGCCACGGTGGTTGTTCTGCCGGGTGGAGACCAACGACGGGCTCGTCGGGTGGGGTGAACCGGTCGTCGAGGGCCGCGCCGAGGTGGTGCGCAGCGCGGTAGAGGTGCTCTCCGAATACTTGATCGGTCAGGATCCCCTGCGCATCGAGCAGCACTGGCAGGTGCTCACCAAGGGCGGCTTCTACCGGGGCGGCCCGATCCTCTCCAGCGCCGTCGCCGGCCTCGACCAGGCACTGTGGGACATCGCCGGGCAGGCGTACGGCGCTCCGGTGCACGCCCTGCTCGGCGGACCCGTCCGCGAGAAGGTACGGATCTACTCCTGGATCGGCGGGGACGAGCCCGACGAGGTCGCCGACGCCGCCGCCGCGCAGGTAGCCGCAGGCCTCACCGGGGTCAAGATGAACGCCTGCGGGCGGCTCTCCGCCATCCCCACCTCCGCCGAGGTGGACGCCATCGTCAACCGGGTCGCCGCCGCCCGGGAGGTGCTCGGCCCGGACCGGGACATCGCTCTGGACTTCCACGGCCGTGCCGGGCTGGCCGCCGTACGCCGCATCCTGCCCGAGCTGGCGCCGCTGCGCCCGTTCTTCGTGGAGGAGCCGGTCCTGCCCGACCAGGCCCACCACCTGCGCGACATCGTCGCCGGCACGCCGATCCCGGTGGCCACCGGTGAACGCCTCTACGGCCGCTCCGAGTTCCTCACCCCGTTGCAGGCCGGCGTCGCCGTCGTCCAGCCGGACCTGTCGCACGCCTGTGGCATCTCCGAGGTCCGCCGGATCGCCGCGCTGGCCGAGACGTACGGCGCGCTGCTCGCCCCGCACTGCCCGCTCGGCCCGATCTCCCTGGCGGCCAGCCTTCAGGTGGCCTTCGCGACGCCGAACTTCCTGATCCAGGAGCAGAGCATCGGCATCCACTACAACGTCGGCTCGGAGCTGCTGGACTACGTGCTCGACCCGGAGCCGTTCCGGTTCGTGGACGGGCACATCGCCCGCTTCGACCGGCCCGGCCTGGGCATCACCGTGGACGAGGCGGCGGTCCGCAAGGCCGCGCAGACCCCGCACACCTGGCGCAACCCGGTCTGGCAGCACGCCGACGGGTCGTTCGCCGAATGGTGACCACGCCGGTGCCGCTGCGGGTGGCGTACGACGCCGCGCACGGCGGCCGGTGGACCAGCCTCAACGGCGGAGGCCGAGAGTGGCTGTGGCGGGGCCCGGCCTCCGGCCGACACGACGTACGCCCCGACGACGCGTTCGTCGACGCCGGCGGCCTGGAGGAGTGCCTGCCCACAGTGCGCGGGTTACCCGACCACGGCGAGGTGTGGTCGCGGCCGTGGCGAAGAGCCGGCACCGGCACCGTGGTGATCCAGCGTCCGACGTTCACGCTGAGCCGCCGGATCACCGACGACTGTGGCGTGGTGGTGGCCGACTACTGCCTGGCCGCCGACCCCGGTCACCGGTTCGTCTGGGCCGCACACGCCCTGCTCGACCTCTCCCCCGCCGCTCGCCTCGACGCGCCGGCCGGCACCCTGACCCGGCTGCACCCGGAGGCCGCCGGGCTGCTCCCGCCGGGCGCCTGGCGCGACGGCGACCCGTGGCTCACCGGTTCGTGGCCCTCCCCCGCCGGTCTGCCGCTGGACACGCTCGGCCCCGACGACGGCACCGCCCTCGGCGCGGTGCTGCTCGACTGCCCCCGCGTCCAGGTGTGCGACGGCGACGACCTGCTGACCCTGGAGCTGGAGTGTCAGGGCCAGCCGCGCAGCACGGCGCTCTGGCGCAACCTGGGCGGCTGGCCCGCTGACGGCCCCTACCGCAGCGTCGGTGTCGAGCCGATGCTCGGCGCCGCCTTCGACCTGGCCGACGCCGGTCCCGCCGACGCGGCGCTCGTCCCGCACACCGGTGAGCTCGCCTGGCGACTCACCATCTCCGCCCACCGCATCCACCGAGGACATTCTTGATGAACCTGCTCGACGAGTTGCGTACCCACCGGTTGCTGGCCATCGTGCGCGGCCCGGACCCGGCCGCGGCGCTGGCCGCCGTGCTCACCCTGGCCGAGAGCGGCGTCGCCCTGGTCGAGGTCTCGCTTACCAGCGCCGACGCGCTCGGCATCATCCGCCGCGCCCGGGCCGCCCTCGGGCCCGGGTACGCCCTGGGCGCGGGCACCGTGCTCAGCGCCGAGGACGCCCGGGCGGCCGCCGAGGCCGGTGCCGGCTTCCTCGTCACCCCGGCGCTGGCGCCGAGCGTCACCGAGGCCGCCCGTC
This sequence comes from Micromonospora sp. DT43, assembly GCF_049841645.1. Taxonomy (NCBI): domain Bacteria; kingdom Bacillati; phylum Actinomycetota; class Actinomycetes; order Micromonosporales; family Micromonosporaceae; genus Micromonospora; species Micromonospora sp. DT43. The sequence continues at coordinate 441,460 of NZ_JBNCKR010000005.1, read as the reverse complement.
TCGACCTGCCGGTGCTCGCCGGTGCGCTCACCCCCACCGAGGTGGTGCAGGCCAGCAGCGCGGGCGCCGCCGCCGTCAAGCTCTTCCCCGCCTCGTTCGGTGGGCCCGACTACCTGGGCGCGCTGCGTGACCCGTTCCCCGGCACCGCGTTCGTGCCGGTCGGCGGGGTCGACGCGGACGGCGCGCGACGCTACCTCGACCGGGGAGCGGTGGCGGTAGGCGTCGGCTCGCCGCTGCTCGGCGACTCCGTCCGCGGCGGTGACCCGGCCGCGCTGCGTGAGCGCGCGGCCGCCTTCCTCGCGGCGGTACGGCAGTGACCGACCTGCTCACACTCGGCGAGACGATGGCGGCCTTCCGCGCCACCGGCCCGCTGCGGCTGGGCGGCACGGCGGGGATCTCCGTCGCCGGGTCCGAGTCGACGGTGGCCATCGGGCTGGCCCGGCTCGGCCACCGCGCCACCTGGATCGGTGTCACAGGCGCGGACGAGCCCGGCGAGCTGGTCCGTCGTACGCTGCGCGCCGAGGGCGTCGACCTGACCTGGGCGCGGGTCGACCCGGCTGCGCCCACCGGGCTGATCCTCTTCGAGAACCGGGTCGCCGACATCAACCGGGTCACCTACCACCGCGCCGGCTCGGCCGGATCCCGGTTGGGCCCGGCCGACGTCACCCGCGTCTTCGGCGCGCCCGGGCCACCGCCCCGGCTGCTGCACGTCACGGGCATCACCTGCGCGCTTGGCGCCGGGCCGTACCGGGCGGTGGTGGAGGCCGTACGCCTGGCGCGCGCGGCGGGCAGCACCGTCTGCCTGGACGTCAACCATCGCGGCCGGCTCTGGTCGGTAGCCGAGGCCGCAGCGGCGCTGCGCCCGCTGCTGCCCTCGATCGACCTGGTGGTCGCCTCCGACGACGAGTTGGCCGTGCTGAGCGACGCGTCCGACCCGGTCGACGCGCTGCTCGCGACCGGCGTGACCGAGGTCGTCGTGAAGCACGGCGGCGACGGGGCCACCAGTCACCGCGCGACAGGCGCCGTGCACCGGCCGGCCCGGACGGTGCCGGTGGTGGACACCGTCGGCGCGGGCGACGCCTTCGTGGCCGGTCTGCTCTCCGGATGGCTGGACGGCGCCGACGTCTCGGCCCGGCTGGATCGGGCGGTCACCACCGGAGCGTTCGCGGTCGCCACCACTGGCGACTGGGAGGGCCTGCCCGACCGGGCCGAGCTGACGCTGCTCGACCATGGCCCCGGCGGTACGGTCCGCTGATCGGTGCGGTGGCCGGCGCGGGCCGCCACGCCGACGACCGACGCGGACCGGCCGCCGCCGACCGGAGATCCCTTGGAGGAGCACCATGGAGCTGACCGAGCCGACCGTCTGGAGCACGGACCGGCTGGACCTGGGTGAGGGCCTGCGCTGGGTCGACGACCGGCTGGTCCTGGTCGACCTGCTGGCCGGGCGGCTGTTGGAGACCGACGGCGACGCCCCGACCCCGCTGCGCGAGCTGCGTCGCCTCGGCGTGCCGCTCGGCGCGGTCGCCCCGGTGGCCGGCCGTCCGGGCGAGTGGCTGGCCGCCGCCGGCACCGGCGTCACGGTGCTGCCCGCCACCGGCGACCCCCGACCGGTCGCCGACCTGGTCGGTGCCGCGTCCGAGCCGACCCGGATGAACGACGCGGTCGCCGACCCGCACGGCCGCTTCTGGGCCGGCAGCATGACGTACGCGATGGTGCCTGGCGGAGGCACGTTGTTCCGCCTCGCCCCGGGCACCGACCCGGTGCCCGCGGTGACCGGGTTGACCATTCCGAACGGGCCGGCGTTCGACGCGGCCGGCACCACCATGTACCTGGCCGACACGCCACGCGGCGAGATCGACAGGTTCACCGTCGACCCCGCCACCGGTGCCCTGCACGGGCGGGAGCCGTTCGTGCGGCTGTCGCCGGCCGACGGCGGCCCGGACGGGATGACGCTCGACGCGGCCGGCCACCTCTGGATCGCGCTGTGGGGCGGCTCCGCGGTCCGCCGCTACCGGCCCGATGGCACCCTCGATCGGGAGATTCGACTGCCGGCCACGCAGCCGGCCGGCATCTGTCTGGGCGGCCCCGACAGGCGCCGACTCTTCATCGGCACCGCCCGGGTGGGGCTGGACACGCCGGGCCCGCAGGACGGCGCGCTGCTCGCGGTGGACGTCCCGGTGCCCGGCCTGCCCGCCGCGCGAGCCGGTGCACCAGTGAGCTGATCGGAGGCATATCGGACGCCAGGGCGGGAACAACCGCAACCGAAGCGGTACCAGCCGACGCTAGGGAGCGAGCCGATGAGCACCGTGAGGCGGACGTCATGAACGGGCCGGTCGGCGACGAGCCGCTCGGCGAACTGGAGCTGGTGCACACGTTCACCGGTCCGATGCCGACCGGGGTGAGCGTCTCGCACCGGGGCCGGATCTTCGTCAACTTCCCGAAGTGGGGCGACGACGTGCCGGCCACAGTCGTCGAGCTGCGCGACGGTCGGGAGGTGCCCTACCCCGACCAGGCGTGGAACACCCCGTCCGGCGACGACGACGCGGGCGCGTTCGTGTCGGTGCAGAGCATCGTGGTGGACCCGGCGGACCGGCTCTGGGTGGTGGACACCGGCAGCCCGATGTTCCAGCCCACCAAGCCGGGTGGGCCGAAGCTGGTCCGGATCGACCTGGACACCGACACGGTCGCCCAGGTGATCACCTTCCCGCAGGACGTGGCGCTGCCGACGACGTACCTCAACGACGTCCGCTTCGACCTGCGGCGGGGCGAGGCGGGGGTCGCGTACATCACCGACTCGGCGGACTCCGGGCCGAACGGGGTCATCGTGGTCGACCTGGCCAGTGGGGCCTCCTGGCGGCGGCTGCACGACCACCCGTCCACGAAGGCGGAGCCGCTGAAGAACTACCGCCCCTTCGTCGAGGGCCGGCCGCTCATGTCCCGCCCGAAGGACGGGCCGCCGAAGCCGATGAGCATGGGCTCGGACAGCATCGCCATCTCGGCCGACGGCAGCCGGCTGTACTACGCGCCGCTGATCTCCCGACGCCTGTACAGCGTGTCCACCGAGGCGCTCGCCGACCCGTCGGTCACCCAGGAGGCGGTGGCGGCCACGGTCGTGGACGAGGGGGACAAGGCCACCGGGTCGGACGGGTTGGAGTCCGACGACGCCGGGCGGATCTACCTCACCTCGTACGAGCACAACGCGGTGCTGCGGCGGCACCCGGACGGCCAGTACGAGACGCTTGTCCACGATCCGCGGCTGCTCTGGCCGGACACCATGTCGGTGGCCACCGACGGTCATCTCTACGTGACCGCCAACCAGTTGCACCGGCAGGCGCAGTACCAGCGGGGCAAGGACCTGCGACGCAAGCCGTACGCGCTGTTCCGCACCCGCATCGACGCCGGCCCGGTGCTGCTGCGCCGCTGACCACGAGGCATGGCTGGTCGACCGGCGGGTAGCCCGTCGGGTGGCCGACTGGCAAGAGGTGTTCGTTCCGGACACCCCGCTGTTGGAGATCGTGGTCCGGGGCAGCGTCATGTACCTCGCGCTGTTCACGCTGCTGCGGGTCATCCTCAAGCGGGAGAGCGGCACCACAGGTGTCACCGACCTGCTGGTCATCGTGCTGCTCGCGGACGCCGCGCAGAACGGCATGTCCGGTGGCTACGACTCGGTCACCGACGGGGTGCTGCTGGTCGGGGTGATCATCGGCTGGTCGTACCTGCTGAACGCCGTCGCGTACCGCTGGCAGGCCGCCGCCCGGTTGATCCGGCCCGGGTCGCTGGTGCTGGTGCGGGACGGGCAGGTCGTCCGGGGCAACATGCGCCGCGAGTTGATCACCAACGAGGAGCTGCACACCCTGCTGCGTGAGCAGGGCGTCGTCGACCTCGACCAGGTCCGGGAGGTGCGGATGGAGGCCGACGGGCGGTTCAGCGTCACGACGCGTACGCCCGGCCGGCTCCGCAACGACCGCGACGAGCGGGGCGGCCTCGGCTGAACAACGCCTGCGTCAGGTCGTGGGGAGGGCCCGGTCGAGCAGGTCGAACAGGGCCGCCCAGTGGCGTTCGGTGGCCTGCTCGTCGTACGCCGGGGTGTCGGCCATCGTGTAGCCGTGGTGCGCGCCGGCGTACACCTCGGAGCGGTAGCGCACACCGGCGCTGTCCAGCGCCTTCTCCAGCGTGGCGATCTGCTCGGGAGTCATCGACTGGTCGGCGTCGGCGTGGCCGAAGTACACCTCGCCGGTGATCGAGTCGACGCCCAGGTGTGGGCTGTCCGGCGCGTCGGTGACGATCCGCCCGCCGTGGAAGCTCGCCATCGCGGCGATCCGGTCCGGGTGCGCCTCGATGGCCCGCAGTGCGTTGGTGCCGCCCATGCAGTAGCCGGTGATCGCGACCGGGCCCGGCCGGACGTCGTCGCGGGCGGCCAGGAAGTCGAGGTAGGCGGCGCTGTCCCGGCTGATCACGTCGGGGGTCAACGCGCCGATCAGCGGCATGATCTTCTCGAAGATCGCGCCGCGCTTGTCGGCGTCGCCGAGACCCGACAGGTCGAACAGCGGCGCCCGGCCGGCCCGGTAGAACAGATGGGGCGTCAGCACCAGGTAGCCGCGTTCGGCGATCCGCTCGGCCATCTCCACGAGGCGGGGGCGGGGTCCGAACGCGTCCATGAACAGCAGCACCGCCGGAAACGGGCCGTCCCCGTCCGGGCGGGTGAGGCTTGCGTCCGCGATCCCATCGCCGGTCGGAATGTCCACCGTCGTCGTCTGCATCGAGCCTCCTCGTACGCCGATCTTGGTCCGCTTGGAACGTTACTCGCCGCGCCGGCGTGCCCGGCACCGGTCCGCCAGCCAGGGACCGCCGATCCCTGGACAAGGTCGCCCTGGGTAGCGGGCGACGGTCGGCCCAGGGTTGTGCGTGACCGATGAGGGACACCGTCGACCTGGAGGTGCGTCGTGCTCGACCTGACCGTTGGGGACCTGACCGGGAAGCTCGCCGTGGTGACCGGCGGCAGTGACGGGCTGGGCCTCGGCCTGGCCACCCGGCTGGCCCGAGCCGGCGCGGAGGTGGTGCTGCCGGTCCGCAACGCGGCCAAGGGCGCCGCCGCGCTGGACACCGTGCGGGCCGCCGCGCCGGGCGCCACCGTGTCGACCCGGGAGCTGGATCTCGCCTCGCTGGACTCGGTGTCGGCGTTGGCCGAGGGGCTGCTGGGCGAGGGGCGGCCGATCCACCTTTTGATCAACAACGCGGGTGTCATGGCGCCGCCCACCCGACACACCACGGCGGACGGCTTCGAGCTGCAGTTCGGCACCAACCATCTCGGCCACTTCGCGTTGACCGGGCGGCTCCTGCCGTTGCTGCGGGCCGGCCGGGCGCGGGTCACCACCATGTCGAGCAGCGCCGCCCGCTCGGGTCGTCTGGACTGGGACGACCTGCAGAGCACCCACCGCTACGGTGCGGTCCGCTCGTACAACGCCTCCAAGCTCGCCACCCTGCACTTCGGGCTGGAGCTCGACCGCCGCAGTCGAGCCGGCGGCTGGGGCGTCGTCAGCAACGTCGCCCACCCCGGCACCACGATGACCAACCTGTACGCGTCCGGCCCCAACCTGGGCCGCAGCCGGCCCTCACTGCACCACACGGTGATGGAGCGGTTGAACCGCTGGGGCTTCCTGGTGCACTCGGTGGACGCCGGGCTGCTTCCCGCCCTCTACGCGGCCACCAGCCCGCAGGCGCAGGGCGGCCGGTTCTACGGCCCGGACGGCCCGGGGCAGTTCACCGGGGCGCCGACCGAGTTGGCCGTCTACCGCTCTGCCCGCGACACCGACGACGCCGTCCGCCTCTGGACCGTCTCCGAGAACCTGGCGGGCGTCGCGTTCCCCGGCAACTGACCCGGTCCGGTCGTACCCGCCATCAGGCCGGTACGAAGCGGACCGCGTCGGCGACGACGTAGCCGTTCGTGTCCTCGGTACGGATCAACACGCTCCCGTCGCTACCTGCCGTGAACGGGTACGTACCCAGCGGCACCCACTGCCCTCCGGGCTGCCGCTGGTCGACAGTCCTCGTGGTCACCCCACCGGAGTACGCGATGTCCACCGGCACGTTCGTCGCCCGGTTCGGGTCGGCGGTCCAGCGCAGGTGCACCGTCCAGGACCCGGAGGTGGGCAGCGTCGGGCGGAACCGCAGCCGGTTGACGCCCTTGGCGGTGTTGCCGTCGTGCTCGTAGTCCGGGCCGACGTAGCCGCCGACGGCGGTGCTGCGCAGCCACGTCCCGCCCCGGGTGATCCCGACCGACGCCGCGTTGTCGAGGATCACCTCGCCGGGCGTACCCCAGTCCAGCACCGCGCCGTCCTGGCGCAGTCGGGCCTGGAGGGCGGGTACGGACACGGCCTGCACGGCGAGGTTGCCGGTGAGCGCCAGGGATGCCGCGGTGGCCGCCGCCTGCCCGAGGATCATGAACACGGGTTCCATCCGGATCGAGCCGTACGCGATGTGGCTCGCCGACAGGCAGACCGGCACCAGCAGGTTGGCGCACTGGGCCTGGTGCGGCACTATGGCGCGGTAGCTCACCGGGTACGGCTGCGGCACGCTGATCTGCACGTCTCCCTCGTTGCGCACCTTCCCGTCGACGACCACGCGCTGACAGTTGTGCGAGTCCATCGTGTAGCTGGCCAGGCCCACCGAGTCGGCGACGCGTACCCGGCCCCGGCAGTCGGCCTCGGTCATCACGTACGCGGAGACCATCCGGCGGGCCTCCCGGATGTAGAGCAGCGGCGGCCAGCCACCGGTGCTTGTGAACTCGTCCACCGGCAGCCCCCACCGCGCTGTCGAGTCGCGGACCGACGCCGGCAGCCGGCTGTCGTTCGTCAGGAACCACATGAGTCCCTGCTGGTAGGTGCTGTGCTCGGCGATGATGCTCTCCCGTACCGCCCAGCTCGCCGTCGGGTACGCGTGGTTGAAGCCGATGTGGTCGGTGGAGACCGCGCCGTTGTTGTTGGAGTCGGTCTTGCCGCCGCCGATGGAGTTCGTGGTGAAGTACGGCCCGGTGTAGCCGGCCTGGATGTGCCGTAGCAGCAGCTCGTACTGCATGGGGTCGTAGCCGGACGGCTTGGTGAACGGGATCCGGTTGGCGGCCTGGGTCAGGCACATCCGGAAGCAGTACGCCTGGATCCGGTCGTCGGCGCTGCCGCGCGGGGCGAGCGGCGTGGCGGAGATGCCCGGCAACAGGCCACTCGCGGGCGAGCCCGCCGTCACGTACGGGTCGACGGGGTGGACGAACTGGTGGGTGTTGCCGGACTGCACCCCGTTGATCGTCTCGCCGTACGTGCCGTTGGACTCCCGTCCGACTGTGAAACTCGCCCCGGCCATCGCCATCAGGTCACCCTCGTACGTGGCGTCGACGAACACCCCGCCCCGGTACATCGAGCCGTCCTCGGTGCGCAGCTCGGTGATCCGGTCTCCGCTGCGGCCGACGCCGGCCAGCCGGGCACCGGCGATCACCGGCACTCCCGCCTCGGCCAGCATCTCGGCGAAGACGGCGGCGGCGACGTGCGGTTCGAAGGTCATCCGCAGCGGCGACGTCGGCGTGCGGGTTCCACCGTGGTATTTCACGTACACCCGGCGGTAGAACTCGGCGGCCAGCCCGCCGATGGACGCCTGGACGCCGGTGTCGGTGGCGCCCAGCCCGGCGGTGCTCAGCCCGCCGACGTGGCTGGTGGGCTCCACCACCACTGCGGTGCGGCCGAGCCGGCGCATGGTGATCGCGGCGGCCAGCCCGCCGGCGGTGGCGCCGTAGACGACCAGGTCGGCGGTGGTGACGGCGGCTCGGGCGGGGCCGGCGCGGAACGGGTCGGTGAGACCGGCCAGGACGAGGCCGGCGCCGCCGGCGGTCAGCAGCCGACGACGGGACAGGGGCAGGGACACGGCGGACTCCCGAGGGGTAACCGGAGGGGGACGGTTACAGAAGCACGCCGCTGCCGCTGCGAACGAGATTCTTCAATCTCCGCCGGCAGGTGTCAACGGGTCACGGTCGGTAGCGGTAGCCCATCCCCGGCTCGGTGATGAGGTGACGGGGGCGGGCCGGGTCGTCCTCCAGCTTGCGTCGCAGCTGGGCCAGGTACTGCCGCAGGTAGTTCGTCTCGTTCTGGTACTCCGGCCCCCACACGTCCTGCAGGAGCTGGCGCTGACTGACCAGCTTGCCGGGGTGCCGCAGCAGCTTCTCCAGCACGCTCCACTGGATGGGGGTCAGCTTGACCTCGGTGTCGTCGTCGCGCCACACGCGGTGGTCGGCCAGGTCGACCGTGTGCCGGCCGATCCGCAGCGCCGGCACGGCCTCGCTGGGCGCGCCGAGCCGCCGGGTCACCGCGCGGATGCGGGCCAGCAACTCCTCCACCCCGAACGGCTTGGTGACGTAGTCGTCCGCGCCCGCGTCGAGCGCCGCGACCTTGTCCTCGCTCCCGGCCCGGCCGGAGAGCACGATGATCGGCACGGCGGTCCAGCCGCGCAGGCCCCGAATCACCTCCACGCCGTCGATGTCGGGCAGGCCGAGGTCGAGGACCACCAGGTCGGGCGGGTGGCTGGCGGCGGCCTTCAACGCGCCGGCCCCGGTGGCGGCGACGTCCACCTCGTACCGGCGGGCGCGCAGGTTGATCCGCAGGGCGCGCAGGATCTGCGGTTCGTCGTCGACGACCAGGATGCGCGTCATTCCTGCGGCTCCTCCGGGCTGGTCTGCGCGGCGGCGGGCAACCGCAGCACCATGGTGAGCCCACCGCCGGGCGTGGTCTCGGGGGTGATGCTGCCACCCATCGCCTCGGCCAACCCCCGGGACAGGGCGAGCCCCAGGCCCACGCCGGTCTGGTTGTCCCGGTCACCGAGGCGTTGGAACGGCAGGAAGACGTGCTCCCACTGGTCCTCGGGGATGCCCGGCCCCCTGTCGATGACCCGCAGCTCCACCTGGCCGGCGTGCGCGCTGGCGGTCACTGTGGGCGGCTGGTCGGGCGGGCTGTAGCGCAGCGCGTTGGCGATGACGTTCACCAGCACCCGTTCCAGCAGGCCCGGGTCGGCGGTCGCGGCCGGCAGGTCGGCCGGGATGTCCGTGCCGACGGTCGCGGCCGCCGGGCCGAGTTCGTCCAACGCCAGGGGTACGGCGTCCTCCAGGCCGATGGCCGTCGCGGAGATGCCCAGCACGCCTGCCTGGAGGCGGCTCATGTCCAGCAGGTTGCCGACCAGCCGGGCGAGCCGGTCCAGCGACTCCTCGGCGGTCTCCAGCAGTTCCTCGCGGTCGGCCTCGTCGAACTCGATGTCGTGGCTGCGCAGGCTTGTCACCGCCGCCTTCGCCGAGGCGAGAGGCGTACGCAGGTCGTGGCTGACCGCGGCGAGCAGCGCTGTGCGCATCCGGTCCGCGGCGGCCAGCGGCCGGGCGGTGGCGGCCTCCTCGGCGAGCCGTTCCTGGCGCAGCGCGACGGCGGCCTGGGCGGCGAACGCCTCGACGATCCGCCGGTCGGCGGCCTCCAACCGTCGACCGCAGAGGACGACTGTGATCCGGTCGTCGACGGGTACCGCGGTCTCACCGCTCTCGGGTGTGCAGGGCGGCCGGTCGCCGACGCTTGCCACGACAGACCAGGCGTGCTCCTCACGTGCCCGGTCGGGACGACCGCTGGCGTCCTCGGCCAACTCCAACACGCTCACCGCGCGCAGCCCGAACGTCTCCCGGAGCTGGTCCAGCAGGGCGGGCAGTGGGCGTTCGCCGCGCAGCACGCCGCCGGCGACGGCGGCGAGGGTCTGCGCGTCGGCGGCGGCCCGGGCGGCCTCCCGCGTGCGTCGGGCGGCCACGTCGACGATCCAGCTCACCGCGAGCGCCACACCGACGAAGACGGCCAGGGCGAGCAGGTTGTCCGCCTCGGCGATGGTGAGCGTGCGGTACGGCGGGGTGAAGAACCAGTTGAGCAGCAGCGAGCCGCCGAGCGCGGCGACCAGCGCCGGCCACACGCCGCCGACCAGCGCGACACCGACGACCCCGGCGAGGAAGAGCAGGATGTCGTTGGTAAGCGTCAGGTCGGGCAGTGTCTTCAGCAGCAGGGTGAGCAGTGGCATACCCACTGCCGCCAGGCCGAAGCCGAGCAGCCGCCGCCGCCGGGACAGCGCCGCCGGCACGGCCGCCGCCCGGCGTCCCTTGCCGGCCTGCTTGTGGGTGACCAGGTGCACGTCGATCGAACCGGAGAGCGCCGTGGTGGTCACCCCGACACCCCGGGCGAAGAACTGCGCGAAGCGGCCCCGCCGGCTGGCGCCGAGCACCAGCTGGGTGGCGTTCACGCCCTGGGCGAAGTCCAGCAGCGCGGCCGGCACGTCGGTGCCGAGCACCTGGTGGTACGTGCCGCCGAGGCTCTCGACGAGCACCCGCTGGCGGGCGAGTTGGGCCGGGTCGGCGCCGGCCAGGCCATCGCTGCGGGCCACGTGCACGGCCAGCAGGTCGGCGCCCTTACTGCGGGCCGCGACGCGGGCCGCCCGGCGGATCAGCGTCTCGCCCTCCGGGCCGCCGGTCAACGCCACCACGACCCGCTCGCGGGCCTCCCAGGTGGCGGCGATGCCCTGCTGGCTGCGGTACCTGTCGAGCTGCTCGTCGACCTTGTCGGCGAGCCAGAGCAGCGCCAGTTCACGCAGCGCGGTGAGGTTGCCGACCCGGAAGTAGTTGCCCAGCGCGGCGTCGATCTTGTCGGGTCGGTAGATGTTGCCGTGCGCCATCCGGCGGCGCAGCGCCTCCGGGGTCATGTCGACGAGCTCGACCTGCTCGGCGGCGCGGACGATCTCGTCGGGCACGGTCTCCCGCTGGGTGGTGCCGGTGATCTGCGCGACGACGTCGTTCACCGACTCCAGGTGCTGCACGTTGACAGTGGACAGCACGTCGATCCCCGCGTCGAGCAGTTCCTGGACGTCCTGCCAGCGCTTGTCGTGGCGGGAACCGGGCACGTTCGTGTGTGCCAGCTCGTCGACCACGGCGATCTCCGGTCGGCGGGCCAGCACCGCGTCCACGTCCATCTCGGTGAACTCGGCGCCCCGGTAGGTCATCGCGCGCCGGGGCACCTGCTCCAGGTCACTGAGCATCGCGGCGGTGTGCGGGCGGCCGTGGGTCTCCACGAAACCGATCACCACGTCGGTGCCGCGCGCGGCCCGCCGCTGGGCCTCCTCCAACATGGCGTACGTCTTGCCGACGCCGGGGGCGGCCCCGAGATAGATGCGCAGTTCTCCGCGTGGCACGGGAACCATCCTCCCTGGTCAGATCGGCGGGCGGGGCCGCGCCCGGTCGGCACGGCCCCGCTCGCGGGTTGTGCTCAGCGTGCGGCGAACTGCTTGTCGAGGGCGAGGTTCAGCTCCAGCACGTTGACACCGGGCTGACCCATGAACCCGAGCCCGCGCCCGTCGGTGTGCTCCTTGACGAGCTTGCGGACCGCCGCCGGGTCCGCGCCGCGCTCCCGCGCGACCCGGTTCACCTGCAACTCGGCGTACGCCGGGCTGATCTGCGGGTCGAGGCCGCTGGCGCTGGCGGTGACCGCGTCGGCGGGCACCGCCGGGTCGGCGGGAGCGTCGCCCCGGATCGGGGTGACCACCCCGCCGGCGGCCACGTAGTCCTCGCCGGGCTTGGCCAGCTCCACCGGCACCCCCTGGTACGAGGACACGAACGGGGTGGCCGGGGCGACCTGATTGACGCTCACCACCCTGGTGACCCGGCCGGTCAGACCGTCGGCGCGGAAGACGGCCAGCACGGCGCCCACCCCGTCGTCGGTGCAGTACGGGCGCCTTCCGTCGACGCCGTCGAGCTCACCGATGGCCTTGCTGCGCCCGCAGACCTGGGTCAGCAGGCTCTCGCTGGCCTCCTCCGGGTCGGTGGCGATGGTGTCGACGACGCTCTCCGGGCCGAGGTTGCTGGCCGAGGTGGACGTCGGGTCGTAGCCGTCGCCTGCGGCGGACGGGCGGGACTGGAAGTAGCGGGCGACGGGGTTGCCGTCCGCGTCGGTGAAGGACTGGCCGATCAGCGAGCTGCCGACCGTCTTCCCGCCTGCGTCGACGAGCGAGCCGTCGGCCCTGTGGTTGAGGCCGGGCAGGTGACCGACGGCGACCAGGGCCAGCGGGTAGACCAGCCCGAGCAGCACAGTGAAGACGAGCAGGGCGCGCAGGGCGGCGAGGTGTTGGGCGATCCAGGTGGGTAGGCGCATCACGAAATCCCCGGGATGAACTGGATGAGCAGGTCGATGAGCTTGATCCCGATGAACGGCACGATGATGCCGCCCAGCCCGTACACCAGCAGGTTGCGGCTGAGCAGCTTCGACGCGGCGGCCGGCCGGTACCGCACACCCCGCAGGGCGAGCGGGATCAGCGCGATGATCACCAGGGCGTTGAAGATGACGGCGGACAGGATCGCCGACTCCGGGCTGGCCAGCCGCATGATGTTCAGGGCGTCCAGGCTCGGGTAGAGGCCGGCGAACATGGCCGGGATGATCGCGAAGTACTTCGCGATGTCGTTGGCGATGCTGAACGTGGTAAGCGCGCCACGGGTGATCAGCAACTGCTTGCCGATCTCCACGATCTCGATCAGCTTGGTCGGGTCGGAGTCGAGGTCGACCATGTTGCCGGCCTCCTTGGCGGCCGACGTGCCGGTGTTCATGGCCACCCCGACGTCGGCCTGGGCGAGCGCCGGTGCGTCGTTGGTGCCGTCACCTGTCATGGCTACCAGCCGGCCGCCCTCCTGCTCCCGCTTGATCAGCGCGAGCTTGTCCTCCGGCGTCGCCTCGGCCAGGAAGTCGTCCACCCCGGCTTCGTCGGCGATCGCCTTCGCGGTACGCGGGTTGTCGCCGGTGATCATCACGGTCCGGATGCCCATCCGGCGCATCTCGTCGAACCGCTCGCGCATACCGGACTTGACGACGTCCTTGAGGTGGATGACGCCCAGCGCGCGGGCGGGCTCACCGTCGACGTGCTCGGCGACGACAAGCGGGGTGCCGCCGGTGCCGCTGATGGCGTCCACGATCTCGCCTACCTGTTCGGTCGGGTGGCCGCCGTTCTCGCGTACCCACTTCATCACCGCGGCGGCAGCGCCCTTGCGGACCCGGCGGGCCGTGCCCACCGCGCCGCCGTCCACGCTGCCGTCCGGGGTCAGGTCGACGCCGCTCATGCGGGTCTGCGCGGTGAACGGCACGAAGGTGGCGTGCGGCATCACGCCGGGCTCGCGCTCGCGCAGCCCGAACTCGTTCTTCGCCAGGACGACCACCGAGCGCCCCTCCGGGGTCTCGTCAGCCAGGCTGGACAGCTGCGCGGCGTCGGCCACCGTGGCGGCGTCGATCCCCTCGACCGGTACGAACTCGGCGGCCTGCCGGTTGCCAAGCGTGATGGTGCCGGTCTTGTCCAGCAGCAGGGTGTTGACGTCGCCTGCCGCCTCGACGGCCCGGCCGCTCATGGCCAGGACGTTGCGCTGCACCAACCGGTCCATGCCGGCGATGCCGATGGCGGACAGCAGCGCGCCGATGGTGGTGGGGATCAGGCAGACCAGCAGCGAGACCAGCACCACGCCTGTGACGCCGGAGCCGGTGATCGCCCCGCTGTCCGGAGCGGCCGCCTGGTACGCCTTGGAGAAGATCGCCAGCGGCTGGAGGGTCACCACGGCCAGCAGGAAGATGACAGTGAGCGCGGCGAGCAGGATGTTCAGCGCGATCTCGTTCGGTGTCTTCTGCCGGTTGGCGCCCTCGACCAGGGCGATCATCCGGTCGATGAAGCTCTCCCCCGGCTTCTGGGTGATCTTCACGATGATCCGGTCGGAGAGCACCTTCGTACCGCCGGTGACCGCGCTGCGGTCGCCGCCGGACTCCCGGATGACCGGGGCCGACTCGCCGGTGATCGCCGACTCGTCGACGCTGGCGATGCCCTCGACGATGTCGCCGTCGCCCGGGATGATGCCGCCGGCCTCAACCAGCACGACGTCGCCCTGGCGCAGCTGCGGGGCGGGCACCGCCTCGTCGCGGTAGGTGTTGGCCTTCGCGCCCGGCTTCCAGTCGATCAGCCGGGTGGCGATGGTGTCCTGCTTGGCCTGCCGCAGGGCGGCGGCCTGGGCCTTGCCCCGGCCCTCGGCGACCGCCTCGGCCAGGTTGGCGAAGATCACTGTCAGCCAGAGCCAGATGGTGATCGCCCAGGCGAACACCGACGGGTCGGCCACCGCCAGGACTGTGGTGAAGGCGGCGCCGATCTCCACGATCAGCATCACCGGGTTGCGCCACAGGGTGGTCGGGTTGAGCTTGCGTACGGCGTCCGGCAGGGACCGGATGAGCTGTTTGGGGTCGAGCAGGCCCCCGCCGACCCGGTTGCCCTGGGTCGCCGGACTGCCGGGGAGCTGCTCTGTCGGGGCGGACGTGACGGACATGTCCTCGTTCCTCATGATGGTCAGAGCCCCTCTGCCAGCGGACCGAGCGCGAGCGCGGGCAGGAAGGTCAGCGCGACGAGGACCACGGTGACGCCGACGACCATCCCGATGAACAGCGGTCGGTGGGTCGGCAGGGTGCCCTCGGACGCGGGGGTGGGTGCCTGGCGGGCCAGCGAGCCGGCGAGCGCGAGCACGAAGATGAGCGGCAGGAACCGGCCCAGCAGCATGCACAGCCCGAGCGCCGTGTCCCACCAGGTGGTGTTGACGGTGATGCCGGCGAAGGCCGAGCCGTTGTTGTTGCTTGCCGAGGTGAACGCGTACAGGACCTCGGAGAGGCCGTGCGGGCCGACGTTGAGCGCTGTCGAGTTGTTGCCGGTGCCGAACGCGGCAGCCGTACCGACGAGCACCAGGATCGGCGTGATGAGGAAGTACAGCGAGGCGAACTTGATCTCCCGCGAGCCGATCTTCTTGCCCAGGTACTCAGGGGTGCGGCCGACCATGAGCCCGGCGATGAACACCGTGATCACGGCGAGGATCAGCAGGCCGTAGAGGCCGGAACCGGTGCCGCCGGGCGCGACCTCGCCGAGCATCATGTTGATCATGGCCATCATGCCGCCGAGCGAGGTGAACGAGTCGTGGAACGAGTTGACGGCACCGGTGGAGGTCAGCGTGGTGGCGGCGGCGAAGGTCGCCGAGTTCGACACGTCGAACCGCACCTCCTTGCCCTCCATCGCCGCGCCGACCGCCTGGGGCACCGTGCCGTGGCCGGCCAGCTCGAAGATGTTCGTGATGGCGACGCTGGCGAACGCGAGGATGCCCATCACCGCCGCGATGGCGTAGCCCTGCCGGTTCTGCCCGACCATCCGGCCGAAGACCCGGGGCAGGCTGAACGGGATCAGCAGGATCAGGAAGATCTCCAGCCAGTTCGTCCAGGTCGTGGGGTTCTCGAACGGGTGCGCGCTGTTGACGTTGTAGAAGCCGCCACCGTTGGTGCCCAGCTCCTTGATCACTTCCTGGCTGGCGACCGGACCACCGGTGACGGTCTGGGCGCCGCCGGTCAGGGTCGTGACGTCGGTGCCGCCGGACAGGTTCTGCACCACCCCGCCGATCATCAACACGATGGCGCCGAGCACCGCGATCGGCAGCAGGATCCGCAGCACGATCCGGGTCAGGTCGACCCAGAAGTTGCCGAGCTGCCCCGTGCGGCTACGGGCGAAGCCGCGGACCAGCGCGACCGCCACCGCGATGCCGACCGCCGCCGAGGCGAAGTTCTGCACGGCCAGCCCGGCCATCTGCACCAGGTGGCCCATCGTCGACTCACCCGAGTACGACTGCCAGTTGGTGTTGGTCACGAACGACACTGCCGTGTTCCACGCGCCGTGCGGCACCACCGGGTCGAAGCCCAGCGACAGCCACAGGTGGTTCTGCACCCGCTGGAACAGGTACAGGAACAGGATCGAGACCGCGGAGAACGCCAGCACGCTGCGGGCGTACACGCCCCAGGCCTGCTCGGCGGCCGGGTTGACCCCGACCAGTCGGTAGACCCCCCGCTCGACACGCGACTGCTTCGTGCCGGCGACCGCCCGGAACATGTAGTCACCGAACGGCTTGTAGACGGCGACGAGGGCCGCCACCAGCGTCAGCACGAAGATGACGCCCGCTGTTGTCATGGTCATCAGAAGCGCTCCGGAAACAACAGGGCGAACACCAGGAACGCGCCCAGGACGACCGCGAGCACCAGACCGACGGCGTTTACCGCGTTCACAGCTTCTCCACCGCTCGGACCACCAGGGCCAGCACTGCGAACAGCGCCACCGTGAGGACCACGAACACCACGTCAGACACGCTGACTCCTCTTACCGGAAAGGTTCGTCGCGACCGCCTTCCGGCCGCGCCGGGCAATCAAAGCCCCATCACCCGCCGGAGGGCAGGGGTCATAACGCGACCATGACGGAGGCGAACCTTTTCTTGACGCGGTTTTCACACATGCCCACTGATCAGGTGAAATGCGGCACAGAACTCCGGCGCCCGCAGGGCTGATCGACTCGGGTTTCAGAAAACCGAGGCATTAAGCGGCCCCGGACACCCCGAGTTCCGGGAAGTCGCGAGGATCGCCAGCCGGGCGGCCGGGCGCGTCGGCTGGCGCGGGATGTGGCGGGCCGGGTCAGGCCGGGCGGCGGGCCACCAGCACGTCGCGCATGATCGACTGGTCCACCCGGTGCCGCAGCGCGCGGTAGGGCTCCTCGTCGACAACGGTCAGGCCGGCGTCGGCCAACGCCGCCGCCGCGTCCTCACGGCTCGCGACGTGGGTGTTCCACGAGATGCCGAGCGCCCCACCGGGGCGCAGCAGCCGCGCCCAGACCGGCGCGGCGTCCGCGAGCAGCGCCAGCGGATCACGCGTCAGTCCCTGATCGGCGGTACGACTGCCGTGCTGTACGCCGTACGGTGCGTCGGCGACCACCAGGTCGACCGTCTCCGGCCGGAAGAACTCCGCCGAGCGGGTGGTGTCGGCGTTGACGACGTCCAGCAGTTGGGTCTGGCCCGCCTTGTGCTCCTCGCGCGTCGGCGCCAACTCGATGCGTACCCGCCGGCCGACCACCTTGCGTTCCCGCCGCACCGGCCCCGACTCCAGCACCCGGTGCTTGACCCGCTTCTGCTTCAGCCAGGTCGTGACGAACGCCCGGTACGCCTCGACGTCCTTCTGGTCGCGTTCGATCCCGGCGGCGTCGAACCCGTACATCAGCGCCTGGTTGAGGGTGGTGCCGCGACCGCAGAGCGGGTCGAGCACCCGGAACCGGCGGCTGGTCAGCTCGCCGGCCCAGTCCGACGCGAGCAGGGTGACGTTGAGCAGCAGCTTGGTGAACTGCTCGTTCGTCTTGCCGGGGTACTTCTGGATGGTGAGCAGATCGTCGTCGTAGCGGTCCAGCCGGCTCCACTCGACCGGGCGCAGCAGGTCGCCGACGATCTCGAACAGCGCGTACCCGGCGGAGAGGTTGCCCAGGACGGCCAGGTCCCGCTCGGTCAGCCCGTCACCGGCGAACGTGACGTAGTTCGCCCCACCGACGACCTCGGTGTCCAACTCACCGATCCGGCCGTCGAGCGCCGATGAGCCGAAGATCTCCAGCTCGGCCCGGGTGAGGTCGATGGCGGAACGGGCGTACACCCGGTTGGTGGCGGGCAGGATCAGCAGGCCGTAGCGCGTCATGATCCGGCGAGTATTCCACAACGCGCCCGGGTCGCCGGGAACCGGAGCGGCCTGCGGACCGACTACCCACACATGGGGTGTGAGCAGTGGCGGGAGGTCCTGTCCGCGCAGTTGGACGGGGAAGAGACCGCCGCCGAAGGGGCGGCGGCGCAGGGGCACCTGGACGAGTGCGCCAAGTGCCGGGCCTGGTTCGCGACGGCGGTCGCGGTGACGCGGCGGATTCGTACCCGATTGGTCACCGATGTGCCCGACCGGACCGACGCGATCCTGGCCGCCGTCGGGGCCAGCGCGGTCACCGGTGCCAGCGCCAGCGCCGATGAGACGACGCCGGCCCGCCGGTCGCGTTGGCGGCTTCGCCTGCCCGGCCGCGCGGCGTGGCTTCGCCTGCCCGGCCGCTCCGGCCTGGTCGTCGGGCTGCGCGCGGCGCTCGGGCTGCTCGGCGCGGTCCAGCTCGTGCTCGGCCTGGCCCAGGTGGGCCGGGGAGCGACAGGCGACCACGTGCACGCCGCCGGCCAGCACCTGTGGCACGAGTCGGCCGCCTGGAACGTGGCGGTCGGGGCCGGATTCCTCTTCGTGGCAGTACGCCGCAGCCCGCCGGCGGGTCTCCTGCCGATGCTCAGCGCGTTCGTCGGCACGCTGCTGCTGCTCTCGGTAAACGACCTCGCCACCGGCTCGGTGGGCGGGGAGCGCCTGGTCAGCCACGGGTTCCTGGTGGTCGGCTACCTGATCACCGCGCTGCTGTCCCGCCCCGGGCTGCGCCCCGGCGGTCCCGCGCCGCAACGGCAGCCGACGCCGTCGCGCTGGAGGTTCGGCGCGGACGACACCGAACGGCCACTGCGGGTGGTGCGCGCCGAGCCGTTCTCCGCGCAGGCCGCCGACCGTCACGCCGCACCGGCGGCACGGACCGGCCAAGCGGCACGGACCGGTCAGGCCGCACGGACCGGTCAGGCCGCACGGACCGGTCAGGCCGCACGGACCGGCCAAGCCGCACGGACCGGTCAGACCGGCGGCCGTCGGGCCGCCTGAGCGGCGGCGGACTGCGCGGTCTGCTCAGTCCGCCTGCCGCTGGCGCGCTCGGTGGGCGCGCAGGTTGGTCGGGAGTCCGCACACGCGTACGGAGTGCCAGACCCCGCTGTTGTTGCGCGAGCGGTCGTAGAACGCCACCTGGCAGCGGGGGTTGCGGCAGGTCTTGATCCGTCGTCCGAGGTCGGTGAGGTGTGCCTCGTACAGCTCGGCCAGGACGAGTGAGATCAGCAGGTCGACCCCGGCCCCGGCCGGATCGAGGTGGACGGCCCCGTCCTGGTCGAGCCGGAGCGTGGCGCCAGCGGTACGTGAGCCGCTCGGCGTCCGCTCCGACGCGCCGGGCTGCCCGGATTCCGGCCTGCCGTGGACGCGGGCGTGGATGCCGTCCCGCAGCTCGTCGCGGACGATCCGTAGTGTCCGCAGACCCGCCGGGTCGAGGGCGACGTCGGGCGCCGGCCGCCCGGTGACCGTCGACCACCGGGCGGTGGCATCGTGTGCCCAATCCGTGGCGCTGGCCAGGTCGTCGAGGAGATCCGGCTGGCGTGGCGCTCCGGCCGAGATCGTGTTGAGCAGGTCCTGGACGAGCCCGAGGCTGCCCGGAGCGGAGGCGATGTCGTATCGCGCGGTGGCGAGCCACAGCACGGGATCGGGCGTCACAGACATGGTCAGGTCACCTTCCGAGCAGTCCGAGCGCCCCGTACCACAGCGGTCCGGGGTTCACCCAGTCCGGATAGAGCGTCATCATCTCGTCGAAGAACTCGCGGGCGGTCTGCTTCTCGACCAGCAGCCGCTCCACGTTCAGCAGGTACTGCCGGGTCTGGTCGATGCTCGACGGGTCGTCGGGACGGTGCCGGTTCTTGTGGCCGGCGACGACCGCGCGGGGCGCGAGCGCTTCGACACGGTCGAGGGCCGTGAGCCATTCCCGCAGGCCACCGTTGACGGTCTCCAGGAGGTACTGGTGGACGCCGTTGTAGACCACGTCGCCGGCCACCACGAGGCCGATGGACGGCACGTGCAGAACGGTGGTCTGGTCGGTGTCGGTGTGGCCGGTCTCAACGGGCTGGACGAGATTGCCCTCCAGCAGGATGCCGTCGGTTGGCACGGGCACTGCGTCGACCGGCGTTTCCGGGATGAGCCCGGGGAAGACCTTGTCGAACAGTTCGCTGCGCCCGACGGTGGCCTGCTGGCGCATGACCTCAATCGTGCCGGGCGTCGCGTAGGTGACCGCGTCGGGGAAGCGCTTGACCAGCTCAGGGGCTCCGAACCAGTGGTCGCCGTGTCCGTGCGTGGCGTAGATGGACGTCAGGCGCCTGCCCGACCGCGCGATCCAGTCGCCCACCGCCGCGATCTGCTCGTGGGTGAACGGCGGGTCGACGAGCAGCGCCTCCTCGGCCCCGTAGATCAGGGTGGAGGAGATCGGGTTCCAGTGGATCCGCGACCCGTCCGGCATGCGCTGGTCGCCCGCCCGGACCGGGCCGTCCGAGACGAAGACCTCGTAGGACAGGGCAGGTGTGGTCATGTCTCCTCCTCGATGACGTGTCGAGCCGCGGATCGCGTGTCGCCGCATCCGACCGTTGAAATAACCGTAACTCATACGGCTATTTCAGCATCGCCGTTTCCGGGTGGTCTGCGTCACCGACGCAGCGACTTGCCAGCCCGGCGGGGATCGCCTGGTCAGCTGGTGCGGCCGCAATCGGTGGGATCCAGCCCTGCGGCACGGCGGCGGTACTCGGCGGCCACCCCGGCCGGTCGGTGACGATCCGGCCGGTGAACTAGCCGGGATGCGCCTGCCGCTCCGCTTCCTCGCCCGCGATGACCTGCGGGATGACCTGTTCCACAATGGTCAGCAGCGTGGCGGTGAGCAGCAGGTGCACCTGGGCACGGGTCAATGCGCCGCGCTGGAGCCACTCGCGCGCCGTGGACGTGGCCAGCCCGCCGTACGCCCGAACCATCCCGCGCAACTCCTCGCGGTGCTCCGCCTCGCCGGCCAGCCCGACGGCGACGAGCATGCGGTCCGCGGCGACCTCCTCGGCCTCGGCGAGCACCCGCTCCACGTCGGCGTCGCCACCCATCCCCCGGGCGGTGACGGCTGCCAACCAGGAGGTGCTGTGCCGGGACACCACGTCGAGGAACCACGAGACGCTGGCCTCCACCCGGGTCCGCAGCTCACCCTTGGGCAGCCGCTCCAGGGCGACCTCCGGAATGGTCACCATGACCCGGACGACCTCCAGGTAGAGGTCCTTCTTCGTGCCGAAGTAGTGGTTGACGAGGCCCCGGGCGACACCCGCCTCCCGGGCGACGTCGGTGGTCGACACCTCCGCGTACGGCCGCTCGCCGAACAGCCGGACCGCGCAGGCGAGGATCTGCCCGCGCCTGGCGTCCGGCTCCAACCGGCGGCGACGCGGAGCCGTCTCGACACTCATCTGCCCGACCCTAGCGGCAGCCGCCCCCTCCCTTTGATCAAGTGATGAAAAGTAGGTCAAAGGGCAGCCGCGAGACCTATTTTTCATCACTTGATCAACGGACGGCCACGATCACTGGCCGCGGCGGCGCCGAACCACGTGCCGACCGAGGTGCCGCAGGTTGGACGTCTCGGCGTAGAGCGCCGCGTTGATCGCACCGACCGCCACTCCGGGCGCTCGCTGCACCCGGTCCACGTCCCGGACCACCCGGCCGATCAACGTGAGCCGGCAACGGAGATCGAACAACTCCCTGCGCGCGCAGTGCAACGCCGTCTCCAATCCCCCGACCCGCTCCCGCAGCCACGCCAACTCCGTCGCCTGATCCATCAACGCCCACCTTCCCTCCGCAGTGCCGGTCCCGAGCCGACAGCAACCCTCCGATCACCCTCGGTCAAAAGCGACGCAGTGTCAAGATGGAGACCCCCGATCGGGTACCTCCGAATGGGGATTGGCAAACGTGCCTACCGTCGAGGTGTGGGAGACGAGGGTCCGGGCGAGCTGATGGGGCCGTATGAAATCGGCCAGCGGCTCAACGTGTCTCGGAGCCGGTTTCAGCAGATCGCGATGCGGCCGAGCTTCCCGAGGCCCTACCAGGAGCTGCGCGGCATGAAGGTCTGGCTGCGGGCCGACGTGGAGGCGTGGATCGCCGAACACCGCCCGCCACGCCCGAGCGAGGACGACTCCGAGTAGTGCTCTCTTGTTTGATCGCCCTACCGTCGACTGATGGGTGAGGTCCCGGGTCCACTTGTCGGTCCGCACGAGTTGCAGGAGTTGCTCGGCGGCGTGAGCCGGACCCGGATGCGTCAGCTCATCCGCTATCCGACCTTCCCGGCACCGTTCCAGCGGCTGCACGGGACCACGGTCTGGCTGCGGGCCGATGTGGAGGCGTGGATCGCCGAGCACCGCCCACCTCGCCCCACCGACGGCGACGAGGCCGAGTAGTTCACGCGCGCTGGCTGGGCCAACCTGGTCAGCGGCCGAACTTCTCGATCGCGTCGGGGGTCACCGGGGTGAAGAAGTTGACCAGGTTGCCGTCGGGGTCGCGGAAGAGCAGTGCTCGGTTACCCCAGGGCATGGTCGTGGGCTCGTTCACGAAGTCCTCCACCACGTTCTTCAGTTTCTCGTAGAGCGCGTCCACGTCTGCCACGAGGAATTCGATGATCACGGTGTGGTTGTCGGCCGGGCGGGCCGACCCTGGCGCGAACAGTGGGACGGTGCGGGTACTGCCGATCGCCAGCGTGCCGTGGTCGGTGCGCAACTCGGCGAAGTCCTCGTTGCCCCAGGTCGCCTGCACGCCCGTGATCTTCTCGTAGAAGCCGACCAGGCGGTTGATGTCGCCGGTGATGATGCGGATCGATACGAGATCCATGCCTTCTCCCTGCTCAGTACGGTCGGTACCGGTCTGCCATCGGCACGCTAACCCGAATACTGGACAGATCTGGTCCAGTATTCGAGGTAGGTTCAGACCGTGGCACGGCCGACAGCACAGGTGCTCGCACTGCTGGGGCTCCTACAGTCTGGCGGCGTCCGGACGATGGCCGAGCTTGCCGAGCGGCTCGGTGTCGAACCGCGCACGGTGCGGCGCTACGTGAGTCACCTGGTCGACCTCGACGTGCCGGTGGAGTCGGTGCGCGGTCGCTACGGCGGGTACCGGCTCGCCGCCGGCTATCGCCTGCCGCCGCTGATGTTCAGCGACGACGAAGCCTTGGCCGTCCTCCTCGGCCTGATTGCCGGCCGCCGTGCCGGTTTGGCGACGGCTACCGGTGCGGCGGGCGAGACTGCCGCCGCGAAAATCCGGCGCGTCCTGCCGTCGCGGATCGCGGACCGGCTGGACGCCGTACTCCAGTCTCTCGCCTTCACCACCGAGCCCGGCGACTTTCCGGCGCCGCAGACAGATGTCCTACTCACCGTTGCCGAGGCGGTCCGCCAGCACCGGCCGATCTCACTCCAGTACACCTCGCGCGACGGCAGGCGTAGCGCCCGCGCGCTGCATCCGTTCGGGCTGGTCAACCATGCCGGCCGGTGGTATGTCACCGGGGTCGATCCGGATATCGGTGAGGATCGGACCCTTCGGCTCGACCGCATCGCGGACGCGAGAACGCTGCCCGGCTCGTTCGAGCCGCCCGCCGGGAACGATCCCGCAGGGCGCCTCCTCACCTCGATGGCACAGGCGCCGTACCAGCATGCGGTGTCGCTGCGGATACAGGGAACACGTGAGCAGATCCGCAGGCAGCTACCGGCCAGCATCGCCGAGGTGCGCGAGGGTACGGACGAAGGCTGGCAGGACGTGGAGATCCGAGCAGAGAGCCTCGACTGGTTACCCGCTGTGCTCGCCACACTCGACCTGCCGTTCGTCATCGAGTGCCCGGACGAACTCCGCGACCGTGTCGTCGCACTCGCTGAGCGGTTGGCCGCCTCCGGACGACGTGAGCCGACCCGCAGCTAGTCGCCGGATTTGATCCACCCCGCTCCCGCTTGATCGACTCGGTTTCCTTGAAGCCGGGGGGTCCCACTGCTGCGGATGGCCCGACGTCAAGGAACCGGAGTCGATCAATGGTCTCGGCCGCCCGAGGCACGCTTATTGACAGGTCGCCAACAGGGCGCGAGGGTGGTGCACATGCCGACCCCCGACGGTCCCCCCTCGCCCTGGCGCGAACCGGAGCACGACGACCTCGCCGATCTGGCCCGCACCTTCTTCACCAAGGAGGTGCTGCCGCACGCCGACCGCCTGCTGGCGCAGGGTCACCCGGACCGCGAGCACTACCGGCGTGCCGGTGAGCTGGGGCTACTCGGCCTGTCGGTCCCCGAGGAGTACGGCGGCGGGGGCGGCGGCTTCACCCACGAGGCCGTCCTGCTGCACGAGCAGGCCTACACCGGGGAGAGCAGCCTCGGGCTGGCCGTCCACAGTGGCATCGTCACCGGCTATCTCGTCGCGTACGGCAGCGAGGAGCAGAAGCGACGGTGGCTGCCCGGCCTGTGCAGCGGCGAGCTGGTCGGCGCGATCGCGATGACCGAGCCGGACGGCGGCTCGGACCTCCAGGCGATGCGTACGCGGGCGGTCCGCGACGGCGACGATTACCTGGTCACCGGCGCGAAGACGTTCATCACCAACGGCGGCCTGGCCGATCTGGTGCTCGTGGCCGTCAAGACCGATCCGGAGCAGCGGGCGGCAGGCGTCTCGCTGCTGGTGTGCGAGGTGGGCGGCGATCCGGAGGGCTTCCGCCGAGGCCGGCTGCTGTCGAAGATCGGGCTGCACGCCAACGACACCGCCGAGCTGTTCTTCGACGAGTTCCGGGTGCCCTCGGCCAACCTGCTGGGCGGGGCCGAGGGGCTGGGTTTCATCCAGCTCATGCAGCAGCTCCCGCAGGAACGCCTCGTCATCGGCGTCGGCGCGGTGGCCGCGATGGAGCGCGCCGTCGCGCTTACCGTCGCGTACGCCAAGGAGCGCTCCGCCTTCGGCAAGACCCTGATGGGGCACCAGAACACCCGGATGGTGCTCGCCGAGTGCGCCACCCGCACCCGGGTCAGCCGGGTCTTCCTGGACGACTGCATCGTCCGGCACATGCGTGGCGACCTGGACGTGGCCACTGCGGCGATGGCGAAGTCGTGGCTCACCGACGGGCAGTGCGAGGTCATCGACAGGTGCCTGCAACTGTTCGGCGGCTACGGCTACACGACGGAGTACCCGATCGCCCGGATGTACGCCGACGCCCGCGTGCAGAAGATCTACGGCGGCACCAACGAGATCATGAAGGAGCTGATCGCCCGTGCCCTCTGAGGCGTACGTCTATGACGCGGTCCGCACCCCGCGCGGACGCGGCCGGGACACCGGCGCGCTGCACGGGGTCAAGCCGATCTCGCTTGTGGTCGGCCTGATCGGCGCGCTGCGCGAGCGCAACCCCGGCCTGGACGTCGGTCGGTTGGAGGATCTGCTGCTCGGCATCGTCACCCCCGTCGGCGAGCAGGGCGGTGATCTGGCGCGGGCCGCCGCGCTGCTGGCCGGGCTGCCCGACCAGGTGGGCGGGGTGCAGCTCAACAGGTTCTGCGCCTCCGGGTTGGAGGCGGTCAACTCCGCTGCCGCGCGCATCCGCTCCGGCTGGGAGCACCTGCTGCTCGCCGGTGGGGTGGAGTCGATGTCCCGGGTACCGATGGGTTCCGACGGCGCGGCCTGGGCCACCGACCCGCAGACCGCGCTTGCCACGTCGTTCGTGCCGCAGGGCGTCAGCGCCGACCTGATCGCCACCCTGGAGGGCTTCACCCGCGACGACGTGGACGGCTACGCGCTGCGGTCGCAGGAGCGCGCCGCCAAGGCGTGGGCCGGTGGGCACTTCGCCCGCTCGGTGGTGCCGGTGCGCGACGGCAACGGGCTGGACATCCTCACCGTCGACGAGCACCCGCGCCCGGAGACCACCCGGGAGGCCCTCGCTCGGCTCGCCCCGTCCTTCGCCACGATGGGCGAGGCCGCGGGCTTCGACGCGGTCGCGTTGCAGAAGTTCCACTGGCTGGAGGCCATCGAGCACGTCCACCACGCCGGCAACTCGTCGGGCATCGTGGACGGCGCGGCGCTTGTGCTCATCGGGTCGGAGCAGGTGGGTCAGGATCTCGGTCTCACCCCGCGCGCCCGGATCGTCGGCGCTGCCGTCACCGGCGCCGACCCGACGCTCATGCTGACCGGCCCGATCCCGGCCACCCACAAGGCGCTCGCCGTCGCCGGACTGACAGTCGACGACATCGACCTTTTCGAGATCAACGAGGCGTTCGCGGCGGTGGTGCTCAAGTACGTCCGCGACCTGGTCCTCGACCCGGACCGGGTGAACGTCAACGGCGGCGCGATCGCGCTCGGCCATCCGCTGGGTGCCACCGGAGCCATGTTGCTCGGCACGGCGTTGGACGAGTTGGAGCGCCGCGACCTGCGCCGGGCCGTGGTGACCCTCTGCATCGGCGGCGGCATGGGCGTCGCCACCGTTCTCGAGCGCTGCTGACCCGGGGGAAAAGACACATGACCACCACCATCCGGTACGACCGCGGCGACGACGGCATCGTCACGCTCACCCTGGACGACCCCGACCAGTCCGCGAACACCATGAACCGGGCGTACGCGGCGTCGATGAGCGCCGTGCTGGAGCGGCTGGAGGGCGAGCGCGATCTCGTCGGCGTCATCGTGACAAGCGCGAAGTCCACGTTCTTCGCCGGCGGTGACCTGCCCGAGATGATCCGGGCCACCCGCGCCGACGCGGCCGCCCTGGCGGAGCTGCTGGGCACCATCAAGCGGGACCTGCGCCGCCTGGAAACGCTGAGCAGACCAGTGGTCGCGGCGGTCAACGGCTCCGCGCTCGGCGGTGGCCTGGAGATCACCCTCGCCTGCCACCACCGGATCGCGCTGGACGCGCCCGACTCGCGGCTCGGGCTGCCCGAGGTGACCCTGGGCCTGCTGCCCGGGGCCGGCGGTGTCACCCGGACGGTACGGATGCTCGGCCTGGCGGGTGCGCTGACCACTGTGCTGCTCACCGGTCGGCGGATGCGCCCGGCCGACGCCCTGGCCGCCGGCATCGTGGACGAGGTGGTCGCCACGCCCACCGAGCTGCTGGATCGCGCACGGGCCTGGATCGCGGCGAACCCCCAGCCGGCCCAGCCGTGGGACCGGCCGGACTACCGGATGCCCGGTGGCACCCCGGCCAGCCGTTCACTTGCCGCGCAGCTGCCCGCCTTCCCGGCCACCCTGCGCAAGCAGCTCAAGGGTGCCCGGTTGCCCGCGCCGGAGGCGATCCTGGCCGCCGCCGTCGAGGGCGCACAGGTCGACCTGGACACCGCGTTGACCGTGGAGACCCGGCACCTGATCGGCCTGCTCACCGGCCAGGTCGCCAAGAACATGATCGGGGCCTTCTTCTTCGACCTGAAGGCAGTCAACGGCGGCGCCGCCCGACCGTCAGTCGACGTTCCGCCGGTGCGCCGGGTGGCGGTGCTCGGCGCCGGCATGATGGGCGCGGGCATCGCGTACGCCTGCGCCAGCGCCGGCCTCGACGTGGTGGTGAGGGACGTGTCGCCGGAGGCCGCCGGGCGGGCCCGGGAACACGCCGAGCGGCTGCTCGCCCGCAGGGTCCGTAAGGGCCGTACCACGGAGGCCGACGCCCGCGCGATCCTGGACCGGATCACCACCACCGACCAGGTGGAAGCCCTCGCCGGCTGCGACACGGTCATCGAGGCGGTCTTCGAGGACCCGGCGCTGAAGAAGGCGGTCTTCGCCGAGGTGCTGCAGGTCCTGGCGCCCGACGCGCTGCTCGCCTCCAACACCTCCACCCTGCCGATCACCGCCCTGGCCGAGGGAGTGGACCGACCGGCGGACTTCATCGGCATGCACTTCTTCTCCCCGGTGGACCGGATGCCGCTGCTGGAGATCGTGGTCGGCGAGCGGACCGGTGACGCGGCAGTGGCGCGCGCCTTCGACCTGGGCCGGCGGATCGGCAAGACCCCGATCGTGGTCAACGACGGTCGGGGCTTCTTCACCAGCCGGGTGATCGGCAGGTTCATCGACGAGGCGGTAGGCATGGTCGCCGAGGGCGTACCGGCCGCGTCGGTGGAGCAGGCCGCGTTGCAGGCCGGCTACCCGACCGGGCCCCTGGCGCTGGCCGACGAGGTGAGCCTCAACCTGATCCAGCGGATCCGCCGCCAGTTCGAGGCGGCCAGCGAGGAGTACCTCCCGCTGCCCGCGCACCGGCTCGTCGACGAACTTGTCGACGCGTACGACAGGCCGGGGCGTGCGGCCGGACGCGGCTTCTACTCCTACGACGACGGCACCCGGAGTCGGCTGTGGACCGGCCTCGCCGACCTGGTCAGCGACACCGGGCGGGCGGTGCCGTTCACCGACCTCCAGGAGCGGATGCTCTTCGCCGAGGCACTCGACGCGTTGCGCTGCCTCGACGAGGGGGTGCTACGCACCGAGACCGACGCCAACATCGGTTCGATCTTCGGCATCGGCTTCCCCGCCTGGACGGGAGGCGTGATCCGTTACGTCCGGCAGTACGCGGGCGGCCCGGCCGGCTTCGCGGCCCGCGCCAGCGAGCTGGCCGAGGCGTACGGCGACCGGTTCACACCACCCGCCGACCTGGCCGACCGGCTCGCCGCCCGTAACGCCGCCGAGACGCCGACCGGCACCGAGCCGGCTGCCCGTCCAGCCGAACCGGCAGGCGTCGCGTGACGGCCGCGCGCGGCGGGCCGCTGGCCGGGTTGCGGGTCGTCGAGTTGGCAAGTCTCGCGCCGGCCCCGTTCGGCTGCATGGTGCTCGCCGACCTCGGGGCGGACGTGGTGCGCGTCGACCGGCCGGGTGGACCGGGCGCCGGGCGGCTGGCCGCGCCCACCGGTGGACCGTTGCAGCGCAGTCGCCGGGTCACCGCGCTGGACCTCAAGTCCCCGGCCGGTGTCGCCGACCTGCTGCGCCTGGTCGAGCGGGCGGACGTGCTCGTCGAGGCGTACCGGCCGGGAGTCGCCGAGCGACTCGGCTTCGGCCCGGACGTCTGCCGGGACCACAACCCCCGCCTGGTGTACGCGCGGATGACCGGCTGGGGCCAGGACGGCCCGCTGGCCGGTCGGGCCGGCCACGACATCGACTACATCGCGGTCGCCGGGGCGCTGGAGCCCCTGGGCCGACCCGGCGCCCGCCCACACGCGCCGCTGAACCTGATCGGTGACTTCGCCGGTGGCGGGATGGTGCTCGCCGTCGGGGTGCTGGCGGCGCTGCTGGAACGGGAACGCTCCGGCGTCGGCCAGGTCGTCGACGCGGCAATGGTGGACGGATCGGCGCTGCTCACCTCGTTCCTGCACGGGCTGCTCGGCACCGGCCTGTGGGCCGCCTCGCGCGGACGGAACCTGCTCGACGGAGGAGCGCCCTTCTACGACACGTACGCCACCGCCGACGGCGGCTTCATGGCGGTCGGGGCGCTGGAACCGGCCTTCTACGCCGTACTGCTGGCGGGTCTCGGCCTGGCCGACGACGCGGACCTGCCCGACCAGTACGACCCGAGCGGCTGGGACGATCTGCGCAGGCGGTTCACCGAACGGTTCGCCGAGCGGACCCGGGACGAGTGGACGGCGGTCTTCGCCGACCTGGACGCCTGTGTCGCCCCCGTGCTCGCCCCGAGCGAGGCGCACCGGCACCCGCACAACGCGGCCCGGGGGACGTTCGTCGAGGTCGACGGCGAGATCCAGCCGGCCCCGGCGCCCCGCTTCGACCGTACGCCCGCGGGCCCGCCCGCCCCCGCGCCCGATCCGGGGCGCGACGTCGCGCCTGTCGACGAGATCCTCGCCTCCTGGGATTGATCCACAGCGGACCCACGGGACACCCGAGCGGGTGTCGCGTTGGTACCGTCGTGCACCGACGACGACTGCGTACCTGGGGGGGACGACCATGGCGAGCGGGATTGATCCGTCCGGCCTGAGCGGCTCGCTCGAAGAGGCGATGCGCCTGCTGAGTCAGGCATCGGGTGCCGTCACGGCACAGCCTGGTGAGGCCGACGGGCCCGTGCCGGACGCGGAGCAGACGGTGGGGCGGGGCACCGGTGGGGCCGGCCTGGTCGAGGCGGAGGTCGCCGCCTTCGGCGCCCTGCGGACGCTGGTGATCGACCCGAGTCTGTCCCGAGCGGGCACGAGCACGATCGCCGAGTACGTCCTGGAGGCGGTCCAGGCGGCACAGGCCGACGAGCGTGCCCGCCGGGCCGATCTGACGGCCGCGGCCCAGGTCGACAGCACGGCCCTCACCCAGCAGCTGGAACGGGTCTCCGAAGAGGCGTTCCGTGGCTTCCAACAGATGATCGGTGACCTGGACGCGGCCACCCGCCGGATGAATCGTCGCTGAGCCATGTCCGACGGGATCGAGGTGGACGTCGACGCTCTGCACTCTGCCGCGTCGTCGATCGCGACAACCGGCCAGCAGCTCGGCGAGGCGGTCAGCGGCCTGGAGTCGACTGTGAACGGAGCCGGTAATCCCTGGGGCGCCGACGAGGCGGGGTCACTCTTCGGGGCCGTGTACGTCGAGGTCCTGACGCACGCGCTCGACGTGTACCGGTCGATGGCCGACCAGTTGTTGGAGGCCGCCGAGAACCTCGACCTCAGCGCCGACGCGCACGAGGCGACCGACCTCGCCAACGCGGAACTCTTCACGAGGATGGAGCTGCCCAGTGGGTATGCAGCTTCCTCCTGAGCTCGCCGAGGCGCTGGGCTGGGTCGGCTTCACCTGGCCGACCGCCGACGAGGAGTTGCTGTTCGAGGCGTCCCAGATGTGGTTCGCGTTCGCCGGCCGGCTGCGGACGGCGGCCGGGGAGGCGCAGTCGGGAGCGGCCCAGGTCAGCACGACCAACAGCGGCGACGACGTCCGGGCGTTCGAGCAGGTGTGGCAGGGCGAGGAGGGTGCGCCGCGCCGCATCGAGGACGGCGCGCAGGCCGCCGAACTGATCGGCATGGCGTTGCTGGTGATGGCCATCATCACCCTGACGCAGAAGATCATCGTGATCGTCCAGTTGACGATCCTGGTGATCCAGGTGGCGATCGCGTTGGCGGCGGCGGCACCCAGCTTCGGCGCCTCGCTGGCCCAGATCCCCGTCTCGATCGGCCTGGCCCGGATGGCGATCCAGCGGGTCATCAAGGAGGTCATCGAAAAGGTCGTCAAGGAGATCATCCCGCAGTTGCTGAAGCGCGCGAAGACGCTGCTGCGCCGTTTCGCCCGCAAGGGGGCGAAGGGCGGCCCGAAGCGGCCCCGCGTGCCCGGCCCGCACACCACGCCGCGCTATCCCAACACGAAGAAGATGCTCGACAAGTACCGCAACGAGCACCTGCCCGGGGGCCACTTCCCGACGGCGGTGCGCCGGCTCAGTCCCGAGGAGTTGGAACAGCACCGGGTCTTCTTCGACGGCGACGGCGTGCTGCGCAGCGCCCGCAACGGCGAGCCGTTCGACACGTCGAGCGCGCAGACCGTGTTCAGCGGCAACGGTCAGGCGATCTTCGTGATGGACCGCAACGGCAACCTCTACGCGTCCAACTACCAGCGGGTCGGCGACTTCCACCACTCCACTCTGGGTAACGGAAACCCGGTCGCCGCGGCCGGCGAGCTGGTCGTCAAGGACGGTAGGGTCGAGTACGCCACGGCGCGCAGCGGTCATTACCAGCCCGACCCGAGCCACATGGCCAATCTCGACGCCGAGTTCAAACGCAACGGCGTCAACGGGGTTCCGATTCTGGGCTGGGATGGCGGCCGGATCTTCTAGGGGAGTCGACAAGCATGGGTACGGACAGTTGGAAGGGCCACGTCAACGGGATCCTCTACGGGGTCCAGTTCGACAGGGCGCTCGACGATGCGGTGGTGACCCGCGTCGCCGACGGGGTGACCGCCGGGCTCTACCCGGGTGGCCCGGCCGAGACGCGGGAGGCGTTGGACCAGGCGCTGCTCTACTCGGGCCCCCTGAACGACCAGGCCGAGACGCACCACAGCGAGGACGACATCCGCGCGTTCTTCCGGCGGCTCACCGCCGCCCTGGCCGCCCCGCCCGCGCAGAGCTGATCACGAGGTTCGCGTCACGACAGGGCGCTGTCGTGACGCGAGCCCGCTGATCGCGCGAGGTGACCGCCGGCGGTGGTACCAGGTCGCGAAGAGGGCCACCGCCAGCAGCAGCTCCGCCCCGTCGCCGCCGTAGTACATGAGTTGGGCGGCCGAGCGGAACGCCGCCGCGTCCGGGTCGGTCAGCCCCGGGGGCAGGGTGCCGGCCCGCGCGTAGAGGTACTTGGCGAGCGCGGCGTGGCCGGCCGACGCGCCGAGCAGCGCGCCGACCCGCACGGCCAGCCCGGGGCGGCGGGGCGCCGGGTCCGGCCCGGCCAGCGACCAGGCGAACAGGTAGCCCGCGGCCAGGTAGTGCAGGTGCACGGCGTGGTGCAGGGCCGGCTGGTGTTCCGCCGTCGCGTACAGCGGGGTGAGCAGCACCAGCGCCAACCCTCCCGTGCTCAGCAGCGCGGCGGTGACCGGGTGGGCGATCAGGTGCAGGCTGCGAGCGCGCAGCAGCCGGCCCACCCGCCGACGCGTCGGTGCGGGCGCGACGTGCAGCAGCAGCGTCACCGGCGCGCCGAGGACCAGCCCCAGCGGCGCCAGCATGCCGAGCAGCAGGTGCTGCGCCATGTGCCAGCGCGGATCGCCCGCGACGTGGGTCACGGGCCCGAGCGCGACCGCCAGCACCGCGCACCCGGCCAGCCAGGCGACGGTACGCCGATGGTCCCAGCCCCGCCTGTCGCGTACGGCGGCCAGCAGGTAGCCGACGGCCAGCACCGCGACCGGGAGCAGCGGCAACCAACCCGGCCCGTCCGCCGTGTGGCCCCCGTGTGCCAGGGGCGGCAGCACCGACCAGCCCGCAGCGACTGCCGTCACCGGGAGCCGTCACCCGGCCGGCGGGATCGCGTCCACCAGACGAGCGCCGCGCCGGCCAGCAGCAGGACCGCGCCGGCCACGTTCCACACCACGTCGTACGGCACCAGGTGTACGCCGTAGCGGATCTGGTGCACCCGGAGCACCTTGTGGTCGACCAGCCCGTCGAAGAGCTGGAACCCTCCCGCGCCGAGCAGGAGGCCACCCCAGGCCAGCCGGGGCGACAGGCCCAGCCGTCGGCGCAGGTCGGCGAACCAGAAGAACCCGCCGACAAGGGCGATCACCTCGGCAGCGTGTAGCAGCCCGTCCGAGAGCAGCGCCACCGACGGGGTGGACCTGTCGTAGAAGTGATGCCAGGCCAGCAACTGGTGGAAGACGATCTCGTCCACGGCGGCCATGATCCCGACGCCGATCAGGACGCCCGCGAGAATAGAGGAACGGGCGTCGACGGTACGTGCACTCGGCAGGCTGAAACCGACCACCACACACCCCGCATCCGTCCCGAATCACTGCCGCACTACCCCGGACTCAACGATCCATGCCCGCCGAAGCCACTGCCGGTGAGGCACCGCCAGGGTCCCCGTTTCGCGACTTCCGCACGACCACCGGCATGATCATGGAGCCTGAGAGGGCAACCACTGAGGAGGTGCCTGTGCCGGACGCGGACGAACTCGTCGCCGACGCGCTCGCGGCGGTGCGCGGCACCGACGTACGACAGGCCGAACGGCAGCTGGACCGGCTGATGGTCGGCACCGACGCGGCGGACGGCACCACGGCTGTGGACGCGGCCCTGCGCCGTCGGCTGGTCCGTGCTCTCGGGCAGCTCTGGCCGCGCGGATGGCAGCCTGTCGACGTACACCGGATCACCGGGCGGCGGCTCGACGCCAGGGCGGCCCGGCTGGTCCGGGACGCGCTGGCCGCCCAGCGACGCGAGCAGGCCGGGCCGGTCCCCGACTGGTGGGACGACCAGCTACGCGGGCTGACCGCCGAGGGTCGGGACGACGGCCGCGACCTGCTGGCCGCCTGGGCCGCCGCGGAAGGGCTGGACCGGGTCGACGCGCTCCGCGCGGCTGTCGACGTACTCGTGCTTGTGGAGAGCCTGCCACCGATCGCGGTGCTCCGCCCGCCGCCCGGCTCGACCGGGGCGACGACCCCCCGCACCGCCGGTACGGGCCGCAGCGGGTCGCCGATGCTGGACCGGGTCCGCGCGCTGCTCGCGAAGGCCGAGTCGACCACCTTCCCGGCCGAGGCGGAGGCGTTGACAGGCAAGGCACAGGAGCTGATCGCCCGGCACAGCATCGACGAGGCGCTGTTGGCCGCCGGCGCGGAGCGCGGTGACCTGCCGGGCGGGGTGCGGCTGGGCACCGAGACTCCGTACGCCGGTGCGAAGGCGCTGCTGGTGCAGGAGGTGGCGGCGGCGAACCGGTGCGAGGCGGTCTGGTCCGACGATCTCGGTTTCACCACGGTGCTGGGGTGGCCGGCGGACCTCGTGGCGGTGGAGCTGCTCTACACCTCGCTGCTGGTGCAGGCCACAGCCGCGATGCTGCGCGGGCGTACCGAGCGCCGCCCGGGGTCGGGCCGGCGGACGAAGGTGTGGGACGAGTCCTTCCTCAACGCGTTCGCGCTGCGGATCGGTGAGCGACTACGCGCGGCCACCGAGGCGGCGGACCAGGCCGCCGCCGAGACGGCCGGGTCGGAGCGGCTGCTGCCGGTGCTCGCCGCGCGCGGCGAGGCGGTCCAGGAGCGGCTGGACACCCTCTTCCCGGGCGTCACCCGGCACCGGCTGAGCGTCCGCGACGCCGAGGGCTGGTCGTCCGGCACCTCGGCCGCCGACCGGGCCGCGCTGGACGCCGGCGGCGGTCACCGGCCTCGACAGGTGCCGGGCCGACAGTGATCCGCCCGGCGTGGGACCACCGCCTGGGAGTGTTTCTGCGATTTTCTTCGGTACGCGGTAGGGAACGGGGTGTCGGCTCCGACCCTCCGGTGAGTCGCACCCCGACCGGGGGCGGCCAGTAACCGAGGAGCGTCGCCGTGAAGTACATGCTGCTGATCTGGAACCGGCCCGGCTTCACCGAGGGGCTTACCGAAGAGGACCGCAATGCCCTGTTCGGCGAGGTCGACGACATCATGAAGGAGCTGACCGAGACCGGCGAGCTGGTCGACGGCCAGGCGCTGGCCGACCCGGCGCAGACGCAGACGGTCCGGCGCGTCGACGGCAACGCCGAGATCGTCGACGGGCCGTTCATGGAGAGCAAGGAGCAGTTCGCCGGCTACCTGACCGTCGACTGTGACAGCCCGCAGCGGGCCGCCGAGATCGCCGCCCGCTGGCCGGACGTGCGCTACGGCGGCGCGATGGAGGTCCGACCGATCATGGAACAGGCCGGGACGGAGATGTGACCGACGACCGGACGGTCGAGGACCTGCTGCGCACGCTCGCGCCGCAGGTCCTCGGCCTGCTGGTCCGCCGGCACGGCCAGTTCGACAGGTGCGAGGACGCGGTGCAGGAGGCGTTGCTCGCGGCCGCGACGCAGTGGCCCGGCCAGGGCGTACCGGACAACCCGCGCGCCTGGTTGCTCACCGTGGCCACCCGGCGGCTCACCGACGAGTGGCGCAGCGAGAGCGCCCGCCGGGACCGCGAGGTGGCGGTGGCGCTGCGCGAGCCGGCGTACGCCCAGGTCGCCCCGGCGGCCGACGCCCCGCCGGCGGTGGCGGACGCCGACGACACCCTCGCCCTGCTCTTCCTCTGCTGCCATCCGGCGCTCGCGCCCTCGGCGCAGGTGGCGCTCACCCTGCGGGCGGTCGGCGGGCTCAGCACCGCCCAGATCGCCCGGGCGCACCTGCTGCCCGAGGCGACGATGAGCCAACGGATCCGGCGGGCCAAGCAGCGGATCGAGGCCGCCGGGGCCCGGTTCTCGATGCCCGGGCCGGGTGAGCGCGGCGAGCGGTTGCGGACCGTGCTCCGGGTGCTCTACCTGATCTTCAATGAGGGGTACACCGCGTCCAGTGGGCCGGACCTGCGCCGGGCCGAGCTGACCGGCGAGGCGATCCGGCTGGCCCGCGTCCTGCACGGGCTGCTGCCCGACGACGGTGAGGTGACCGGGCTGCTGGCGCTGATGCTGCTCACCGACGCGCACCGGGCGGCCCGGGTCGGCGAGGACGGCGAGTTGGTGCCGCTTACCGAGCAGGACCGCAGCCGGTGGGACGCCGCCGCCATCGCGGAGGGAGTCGCCCTCGTCACCGAGGCGCTGACCTGGTCGCCGCCCGGCCCGTACCAGCTCCAGGCGGCCATCGCGGCGGTGCACGCCGAGGCGCCGACGGCGGCGGAGACGGACTGGCGGCAGATCGTGGCGCTCTACCGGCTGCTGACCCGGATCGCCCCGAACCCGATGGTCACGCTCAACGAGGCGGTGGCGGTGGCCATGGTGGACGGGCCACGGGCCGGCCTCGCCCTGCTCACCGCCCTGGACGCCGACGGGCGTACGGCCGGACACCACCGGCTCGCCGCCGTCCGGGGGCACCTGCTGGAGCTGGCCGGCGAATCCGGCGCGGCGCGGGACGCGTACCTTGCGGCGGCACGCGGCACCACGAGCCTGCCCGAGCAGCGCTATCTCCAGTCCCGGGCCGCCCGGCTGACCGTGCCCGAATAGACCCGCCGCCGGCCGCCGGGCAGATCTGACCACCCGACGACCGGCGGCTCGGTCACACGTCGGGGTCGACGGCCGGGCAGCGGGTGCCCCGGGCGGGCGCCACCTGGTCGATCAGGTAGGCGTCGACGGCCCGCCCCACGCACGGGCTTGTGGTGTAGCTGCCGTGCCCCCAACCCTCGTAGGTCAGCAGCACGCCGTGCCGGCCCAACTGCCGGGCCACGTTCGTGGCCCAGTTGTACCCGCTCGCCGGGTCGTGCACGGTGGCGGCGATCAGCAGCGGCACGTCGGTGCGCACGCGCAGGCGGTGCTGCGGGTTGGCGACAGGCGTCGGCGTGCCCAGGCAGGTCGCGAGGGCGAACACCGCCGTCGGGTACCGCAGGTCCGGTGCGAGCCGGGCCATCCGGCGCAGGTGTCCGGCGTACTCGCGGTAGTCGCGGACCGGCAGGCTCCAGTCCTGGCAGAAGACCGCGAAGGGGTACGGGGCCACCGCGTCGTCCGCCGACGGGACTGCACCCCCCGCGACGCCGGAGGCGTCCATACTGCCCAGCCACTCGGCGAGCCCCGGCCAGCGCCACGTGTCGTAGAACTCCTTGTGAGTGAGCCGGGTCAGCTCGAACGGGGTCAGCACCGCCCCACCCCGTTTCGGGTCGGTCAGCACACCGCGCTCGGCCCGTGCACGCAGCCTCTCCCAGATCGCCCGGAAATCCTTCCCGTGCAGGGCGCACGCGGTGGACCTGTCGCACCAGGCGACGAACTCGTCGAAGGCGTCCTCCGAGGTGACGGCCTGGGTGTCGAGGAGCGCCCGGGTGCCGAGGCTGTGGTCCATGGCGGCCTCCAGCACCATGGCCCGGACCTTCTCCGGGAACAGTTCCGCGTACCGCTCACCGAGCAGGGTGCCGTACGAGCTGCCGTGGAAGGTCAACTGCCGTTCGCCGAGCGCGGCCCGGATCGCGTCGAGGTCGCGGGCAGCGCTTGTGGTGTCGACGTGGTCGTAGAGGGGCCCGGTGCGGGCGCGGCAGTCGGCCCGCAACAGTGCGTTGCCTGCCAGCGTGGCGTCGAACTGGGCCTGGTCGGCGATCAACTGCGGTTGCCGGGCGAGCAGGTCCCGTGCGCAGAGCACCGGGTTGCTGCCGCCGGTGCCGCGCGGGTCGAAGCTGACGATGTCGAACCGGCGGCGCAGGTCGGCGCTGAACCGGGAGCTGCCGTTCACCACCCGGTCGACCCCGCTGTCGCCCGGCCCGCCGGGGCCGAAGACCAGCGCGCCCTCCCGGCTGGCCGGGTCGGCGACCCGGCGGGCCAACGCCAGGTCGAAGCGATCGCCCCGGGGTCGGTTCCAGTCCACCGGCAGCGACAGGGTGCCGCACTGGGCGGTGGCGTCCTTGGCGCAGGGCTGCCAGTCGATGGTGGGCTGGGCGGCGGCCGGGCTCGCCGGGGTCAGGCCGGCGGCCGTGAGGGCCAGGGCTACCGCCCAGCCGACTGCGGATTTGCGTACGCGCAGCATGAGGTGCTGTCCTCTCCTCGAAGGAGCGTTACCTGTGAAACTCGCCCAACGGGCGAGGTGATGCTGCTTCCACCCGGGCCGTCGAGTGGCCGCTCGACGGCCCGGGACCTACGTCTGCGGCGAGGTCAGTCGACGTCACGCAGGACGCGTTCGAGGGTGGTCATCCGGGTCTCCATCCCGCCCAGCCGGCCGTCCATTGCCGCGAGCAGGCGGGCGTTCTCCGCCTGGGACTGAGCGGCCGTCTCGGCGAGCCTGCGGTAGTCGTCCGCGCGGGCGGCCTCGTACCGGGCCCGCCGGGTCTTGGCGAACTGGACGACTGTCACCGTGACCACGCTGATCAGGAAACCGAAGATGCCGATCGCGCCGACGACCTCGGTCCAGTCGTGCTCGCTCATCGGTCCGCTCCGGACTGCTCGGCCGAGTCGGGCACGGTAAGCGTCTGGACCGCCGCCGCGATGACCTCGGGGGTGAGTGTGAGCACGAACGGCTCCACCTCGTAGTAGTTCATGGCCTTCCCGTCCTCCGACAACTCCAGGCGGGCGGTGACCAGCCCGGCCGCCGCCAGCTTCCGTAGGTGGACCTGCAACAGCGCCCGGCTGATGCCCAGTTGCCGGGCCAGCCCGCTGACATAGGCACGCTCACGGGCCAGCGCGGCGACGACCCGCAGCCGGTGCGGGTTGGCCAGGGTGGCCAGCACCCGGACCAGGTCGTCGCCGGTCGGCGGTGAGGCGGCACTCATAACCAGCCCTTGCACATGCCAACAGAAGTTAGCAGGTAATGCCGCGCTGCGGTGCGGTCGGAGAGCGGGATCAGGGGGATCTCAGGGTCCGGGCGAGCCGGACACGCAGAACGCCGGGCCGGTGAGAGATCACCGGCCCGGCGTTCGGATATGTCGTACGTCAGCTCTTGAAGGCGTCCTTGATCTTCTCGCCGGCCTGCTTGAGCTTGGCCGTGGACTGGTCAGCGCGACCCTCGGCCTCGAGCTGCTCGTTGTCGGTGGCCCGACCGGCGCCTTCCTTCAGCTTGCCGGTCGCGTCCTCGGTGGCGTTGTTGATCTTGTCGTCGAATCCCATTGCCAACCTCCATTGCAAGCAAGCGTCCCTACGACAGCAGAGGTACCCCGACCGTCACCGGTCCAACCATCGCCGTCGTCACAATCCGCGATCGGCGGCCGAGCGGAACCGGCGCAGCCGCAGGCTGTTGGCCACCACGAAGACCGAGGACAGCGCCATCGTGGCACCGGCGATCATCGGGTTGAGCAGCCCGGCGGCGGCCAGCGGCAGGGCTGCCACGTTGTAACCGAAGGCCCAGAACAGGTTGCCCCGGATGATCCCGAGCGTGCGTCGGGACAGCCGGATGGCGTCCACCGCCGCATCCAGGTCGCCCCGGACGAGGGTGAGGTCGGACGCCTCGATGGCCACGTCGGTGCCGGTGCCCATGGCCAGCCCCAGGTCGGCCTGGGCCAGCGCCGGCGCGTCGTTCACCCCGTCCCCCACCATCGCCACCGACCGCCCCTCGGCCTGGAGCCGCTTGATCACGTCGACCTTCCCGGCCGGCAGCACCTCGGCGATCACCTCGTCGATGCCCACCTCGGCGGCGACCGCCCGGGCCACTGTGGGGTTGTCCCCGGTCAGCAGGACCGGGGTGAGCCCCAGCGCGCGCAGCCGAGCCACGGCCGTCCGGCTGGTGGGCCGGACCACGTCGGCGACCGCCAGCACGCCCCGCGCCCGTCCGTCCCAGCCGGCGACGATCGCCGTACGTCCGGCGGCCTCGGCGTCCCGCACGGCCCAGTCGACCTCCGGCGGTACGTCGACACCGCGCTCGCGCAGCAGCCGGGGCCGGCCGACCAGTACGGCCCGCCCGTCGACGGTGCCGGTGACGCCCGACCCTTCGAGGTTGGCGAAGCCGGTCACCGGGGGCAGAGCTCCGGCCTCGGCGGCACCCGCGGCGACGGCCCGGGCGATCGGGTGCTCGGAGGCGGCCTCCACGGCCCCGGCGAGCCGGAGCAGCTCGGCGCGGGCCTCGCCGCTCGCCGGCACCACGTCCACAAGCGTCATCCGGCCGGTCGTCACGGTGCCGGTCTTGTCCAGTACGACGGTGTCGACGCGACGGGTCGACTCCAGCGCCTCCGGTCCCTTGATCAGCACGCCGAGCTGGGCGCCGCGCCCGGTGCCGACGAGCAGCGCGGTAGGCGTGGCCAGACCGAGGGCACACGGGCAGGCGATGATCAACACGGCCACGGCGGCGGTGAACGCGGCGGTCGGACCGGCGCCGGTGCCGAGCCACCAGCCGAGGGTGCCCACCGCCAGGGTGATGACGATAGGCACGAAGACACCGGAGATCCGGTCGGCCAGCCGCTGCACGGCGGCCTTGCCGCTCTGCGCCTGCTCGACGAGGTCGGCCATCCGGGCGAGTTGCGTGTCGCCGCCGACCCGGGTGGCGGTGACGACCAATCGGCCCCCCGCGTTGATCGTCGCGCCGACCACACCGTCGCCCGGTCCGACCTCGACCGGCACCGACTCACCGGTCAGCATGCTGGCGTCGACGGCGGACGTGCCCTCGTCGACGACCCCGTCGGTGGCGATCTTCTCGCCGGGGCGGACCACGAACCGGTCACCGACGGCGAGCCGGTCCACCGGGATCCGCGTCTCCACCCCGTCGCGCAGCACCGCCACGTCCCGGGCGCCGAGTTCGAGAAGGGCGCGCAGGGCCGCCCCGGCGGTCCTCTTGGACCGGGCCTCGAAGTAGCGGCCGGCCAGGATGAACACCGTCACCCCGGCGGCTGCTTCCAGGTAGATGGTGCCGGCGCCGTCGGTGCGCGTGATGTCGAAGCGGAACGGGTGCGTCATCCCGGGCATCCCCGCGTCACCCAGGAAGAGCGCCCAGAGTGACCAGCCGAACGCGGCCAGGGTGCCCAGCGAGACCAGAGTGTCCATGGTCGCGGCGCCGTGCCGCAGGTTGGTCCAGGCGGCCCGGTGGAACGGCAGCCCGCCCCAGACCACCACCGGAGCCGCGAGGGTCAGCGACAGCCACTGCCAGTAGTCGAACTGCCAGGGCGGCACCATGGCCAGCACGACCACCGGCACGCTGAGCGCCACCGACACCCACAGCCGGGTACGCGGACCCCGCAGCGGGTCGACCGGCTGCTCGGTCGTCGGCGGGGCCGGCAGGGCCGCCGTGTAGCCGGTCTTCTGCACCGTGTCGATCAGGTCGTCCGGGGTGACACCGTCGGCGTACCGGACGGTGGCCTTCTCGGTGGCGTAGTTGACTGTGGCGCTCACCCCGTCCATCCGGTTCAGCTTCTTCTCGATCCGGGCGGCGCAGGCGGCGCACGTCATTCCCCCGATGGCCAGCTCGATCCGGTTCGGCGCCTCGGGCAGTGGTCTGCTGGTGGTGGTCATCGTCTGGTCCCGTCAGTTGTGCCCGTGGCCGGGGGTGCCGTGCTCGGCGCTGCCGCTCGGGGACGGTCCACCCGGGGTGGGGCCGCCACCTGTCGCGGCGGCGTCGGCGACGACTGTGAACTCGGCGGTGTGCACCCGCCCGCCGTGCCGGAAGTCGAGGTAGAGCCGGTAGCTGCCGGCCGACGGCACCTCGGCGAGGAAGGTGACCTCCGGACCCGGCCGGGTCCGCCCGTCGCCGGGCGTTCCGTCCGGGTGGACGTGCAGGTACGCCAGATCGCCCCGGCGCAACGCCACCAGGTGCCCGTACGCCCCCAGGTAGGGCTCCAGGTCGGTGACCGGCTGCCCGTCCCGGCTGACGGTCAGGGTGAGTGGCGAGGTGCGGCCGGGCTGCGGCGTGCCGGCCAGGGTGACCGTGTACCCGTCGACTGTGGTGCTGGTCGCCGGGGCGGGCAGCGGTCGTTCGGTCAGCTCGCCGGGGACCGTCACGTCCACCCCGAGGATCAGCGGCTCGCCCCCGGTCGGGGCGAAGTCGGCGAACGCCCGCCACTGCCCGGGACCGGCAAGCGGGGTGTCGACCCGCCAGGTGCCGTCGGGAGCCAGGTCGGGGTGCACGTGGCGGAAGCCGGACAGGTCCCGGCGGGCGACGATCAGGTGCATCCGCTTGTCGTGCGCCACGTCGTACCTGGTCACCGGGCGGCCGTCCGGCCCACCGATGCGGAAGGCGAACTCGCCTGCCGGGGCAGCCACCGGAACGAGTGTGTATCCCCGGTCGGAGACGAGCAGGCCACCGGGAACTCGATCGGTCACCTCGTCGTGCGCGGTGGGGCCCGAGGTGTGGGCGGCGCCGCCGTCGTGCCGGCTCTGGACGGCCGGGGCGGCCGGGTCGACCACCCGGCCGATCCCGTACGCCGCGCCGAAGACCGCCGCGAGACCGAGGGCGAACCCGCCCAGCCTGGTCACCGTGTTCACCTCGGGCCTCCCGCTCACGCCTCGACGAGGTCGTAACCGGCCTCGTCGACCGCCGCCCGGACGGACTCGGTGGCCACGGGCTGCTCACTGGTGACGGTGACCCGGCCGGTGGCGAGATCCACCTGCACGTCGCGCACCCCGGCGATGGCGCCCACCTCGGCGCTGACGGCGCTGACGCAGTGCCCGCAGGTCATGCCCCGCACCTGGTACGTCGTGTCGACCATCGAATCTCTCCCTTCGTCGCCTGCCAGCGTATACCCCCCAGGGGTAATGCCGAGGCAGACTGGTGTCCGATCACGTACCGGTACCCGGTGGGGGTATCCGGTAGGAAGGGACGTTACCATACCCCCCAGGGGTACGCTATCCTCGTCGCCATGACCGCTCCCACCCCGATCCGCGGGTACACCGCCAGCAAGGACCAGCTGCTCGCGCGGCTCCGCCGCGTGGAGGGCCAGGTCCGGGGCATCGAGAAGATGGTCGACGACGACCGCTACTGCATCGACGTGCTCACCCAGATCTCCGCGATCCAGGCCGCGCTCGACAAGGTGGCCCTGGGCCTGCTCGACGGGCACGCCCGGCACTGCATGC
This sequence comes from Micromonospora sp. DT43, assembly GCF_049841645.1. Lineage (NCBI taxonomy): Bacteria > Bacillati > Actinomycetota > Actinomycetes > Micromonosporales > Micromonosporaceae > Micromonospora > Micromonospora sp. DT43. Next base: position 398,877 of record NZ_JBNCKR010000005.1, on the reverse strand, counting down.
ACGAGGGAGCGGCCGAGGGCCGGGCCGACGAGATGGCCACCGAGATGATGGCGGCCGTCGGCCGACTCATGAAGCGCGGCTGAACCAACAGACCGGTCCGGCTCCCGCCGTGACTACCATTGCCGACGATGGCCCACCGGACCCCGCCACGCAGCCGGGCGCCGGCACCGCCGGACAGCGGCGCCGGCACGCACCAGCCGGGCCGCGCGGCCACTCTCCGTGATCGCCAGGTCGTCAGCCAGCCATCCGATGCGCTCGTCACCGTGTTCGTCCGGCGGAGGTGAACCGCCAGGCCCCTCGGCACGTACCCCGCATCGGATCGTTGGGAGTCTCGCATTGGGTTCCGATCACAGCCGTTCCGCTCACCCCGCCCCGCCCCGGGTACGACGGATCCTCGTCGCGACGGTGGTGCCGCTCTTCGTTGCCACAGTCGTCGCCACCGTGCTGCTCTGGCCACGGGACGGGGCACCGCGGACCGGCGGTGGCGCGGACGTGCCGCGCCACCACGGCACGGTGACCCGGGTGGTGACCGAAGCCTGCCCGCCGTCGGCCAACCCGGAGGGCGCGCCGGCCACCGGGCCGTGCGGGACCGTGGACGTACGGATCGAGGACGGGCCGAGCGCCGGCCAAGAGGTGCACACGCCCGTCCCCGCCGGGCCCGGGGCGCCACGGGTCGAGGTCGGCGACGAGGTCGTCCTGGTCGAGCTGACCGATCCGACCGATCCCGCCGCCAGCAGCTGGAACATCGCCGAACACCAGCGCGGTACGCCGCTGGTGTGGCTCGCGGTGGTCTTCGCCGCCGCGATCGTCGCGTTCGGCAGGTGGCGGGGCCTGGCCGCGCTGGCGGGGTTGGCCGCCAGCTTCGCCATCCTGCTCACCTTCGTGCTGCCGGGCATCGGTGCCGGCCGGTCACCGCTGCTGGTGGCGGTGGTCGGTGCAGCCCTGATCATGTTCGTGGTGCTCTACCTGACACACGGAGTGACAGCCCAGACGTCGGTCGCGGTGCTCGGCACCCTGGGCAGCCTGGTGCTCACCGGCGTGCTCGCGACAATCGCCACGGCTGCCACCCACCTCACCGGCTTCGGCAGCGAGGACGCCACCACGCTGTCGATGTTCCAGGCCGATGTGGACCTGCGCGGCCTGCTGCTCGCCGGGATCATCATCGGCTCACTCGGAGTGCTCGACGACGTGACGGTCACCCAGGCCGCCACCGTCACCGAGCTGGCGAACGCCAACCCCGGGCTGAGCCGGTTGCAGCTCTACCGGGCTGCCACGCGGGTCGGCCGGGCGCACATCGCCTCGACTGTCAACACCATCGTCCTGGCGTACGCGGGCGCCTCACTACCGCTGTTGCTCCTGCTCACCGCCGACAGCCGCCCCCTCGGGCAGATCCTGACCAGCGAGTTCCTCGCCCAGGAGATCGTCCGCAGCGCGGTCGCCACGCTCGGCCTGATCGCCGCCGTACCCCTCACCACCGGGCTGGCCGCGACGGTGACCGCGGCCGGGTCGACGCCGGTGCGGGGCGCGGACGCCGACGCCCTGACGCCGCGCCCCCGTGCGGACCGGACGGAGGCACTGGCCGCCCTCAGCTCGCCGTCAGCGGGTCGGCCCGACGGGCCCGATCCGGAGCGGCGTTCACCCCCATCCACCGCCACCGCCCGGTGGCCAGAGCCGAACAGGAGCACGGATACGGCATGGTGACACTCCTCAGCGTGACCGGATCGGGCATCCGCCCTGAGAACCGCGTCACTGGTCACTCAACGCCATGGCGAAATGACGCTTTTAGTGGGTATCGGGACGTAGCTCAGGCGGTGGAATCTCGGGTAACCTCGCTGCCGGTCACCGACGAAGGCGCGCAGCGGCGCCTGCGGTGCCACCGCCCAATCGCCAACCGGCGAGCCGGGGACCCAGGCACGTGGGGTGAATCCGCGCCAGCGGTAGGGGCCACTTCCGCCCCGAACCCGTCAGCTAACCCGGTCGGCGGTCGACGGAAGGGAACATTGTGACGGCACCCCTACGCCGCTGGTTGACACCCGTGGCGGCCGTGCTCGCCGCGCTGACCGTGTTCGCCGGGCCCCTCCCGGCCCACGCCGCCCCGACGACCCCCACACCGTCCGGGCACGAGCAGGAGGACGAGCCCCAGCTGCTCGACGACGTGATCGAGCAGACCAACCGGGACTACGTGGCGGCCAAGTCCAAGCTGGACCAGTCCAAGAAGCGGCAGCTCGAACGTTCGCTGGAGGTCGAGCGGGCCAAGGCCGACCTGGCGGCGCTGGCACCGCAGGTCGCGCAGATCGCCGCCCAGTCGTACCGGACCGGGCGCATCGGCGCGATCGCGATGCTGCTGGAGAGCGACGCCCCCGACTCGTTCGTCCAACGGGCCGCGGCGCTCGACGAGATGAACATGGTCAACGAGAAGAAGCTCGCCGAGGTCAACGCGGTCAAGGCCCGCGCGGAGCAGGCCAAGCTGGCCCTCGACGCGGAGGTCCGCGAGCAGCAGAAGCAGACCGCCCTGATGGCGAAGGACAAGCGCGACGCGGAGAAGTCGCTCGCGCTCGTCGGCGGTCAGGGTTTCACCGGCGGTCTGGTGGACGCCACCTCGCCTGTCGCCCGGATCGGCCCGGGTCGCACCGCCGACGGTGACTGGAAGCCGCAGTCGTGCAGCGAGAAGGACCCCACCACCTCCGGCTGCGTCACGCCGCGCACCCTGCACGCGTACAAGGAGGTCAAGCGGGCCGGGTTCAACAGGTTCGTCGGCTGCCACCGCAACGGTGGCCCGTACGAGCACCCGAAGGGCCGTGCCTGTGACTGGTCGTTGCAGAAGAGCGGCTTCAGCCCGTGGCACAACAACGACACCCGCATGTACGGCAACAACGTCGCCGCGTTCCTCATCCGCAACGCCGACCGCCTCGGCATCTACTACGTGATCTGGAACCGGCAGATCTGGTTCCCGGCGACCGGCTGGAAGTCGTACAGCGGGCCGTCGAACCACACCGACCACGTGCACATGTCGCTGCTCTGACCAACCGCTCAGGAGTCCGAGGGCCGTCCCGCATCCCGCGGGGCGGCCCTCGCCCTGTCAGGCGGCGGCAGCTGCCGGGGCGTCCGCCGGTACGGGAGTCACCGGGCGCACCACACCGGCGGCGAGCCGGTACGACATCCCCACCACCGCCAACCGTCCCTGCGCCACCTCGTCCGCCAGCACGGGCGACTGCCCGAGCAGCGTTTCGACGGTTTGGGCGATATGGATGTCGACGATGCCGTCGATATCGGTCACGCCCTCGGCTGTGGCGCGCCGCAGGCTGGGCAGTACGGCGTCGACCACCGCGGGAAGGTGCCCCGGGGGCGCGATGCCTGTGGCGGACGCCTCGCGAGCAGCCTGCACGGCGCCGCACGAGTCGTGGCCCAGCACCACCACCAGCGGGGTGCCGAGCACTGTCACCGCGTACTCCACGCTGCCCAGCACCTCCGGGCCGGCCGTGTGCCCGGCCGTACGGACCACGAAGAGGTCGCCCAGTCCCCGGTCAAAGATGATCTCGGCGGCCAACCGGGAGTCGGAGCAGCCCACGATCACCGCGAACGGGTGCTGCCCGTCGGCCACGGCGGCCCGGTGCCCGGCGTCCTGGTTGGGGTGGCGCGGCGCTCCGCTGACGAAGCGACGATTGCCGGCGGCCAGCTCTGCGTAGGCACGGGCCGGCTCGGTCGGCGTCGCCGCTCGATCGCCGGCCCGCTGCGGGCCCGGCTGCTCGCCAGGCGTACCGGAACGGCTCATTCCCGCACCTCGTCTCCACGCGTTTGACCTGCTCAACAGGGTTTTCAGCCGGGCCGGCGGTGGGCGCTGGCTCGGGCTCCACGGTCACACGCACCGCAAGAGGCGTCAAGGTATGCGTGATTTAGATTTCATACGTAGAACCGAGCCGGCCTCCGGGTGCGGGACCGGGCCGGCCCGGCGGCACCTGACCCGACCCCTCCGGCGGGCATAGGGTGGGGGGACAACAGGAGAGGTGGCTTCCACGATGGCAGGCACGGCGACGACCGGAGGCGGCCGGAACTGGACATTCCTCACCAACCATGGGCACGTGCTGCTGGCCATCGCCCGTAACCCCACCGCTCGACTGCGCGACGTGGCGGCCGAGGTGGGCGTCACCGAACGGGCCGCCCAGGCCATCGTCGCCGACCTGGAGGCCGGCGGTTACCTGCACCGCACCCGCGTGGGGCGCCGCAACGAGTACACCCTGAACCCCGCCGGCCGGTTCCGGCACCCCGCCGAGGCCGACCGCCAGGTGGGTGCCCTGCTCGCACTCTTCGCCGACGCACCCGCCGACGACGTCACGCCCCAACCCTGACCGGCGCCGGCTTCGCGCGGCGTCGTCGTACCCCGCCGTGACCGGCATCGTCGCGCCTGGCTCCGAGCCGCGCTGGCTTCGAGCGGCGGCGTCGTCCCCGCCGGAACGGCGTCGGCGGGCCGCTGCCCGACGCGGCGCAGCGGTAATCTCTGCGGGTGCGCGAATGCCTGCCGCCGAGCGCGACCGAGCCGTCCCGCCGTGCCGTCCGAGCCGTCCTCAGTGGAACGCTGGCGGCCCTGCTCGGCGCTGCCCTGGTGGTCCCCTCGTCCCCGGCGGTCGCGGCAGCACCCACCTGCGGCCCGGCCGGCGAGGACGGCCTGGTGCAGATGCCATGGGCACTGCGCCGGGTGGACCCGGCCGCGGCGTGGCCAATCTCCCGGGGCGCCGGGGTGACGGTTGCGGTCATCGACTCCGGAGTCTCCGCCATCCACCCTGCCCTCAAGGGTCAGGTGCTCGAGGGGCGCGACTTCAACAACCTGCCGGCCAAACAGGGGCAGTGTGACCTGGCTGGTCACGGCACGATGGTCGCCGGCATCATCGCCGGCAAGGAGGGCACCGGGGTGCCGTTCAGCGGTGTCGCCCCGGCGGCGCGCATCCTGCCGATCCGGGTCCTGCCGGATGCCAAGGGCACCAACGACGAGGCGCTGCCGGGGCAGATCGCCGCGGCCATCGACTGGGCGGTCGACAACGGCGCTGACGTGATCAACCTGTCACTGGTGACCCTGCCCCGAAGCGATCTGGCAGAGGCCGTCGAGCGTGCCCTCGCCAAGCGAGTGGTGCTGGTCGCCGCGGCGGGCAACCGACAGGAGACCCAGGAGGACAGGCCCGCCTACCCGGCCGCGTACCCGGGGGTGATCGCCGTCGGTGGTGTGGACGAGCAGGGCGGGCACGTCGGCACCTCGGTCAGCGGCACCTTCGTCGACGTCGCCGCACCCGGACTGAACATCGTCGGCCCGGCACCGGGTGGCTCCGGCTACCGCGCCGAGCCGACGGGCGGCACCAGCTTCGCCGCCGCGTACGTCTCGGGGGTGGCCGCGCTGGTTCGGGCCGCCTACCCGGATCTCACCCCGGAGCAGGTCGCCGACCGGTTGGAACGGACGGCGGACAACCCGCCACAGGGGCGCAACGCCGAGGTCGGCTACGGCGTGGTCAACCCGTACCGGGCGGTGTCGAGCCTGCTGGGCACCCGCACCAACCAGCCGGTCGCAAGGCTTGCCGCACCCGCCGCCGGGGCCGACCCGCTGAGCTGGCAACGCACCGTCGCGATCTGGGCCGCCGCCATCGGCGGGCTGCTCGCCGTACTGCTGCTCATCGCGCGACCGATCATGGCGCGCGGCCGCCGACGTGGCTGGCGCCCCGGCCGCCGTACCGACGAAACGATCACCGGCTGAACGGGCACCGCCCTCGGGGAGATGCGGCCGTGGAATGCGCCACGGCGCTGCTGCGGTCGGCCGCAGCAGCGCCGTGGCGCGAGAAGCTCAGCGCAGGATGCCGGAGGTGCCTCCGCCGTCCGCGCCCCACACGTCCTCGTCCTCCTCCAGCCAGGTGTTGCGGGCGGTGTCCTCCTCGCCGTAGCCGGCGCCGCTGCCCGCCCCGGCCACGCCACCGGCGCCCCGCGCACCCGCACCCCGGCCACCGGCGCCCGCGCCACGCCCGGCACCGCCCCGACCCGCGCCGGCACCGCCGCCACCGGCGACGCCACCCATGCCGCCACCGAGCTTGCCGCCTGCGCCCCGGCCACCGCCGCGACCGGCACCCGCCGCGCCGCCACCCATCATCGGGCCCATGCCCGGGGAGACCGCCCGACCGAGCGCGCCGCCACCCGCGAGTGCCCCGGCGCCGCCCACGCCGCCGCCACTGCCGAGGCCACCGGACGAGCCCAGGCCGCCGCCTCCGAGGCCACCGCCTCCGAGGCCGGAGCCGAGACCGGGCGAACCGCCGCCGCCCGCACCCGCGAGGCCGCTGCTGAACTCGTCGCCCGCGCCGCCGACGCCCGGGACGCCACCGGTGCCCGGGTAGTTACCAGTGCCGGAGTCGTACCCGCCGGAGAGGTCCGGGTGGGCGCCGGAGCCGCTGGGCAGGTTGCCGGTCTCCGGCATGGCGGTGGCGCCGATCGAGGGCGTGGCACCGAGGTCGCCGGCGGACGGACCACCGCCGAGCTTTGGCACTCCACCGCCGCCGCCCCCACCGCCGCCGCCGCCGTTGTCCAGGTTGGGGATCTGCCTCGTCGGCGTCTGATTGCCAATTTGGCCGGCGTCGCCCGGGGTGCCGGGCGCGATGGCCTGGTAGTCGCCGCTCACCTGTTGGAAGACCCTGGTCGCGTCCTCCGACTGGTCGTTGATCCAGTCGGCGATCGCCGTCACCGGGTCGAACCAGCCCAGGAAGTCCGGCGAGACCTTCGCCTCGAAGAAGCCGACCCCGAGGGTCAGCTTGGCGTTGCGCGCCTCCAGGACGTCGTTGACGCAGGTCGCCGGGATCGGAAAGTCGCGCTGGGCCGCGGTGAGCTTGTCAGCGGCGGTCTTGAGGGACTGGACGATGCCGGTGCCCTTCTCCGCGTCCGCCACGATCTGCCCGGTGTCCTTGGAGATCTGCTCGACGTGACCCTTGAACGCCTCGTACGCCGGGCCCTTCCAGGTCGTGCCCAGGTCCTTGATGTTGGTGTCGAGGCTCTGCTTGACGTTGTTCAGATTCTTGATCAGCTGTTCCCAGCCGAGGGCCGCGCTTGTCACGTCCCCCGGCCGGCCGTCGATGACGACCTTCTGGCACATCTCTTCCCAGCTCAGGCCCATCTGCCGTCCTCCCCCGTCCTAGCGACCGTCGCCGTTGCCGGCCACGTCACCGAAGACACGCTGCATGTCGGCGGCGGACATCCTGTTCTGCTCCTCCGCCGTCTCGTAGTTCTGCTTGACCTGGCGCAGCGCCTCCGCCGCGTCGTACAGGTTCTGCGAGAGCTTCCGGACACCGGACTCGGTGCCCTGGTAGAGCCCCTGGTGCTTGGCGGCCAACCGGGCCGCCCAGTCGAACCCGCCGAGCGGGCTCGGCTGCCCGCCCGCCCCGCCGGCCACGCCGCTTGTCGCGCCACCCATCAGGTCCTGGATGTCGACCATGTCGTAGGAGAGCTTGTTCAGGTACGCGGCGTGGGTCTCCAGCCAGGTGATGGCCGAGTCCAGGCTTGTCGCGTCCCACTCGGTCTTGACGCCGGCCTCGCCGGGCGCGGTGACCAGACCCTTCGGCGTCTCGGCGTGGTTGACGTTGTCGATATCCAGGCCGGTGATGGCCAGACCCGACGTCGGGAACCCGCCCACCGGCACCGGGATGTAGAGGTCGTCGTTCTCGTACCGTGCCGGCTGGCCGGTCCTGTCGTCCGTCATCGGTCCCCTCCCCGAAACCCTGACTGGTGGTCTGCGCTCACTGTTGTTGCTGGTGCGGGCCGGACGGCGGTGCCACCTGGCCCGGACCCGGCCAGCCGGACGCTCCCGGCGGTGGCACCGGAGCGGTAGGCGCCTGCGGATAGCCCTGCGCGGGGTGGCCGGGCGGCGGGTATCCGGGCCCAGCCTGGCCCGGCGGCGGGCCGTATCCCGCAGGGTGCTGCGGTGGTGGGGCGTATCCCCCAGGTTGCTGCGGCTGTGGACCATATGCCCCGGGGTGCTGCGGCGGCGGGCCGTACCCGGCCGGTATCGGCTGGGTGGCGGGCCAGCCGGGTGGCGGCGTGCCGGGTGCGCCGGGGTGCGGGCCGCCGGCCGGCGGTGGGCGCCGCTTGCGGCGTCGCAGCACCACCAGCAGGACGACCAGCGCGGCGACCGGCACGCCCAGGCAGAGCACCACCTGGACGATCGCGCCGGCCTTGTTCGTCACTCCGAACTCGACGGCGGGACCGTCATCGTCGCCGGGCCGGGCTGCGGCACCGCCGGGGCGGGTCGGGCTAGCAGCCGCGCCATCCGTCAGCGGGTTCGCCGTCACCGGGGGCACCGACCGGGTCAGCGCGGCCATCAGGTCGACAGTGCCGAAGCCGAATTGCGGGTCACGGCCGGACGGCCCGGCGTCGCGAGCGGTCTTGATCAGCCGGTTGATGACGTTGACCGCGTCGAGGTTCGGGTACTCGGAACGGATCAGCGCCACCACCCCGGAGATGATGGCGGCAGCGGAACTCGTGCCGCTGCCCACCGAGTAGCCGTTCGGCGAGACCCCCTTGGGTGCCGGCCCGATGATGCTCTCCATCGGGCCGGCGATCACCGTCTCGGGCCCCTGCACCGAGCCGGCGAAGAAGCGGCCCCGCTTGTCGAACCCGGAAACGGCGATGACGCCGGGAATGTTGGCGGGCGCGGTGACCTCACGGTCGCCCTGCTCGACGTTGCCCGCGGAAGCCACCACCACGACGTTCTTGCTCAAGGCGTAGTTGATGGCATCCACCAGATCCGGGGGGGCCGTCCTGTTGCCAGCACCGACGGAGAGGTTGATGACGTCGGCCCCATTGTCCGCCGCCCACCGGACACCCAGGAGCACATCCTGGTTGTTGAACGTGTCGCCCATCGAGACCGGGAGGATCTTCGCACCCGGGGCGATGCCCAGCTCGTGCATCGCGCCACCGCCGCGCCCGGCGATGATGCCGGCCATCGAGGTGCCGTGCCCCTTCACCTTGTCGTCGTCACGCTGCCCGTCCCGGGCGGCCGCGGCGCTGGTGCCGTGCCCCGCCAGCACCTGGCCGCGCAGGTCGGGATGGTTGGCGTCCACCCCACTGTCGATGACGGCGACCACGACACCCGCGCCCTTGGTGATCTTGTGGGCGGCGGGGACCTTGAGGTAGTCCAGGTACCACTGGAGGCCACGGACGGTGTCAGCGGCCTGAGCCGGGGCCGGCGCGACAGTCACCGCGGGGGCCAGCGCGGCGCACAACGCCAGCGCGGCCGCGGCCACGGCCCGTGTCGATCGGAAAGGCTTCCCCGTACGCATCGCTCTCCCAGAACCTATTCCGACGCCAACACAATGCGGCTCCGGCCCGGTCGAGCCGGACCGGAGCCGCATCGGTGATTGTCTCAGCCCCACACCTTCGAGTTGCTCATCTCGGTGGAGACGTAGTTCTCGCGGGCGATGCCGACGGCACCACCGATCTCGTTCAGGATTTTGTTGATGTCCCGAACTGAGGCGTCCCACTTCGCCTGGTGCTGCTCGTAGGCGGTGCGGTCCTCGCCCTCCCACTCGAGCTTGGACAGCATCGACCGCAGCGTGTCCAGCTTCTCGTCGATGGTCTTCGAGATCGCCTGCATCTGCTGGTTGCTGCTCTCGAGGACCGCGTAGTCAACCTTGATCGTCACGACTTCCTCCTCTGCTGGCTACGGATCACGGGTTGAGAGCAGAGTGGAACTTGTCCAGCATCTGCTGCTGCTCTTCGTCGTTGACCTGGTGCGTCGTACCCGACTTGTCGAGCAGGTCCGCGATGCTGTCCATCGCGGTCAGCAGGTTGCCGGTGTCTTCGCTCCAACGCTGCATGAGCGACTGGAAGCCCGTGGACGCCTGACCCTTCCACGCCATGGCCAGGTCGTCGACTACGTTCCACAGCTTCTTCAGCTCGCCGTCGACCTCGCTGCGCGTGGACCGCACGTCACTCGCGGCGGTATGGAGAGTCGCAGCTTCGACCTCGAACGCCATGCTTCACACCCTTCCGTCATGTTGTGTGGCGGCGGCTTTGCCGCGCCCCTCCCCCGCGGCAAGGCAGCAACACCCCACCGACGGACACTCCACCTGAGACCGTAGCGGAATCTGTCCAGCCATCGCAGCCCTGACCGGCCAGGATCGATGGATGGCGGTGAATCGCAGCGTCTGTGCCACCCGTTCGGACGGGATTCCGACCCGAACGGGCCCACGACCACCGCGTCGCCACCGTCGATCCTGGGCGGTCCTGTCCCGCGAGCCGGCCCGGAGCGCTCGGTCAGGCCGGCTCGGACCAGGCGGTCTGGATCAACTGCTGACCGTCGCGCCGACGGACGAGCGTGCCCCGACCGGGTGGCTGCGGGCTCGGACGCAGCGTGCCGAAGACCGCGCCCTCCTCCCGGTTGCCGGACATCAGCAGGCCGGGTGAGTCCAGTTCCCGTAGCCGTTGCAGCACCGGCTCGTAGAGCGCCCGGGACACCCCGCCTACCCGACGCGTGACGATCAGGTGCAGACCGATGTCCCGGGCCTGCGGCAGCAGCTCGTGCAGGGCACTCAGCGGGTTGCTGCCACCGGACGCCACCAGGTCGTAGTCGTCCACCAGGATGTACAGGTCCGGGCCCTTCCACCAGCTGCGGTCCCGCAGTTGGGCGGTGGTCACGTCCGGGCCGGGCAGCCGGTTGGACAGCGCGCTGCGGATCGAGCCGAGCCCCTGCGCGAACGCCTGGTTGGAAGGCGCGTAGTCGAGCAGGTGATCGCCCTCCACCGCGCCCAGCAGTCCCCGCCGGTAGTCGGCGATCACCAGTCGCGCCTGGGCCGGCGTGTACCGCTCGGTGATGCCCCGGGCGATCAACCGCAGCAGGTTGGTCTTGCCGCACTCGGCGTCGCCGAACACCGTCAGGTGCGGCTCGTTGGCCAGGTCCAGGTAGACCGGTGCGAGCGCCGACTCGTTGACACCGATCGGCAGACCGGGCGCCGACCGGTCGATGATGCGGGCCAGCTCGGACACCGGCAGCCGGCGCGGCAGCAGCCGAACCTTCGGCGCCGGACGCCCCGGCCAGTTCGCCGCCACGTGCCCGGCCAGCGCTACCGACGCCTCGCTCAGATCCTCGATGTCGCGCCGACCGTCGATCCGCGAGATGGCGGTCAGGAAGTGCAGCTTGTCCCGGGTCAGGCCGCGACCTGGCGACTTCTCCGGCACGTTCATCGCCGAGCGCCTGTCGATCTCGGACTCCGCCGCGTCGCCCAGGCGCAACTCGAGCTTGGTGCCGAGCAGATCGCGCATGTTGATCCGGATTTCGGCCCAGCGCACAGCCGTGAGCACCACGTGCACCCCGAAGCCGAGACCCCGGTTGGCGAGCGTCGTGATCGTCTGTTCCAGCTCCTCATAATCCTGGCGCAGGGTGTTCCAGCCGTCGATCACAAGGAACACGTCGCCGAACGGGTCGTCGGCGAACTCACCGGCGGCCCGGCGACGGCGGTAGCTCGCCACCGAATCGATGCCGTACTGGGCGAAACGCGTCTCCCGCTCGTCCAGCACCGCGACGACCTCGGCCACCGTGCGACGCACCGCCTCGATGTCGCGCCGGCCGGCCACTCCTGCCATGTGCGGCAGGCGCTCCAGGCTGCGCAGCGCGCCACCGCCGAAGTCCAGGCAGAAGAACTGCACCTCGCGCGGTGTGTGGGTGAGCGCCAGCGAGGCCAGCAGCGACCGCAGCATGGTGCTCTTGCCGCTGAGCGAGCCGCCGACGATGACCACGTTGCCGCCCGCGCCGGCCAACTCGACCATCATCGGGTCACGGCGCTGCTCGTACGGGCGGTCCACCACGCCGACCGGCACCGTGAGGCGACCGCGGCCGGGCCAGGACGCCGTGCAGAGCCCGTAGGTCGGGTCAACGGCCAGCGGGCCGAGCAGCTCGCCCAGGCCCGGCGGGTCCGCCAGCGGCGGCAGCCACACCTGGTGCGCGGGGCGGCCCCGACCCTTGAGCTGGTCGATCAGGACGTCCAGCATCGCGACGGCCTTGCCGTCGGCCGGCTGCTCCGGCTCCGGCACGGCGTCCACCGCCACCTGCGGGGCCTGCGCCGGGATGAAGTCGACGCCGTACGGCACGATCCGGCGCTGCACCAGGGCCTGCGACGCGGTGGCCTGCTGGCCGGGTGCCCGGTACGGCCCGGAGACGTACGCGGCCCGGAAGCGCAGCATCGTGCTGGTGTCCGTCTTTAGGTAACCGTGCCCGGGAGCGTTCGGCAGCTCGTACGCGTCCGGCACGCCGAGCACGATCCGGCTCTCCACCGCCGAGAAGGTCCGCAGACCGATCCGGTACGACAGGTGCGTGTCCAGGCCGCGCAGCTTGCCCTCCTCGAGGCGCTGCGAGGCCAGCAGCAGGTGCACACCGAGGGACCGGCCCAGCCGGCCGATCATCACGAACAGGTCGATGAAGTCCGGCTTCGCGGCCAGCAACTCGCTGAACTCGTCACAGATGATCAGCAAGCTCGGCATCGGCGCCAACGGCTCACCGGCCGCCCGGGCCTTCTCGTACTCGAAACGGGACACGTAGTTGCCCGCCGCGCGCAGCAACTCCTGCCGGCGCACCATCTCGCCGGCCAGCGCGTCACGCATGCGGTCGACCAACGGCAGCTCGTCGGCGAGGTTGGTGATCACCGCGCTGGTGTGCGGCAGCGCGTCAAGCGAGGCGAACGTCGCGCCGCCCTTGAAGTCCACCAGGACGAAGTTCAGCTCCTCCGACGAGTGGGTCACCGCCAGCGCGGCCACCACGGTACGGAGCAGTTCGCTCTTGCCGGAACCGGTCGCGCCGATGACCAGGCCGTGCGGGCCCATGCCCTCGTGCGCCGACTCCTTGAAGTCCAGTTCGACGACGTTGCCGTCCGGGCCGACGCCGAGCGGGATGCGCAACCGGTCCCGGTGACCGCGCGGCCGCCAGGTCTGGTGCACGTCCACGGCGGCGGCGTCGCCGACGCCGAGCAGGTCGGGCAGCTCCGTGCTGCGGGCCAGCGGTTCCTCGTTGCTGGCCTGCTGCTGCGACAGGCGGTACGGCGCGATCTGCCGGGCCAGTCCCTCGGCGGCTTCGGCGGTGAGCCGGTCGGGTCGCCCGAGCCGCGACGACGAGCTGCCCCGGATCAGGTCGAGGGTGCTGCCGTCGCCCACGTCCAGGCAGAGCAGCCACCGGCCGGCGTCGCGCGGCACCGTCCCGGAGAGGTCGATCAGGGTGACGCCGAGCAGGCCCTGGCCCACCAGCTGACAGGTCGGGGAGATCTCGCCACCGTCGACCACCACGACCACGTGTGGTGCGGTGGTCAGCGCCTTGGCCTCGGGGGCGAACCGGGGTCGCCCGGCCAGTTCGGCGGCGAGGGACTCCTCGGCCTCGGCCAGGCTGGCGAAGACCAGCCGGCGCGCGCCCGCGGCATCTGTCCGACCGCTGTGGTGGGCGTGGGGTAGCCACTTCACCCAGTTCCAGGTCGACTGCCGATCGGGTGCGGCGACAACGGCGACGACCAGGTCGTCCGGGGCGTGGAAGGTCGTCAGCTGGCCCAGGGCCGCCCGCGTCAGGTCGAGCACCGGCTCCCGGTCGCCGCGCAGCACCACCCGGCTGAAGGCACGCACCGACAGCGCGGTCGGCAGGTCGGGCACTGTGGTGTGTGCACGCACGAACCGACGCAGCGCGATGGCGCTCATCGGCTCCAGGTCCTCCACCGGCTTGGTCTCGGGCGGAACGATCTCCACGGCCAGCCGCTGCGGGCCGAGCGCGATCCGGGTCTCACCGAAGTCGGGTTCGGTGATCCGCCGCTCCCACAGCCGGCGGGACGCGGCGATCGACCAGAGCGCGTCGGGCTCGGGGTGCCGCCAGTTCATCGCGTCCCGCTGCTGGGCCGCCGCCCGCCGGGTGCGCTTGCGCATCTGCGCCAGGTAGCGCATGTAGTCGCGGCGGTCGGCGTTCAGCTCGGCCTTGTCGTTGCCGCCGTTGCTGAGCGAGCCGACGGCCATGCCGAGCATCGAGACCCCGAACAACCCACCGGCGACGTACGTCATCATGCCGCCGCCCCGGCCGGCGTAGAGGAACGCCATCGCGCCGACGCCGCAGACCATCGGCAGGATCATGAGCAGTTGCCCCATCCCGCGGGGCGTCGGCTCGGGTAGCTCGGGCGGGGACTCCAGCACGACCTCGCCGCGCGGCAAGGCCGGCCCCGGCTGGCGTGGGAGTCGGCGGAACACCACCGTGCTCACGGCTGTCTCCTCCCCAGAAGCGGCCCTGCTGTCGTGCCGACGCGACTCGAAGCCCGCGGGTGGGCACTGTACGTGCCCGTCATCGTAGGTAATCTCCCGTGGGCGCGGTGCACCCGCACCGTGGCACTACGGGCCCGATGATCGTAGATGGACACCCAGGAGGCCACTGTGGCGACGAAGACGGCGACCGGTGGCCTGAGCCGGATCACCATTGTGGCTCCTCGTACCCGGATGGATCTGGCCCTGCCCTCGGACGTACCGATGGCGGACCTTCTGCCCACCCTGCTGCGCTACGCCGGGGAGGACCTGGCCGACGACGGGGTGCGGCACGGCGGCTGGGCGCTGTCCCGGCTGGGTGGCGCACCTCTGGACGGCGGTCGCACGGCCGCGCAGCTCGGTGTCCGCGACGGCGAGGTGTTGTACTTCAACCCCCGGTCCGCGACCGCGCCGGAGATCGTCTTCGACGACGTGGTGGACGCGGTCGCGACCGCGACCACCCAGCGGCCGGGTTCCTGGCAGGTCGGCGCGACCCGCTCGTTCGCGGTGCTGTTCGCCGCGGCGGCGTTCGGCGCCGGCGCCGTTGCCGCACTGTTCACCGGCCCTCCCCACCTGCCCGGCGCGCTGTCCGCCGTGCTGGTCGCGGTGGCGCTGCTGGTCGGCGCGGCGGTGCTCTCCCGGGCGGCGGGTGACACCCGGACCGGCTCGGTGCTGGCGATGATCGGGCTGGTGTACGCGGGCACCGGCGGCCTGCTGCTGCTCGCCGGTGACCGAAAGCTGACCGAACTGGCCAGTCCGCACGTTCTTCTCGCGGCCACCGCCGTGGTCGTCGCCGGAGCCGTGGCCGTGCTGGCCGTCGGTGACCGGTACCCGCTCTTCTTCGCCTCGATCGGGGTGGGTGCGGGGACGGGTCTGGGCGCGCTGCTCTGCCTGGTCCTCGGCATCGATGCCGCAGCCGGAGCCGCGGTGGTGGCGGCGGTCGCGTTCGGCGTGGTGCCGGCGCTGCCGATGGTGGCCTACCGGCTGGCCCGACTGCCGGTGCCGTCGATCCCAACCGGCCCGGACGACCTGAAGACCGACAGCGAGTCGGTGAACGGGCGGCAGGTGCTCGAGCGGAGCGACCGGGCCGACCAGTTCCTCACCGGTCTGCTGTGGACGGTATCGGTGCTGGTGCTCGGCGCGCAGCTGGTGCTGGCCCTGGACGGCAGCCTGGCGGCGGTACTGCTGTGCCTGGTGCTGGCCCTGCTGTCGATGCTGCGGGCACGGCCGCTCCTGGGCCGGGCCCAGCGCGTTCCGGTGCTGCTCGCCGGCACGGTCGGTCTGGGCCTGGCCGCCGCCGCCACCTTCGCCGGCGGATCGCTTCCGGTCCGGCTCGGTCTGATCCTCGGCGGCCTTCTGCTGTCGGCAGTGGTCAGCCTGATCTACGGCCTGACCGTCGCCGGCAAGCGCATCTCGCCGGTGTGGGGGCGGCTGCTCGACATCGTCGAGATCATGCTGATCATCGCGCTGGTGCCGCTCGCCTTCTGGGTCTGCGGCCTGTACGGCTGGATCGTCAACCTGCGGCCCTGACCGTCGGGCCGCCGCGACGTCAGCGGGGTTGCCGGCCTCCGACGCCACCCAGCGTCGACGCGACTGGCGCGCTGGCGTAGACGCCCGGGGCGTGCTGCCCGTCCATCGGCCGGGCCGGCGTGCCGGCGCGGTGTGCGACATCCCGGACGACCTTGACCAGCGCCTCGACGTGGTTGTCCATGGCCGCGACCCGGAGCAGCGGCGCCGCCGCGCGCCCGTCGGGCGACACCGCCGCGGCCACCGTGTGCGAGGGGGCCGACGTGGCGGTGATGGCGTCCACCAGGGGACCGAGCGGCGCGTCCGGCCGACCCCGCAGGGTCAGGCAGCGGTGCGTCCAGCCTCCGCCGCGCAGCCCACGCCAGTTCTCCGTCGGCGGCTCCGGCACCAGGTCCAGCCCGGCGGCCGACACCACCGCGGCGCGCAGCTCGTCGCGTCCGAGCGGGCGGTGGGCCAACCCGGCCGCCGTCAGCGCCTTGCCCAACCGGCCGATCCCGGCGGCCAGCGTCCGATGGACGCCGGGCAGCCCACCGCCCCGGCTCACCGTCTCGACCCGTGCGTCCGCGACAGTGAGCCGCAGCGCCACCCAGACGGTACGGTGCGCTGCCGGCGGCGCACCGGGGGCCGGGTACCAGACCAGGGTGTGCGCGACCACCTGGGTCCGGGACACCGGGGCCGAGAAGTCGGCGAGCACCCGCAACGCGTGATCCACCGTCGACGCGTCCACCGAGTCGACCGCGGCGCCGGTGACCGGTTGCAGCGCGACCGCCGCGAACCAGCCCTGGTCGTCCTGCCCGATGCCGAGCCGGGTGCCCCGGTCGGTCAACTCGATGACGTCCAGCTCGGGCGCGAGTGCGGCCAGCCGGGGATCCACGGCGGTGCCGCCGGCCAACGCGGCCGCCGCCCGTTCGCGACGGAGGCGCAGCCGGCGACGCAGCAGCACGTCGTCGAACCACCAGCGACCGGCACGGCGGGCGAACGCGGCAACCACGACGGTCAGCGCAAGTGCGGCCACCGTGGCCAGCAGCCAGCTCGGACCGGCCGTCGCGGCCCAGACGGCGACTGCACACACCTCGAGGACGACGAGCTGGCCGACCAGCACCGGACCGATGCGACCCCGACCCGGCCGGTCGGCCGCCGGGGTGGCCCGCGCCGGAACGTCGGACGGCCTCGTGACCGCACCCGCGGGTGGCGCCTGAACCTGCGTCATCGCTGACTGTCCCTCCTGGACGGTACGGCCCGGTGCCGGGTCGACCCGGCACCGATCCGGCGGTGGCCCCGAGGACCTGCCGTCGGCCCCTTATCGTAGGGAAGCCCGCGACGGCACCCCGAGGACATCGTCGCGGATCCACCCCGCCGGAGGTAAGTCATGCGGACCCGCCGCGATCAGGTGCAGGCGTACCGCTTCGTCACCCGTCGGATCGTCTCCGCGCTCATGTCGGGCGATCCGGAGACGACAAACCTGCCGATGCGACGGCTCGGCATGGCGGTCTTCGGCAGTGTGATCGCCGCGGCGGTGGTGCTCGGCGGCGTGGGCGCGTACGGCCAGTTGACCGGGAACACCGCGCCGCTGGAGGAGAACACGCTTGTCATCGAGCGGGAGACCGGCGCGACGTACGTGTTCGCCGAGGGGCAGCTGCACCCCACGCTCAACTACACCTCGGCTCGGCTGATCCTGAACGAGCCCGACCCCGCGGTACGCACCATGTCGCAGGCCGCGCTGCGCGACAGGCCACGGGGCCAGACCGTCGGCATCGTCGGCGCGCCCGACGCGCTGCCCGACCGCAAGTCGTTGACCGGCCTGCCGTGGTCGGTCTGCGATGTGCCCGACCCGGCCGACCCGCGCCACTCCACCACCCGCGTCGTGATCGATCGGGCGCTGCCCGGTGGCGCTCCGCTCGGCGACCGGGCGGTACTCGTCACGGTGGACGGTCAGCGGCACCTGCTGACCGGCAACTCCCGGCTCGAGGTGCGCGGCGGTGACCAGGCGGTCGCCGCGCTGCGGATGACGGGCACGGCGCCGCTGCCGGTAGGTCAGCAACTGCTCAACGCCGTACCGGCCGGGCCGCCACTGCGCAAGCCGTCGCTGCCCGGGATGGGCGACCGGAGCGGGCTGAGTGTGGCCGACCGACAGGCCACCATCGGTCAGGTCTTTCAGGCGGCGGGACAGCACTACGTACTCGCACGGGAAGGGCTCGTCTCGATCAGTGAGATCACGGCCCTGCTGCTCATCAGCGGCGGTGGTCAGATCACCGACATCACGCCGGACCAGGCCGGTCGACTGTTGACCGAGCAACGGGTGGACGCGGACGGAATGCCCCGGACGCTGCCCACCCTGTACCAGGCCCGGGCCGGGCAGACACTGCTCTGCGCGACGTACCGGGCCGGTACCGGCGGTGGTCCCCCGACGACCACCCTTGAGGTCTTCGACCGCGCTCCGGCGGAGCTGACGGCGAACGAGCCCGGCTCGGTGCCGGTGCGCCAGACCAACCGGGACGCGCTCCGCACGGCCGAGTCGGTGCTGCTGCCCGGCGGCAAGGGCGTACTGGCCCAGGCCGCGCCCGGCGCCGGCACCAGCGGGTCCGGCGCCGCCGGTGCGACTGTCTACCTGATCAGCCCGCAGGGCGTCCGGTACCCGCTCGGTTCCGCCCAGACGCTGGCGGCGCTCGGCTACGAGGGGGTCACCCCGCTGGCGGTGCCGGGCTCGCTGCTCGCGTTGATCCCGACCGGGCCGACCCTGGACCTGGAGGACGCGCTTGTGCAGTTCGCGCCCGGTGACGCGCCGGCGACCGCGTCCGTGCCGCAGCCGGTGCCCTCCACTTCGGCCACCGACACCCCGGGCACGGGCGCCCCGACGAACGGCGGCACGGGCGGTGGGCTGCCCGGGGCATCGATCGGCGCCGACGACTGAGCCGTTCGGACGGGTCGCCCCGGGTCGCGGCGGTGGACTAACCTGGTTTCGCTGACGGTTGTCAACCAGAACGACGGGGATGTTGCCATGACCGGCCGTACGGAAGTCGACCTGCTGTCCCTTGAGGACTTCCACCAGCACCTGGCATCGCGGCTGAGTCAGGCCGAGTCGGTGCTGCGCAAACTCAACACCGAAATGCAGTGCAGTCCACCCGCATTGGGCGCCTTCACCGACGCCACCCAGAATTCGCGCCGCTACAGTGAGGTTCACCAGTCGTACGTGGATCAGGCCGAGCGGCTCCGGCAGGCGGTGCAGGCCGCGCAGCAGGCGACCAGCACCATCCTGGCCAACTACCGCACCGCCGAGGCGCGTAACGCGGCCAACGCCACCGACATCACGGCCGCGCTGACCGGTGTCGACCGGGCGCTGCAGCCGAAGGGGGACGCGCGTGTCTGAGTACACCCAGCGTTACGAGGGCAAGAGCCACCGAGAGCTGTACGACGCGGTGATGGCCGGCAAGCCGGAGCAGATCGACGGGATCGCCGCCCAGTGGGCCGCCCTCAAGGGCATCCTGGACGGCCTCAGCCGGGAGTTGAGCGGCGACCTCGACAAGCTCGGCAACACCTGGACGGGCTCGGCAGGTCGGGAGTTCCAGCGGCGGCTGTCCCTGATCGTCGACCACTCCGACGCGCTGGGCGAGGGCATGGCCGGCGTGAAGCAGGGCCTCACCATGATGGCCGGCCAGCTGCGCACCGCGCACAAGCAGGCCGAGAGCCCGGAAGAGACCGACGACAACGACCAGGCCGTATCCGGCGCGCTCAAGGGTGCCGCCTTCGGCGCTCCGGGCATCCTGATCGGCGGCTTCCTGGGCCACCAGCAGGACAAGGAAGAGCAGGAGAAGGCACACCAGCGGATGGTGAACGTGGTGGCCGAGCTGGCCGCCGGCTACGACCTGTCCGCCTACGACCGGGTGGTCGACCCGCCCCACCCCCACCCGGACACTCCGCAGACGGCCAACGACGATCGGCCGACGCCGCGCAGCGGCCCGGCCGTCACCACGCCGTCGGCCGCTCCGACCGCCACCGGCCTGACCGCGCACACCGGCGGCGCGACCATCGCGGCGCCCGACGGCGTGGCACCTCCGCCGGCCGGCGGGGGTGGTTCCATCCCCGGCCAGGACGCCGGCAGCTCGGTCGTCGTCATCGGGCCGGAGGGCTCCGCCAGCGGGGCCGAGGGCAGCACCACCTCCCTCGCCAGCGCCGACCCGTTGCTCGGCGGGGCGGCCGGCCTGGCCGGGCTGTCCGGGACGACCGCCGTGGCCGCCAGCGCCGCAGGCGGGTCGAGCCTGCTCTTCGGGGCACCGGCCGGTGGGGTGCTGCGCACCTCCGCGCTCGCCGGGTCGAGCAGCACGCCCGGCACGACGGCCCGGCCGACCGGTGGCGCTGCCGCCGCCGAGAGCCGTTCCGCCAGTGGCGTCGGGCGCAGCGTCGACGGTCGTCGCGGCGAGCCCGGTCGGACGGCCGGCGGACGCCAGGGCCTGGCGGGCAACGGCCGGGGCACCAACCGCCCCGGGGTGCTCGGCGGGCACGGTCGCCCCGAGGACGACGAGTCCGACGAGCGGCTGACCTGGCTGACCGAGGACGAGATGGTGTGGCGGGACGCCGGGGACGAAGCGCCGCCGGTGCTCGGCACCGCCGGCTGACCGGTCGACAACGCTCGGCACCGCCTGCTGACCCGTCGGCGGCCGGCGCCACACGAGATCCTCGAATGACCCCTGCCGCCTGCTGCGGCAGGGGTCATCCTGGTTCGGCTCCCGGGCACCCGGCGCGGCCGCGGGCCTACACCGTCCACAGTGTTCACGGTGGTGGTGGTCACCCCGATCGCGCCGGCCGTGGTGCTGCGTCACACCGGTTCGGGCGATAGGTTGGTCGGGTGTCGTCCGCAGCCCTGGTCCGCCCAGCCCGGTGGGCAGTGCTGCGGTCACTGCGGGAGCTGACCCGGCTGGCGGTCACCGCGCTGGTGCTCGCGGTCGGTCTCGGCGGCGCCCTCGCCGCCACGCCGCCGTCCGCCCAGGCGCAACTACGGCCCAGCGCCGTCAGCAGCCGCGTGGACGCCGTTCGACCCGAGGCTGTCGCGGCCACCGAGCGTACGAGCCAGCCGGCCGCGCCCCGGCCGAGCAGCGACGCCGCCGTCGCCACGCCGACCGGCCCGGTCCTCGCGGGCGCGGAGCACGCGCCGGCCGTTGCGCCCGGTCGCGGCACCCCGCCCCGACGCGGCCCTCCCACCAGCTGACCCCAGGCCGTCCGGCCACCCGACGCTCCCCGTGACCCGGCTTCGGGTCGTGCGTCCGGGTGTCCGGTCGCCGCCGCCGTCGCGCGACCCGCAGCCGGACCCGATCCGGCTCGTGAGGTCCCGCCCGGCCGCGATCGACCCGAGCCTCGGGCGGCCATCCGCAGCTCACCCCGACCACTCGGAGCCCGGCGCGTCGACACCAGTCGAGCGACCGGCCCGGTGCCGTCAGGACCCATCCGTCGATACCGTCGTTCGACCGCGAGGTGCTGATCATGCAGACCGTCCTCTCCGCCGTCCTGCCCGACATGCCCCGGGCCGCCGCCATCTGGCTGAGCCTCCTCGGGGTCGTGGTGGTCGCCGTCGCCGCGCTCCTGCTGCGACCCGGCCGGTTCCGCCTCGACCCGGCCGCCCGGATCCGCGACGCGGCCATGCCCAGCCAGCTCGAACAGGCCCAGGAGGAGCGGGAGCAGAGCCGCTACGCGCAGGAGATCGCGGTGGCCGCTGAGCGCGCCACCACCACCGCCCAGCGCCGACGGGCCGAGTGGGTGGCCGCGCAGGAGACCGTCGAAGCCGCCTGGCAGGCACTGGAGGCGGCCGAGACCGGCGTACGGCGACTCGGCGCGGCGGCCGCGATGCCCCTGCCGCACACTGTCCGGACCCCCGCCGAGTACGCCGACCGCGAGCGCTACCTGCACCGGGCCGCGCTGGACGCGTACTGGCGGCGGGAACTGTCGGTGGAGCAGCTCAGCGACGTCTTCGCGCACCGCGACGGCTGGGACCCGCGGCTGCACCCCGTCGAGCAGGAACTCGTGCTGCAGCGGGCGATCCGCGACAACCTGGCGGCCCGGCACACCGCCGCCCAGGAGCGGGAGCAGGCCGCCTGGCGGGCCGCCGAGCTGGCCGTGGCGGCGGCCCGGAGCCTCCGCGAGGAGGCCCACGCGGCGACCGGACGGCGGGTGGCGGAGTCGGCGTCGGTGCTGCCGCTCAGCGAGGTCCTCCGGCCCTCGGCCGAGCAGACCCGGGAGAACACGGTGGTCGCTCGCGGTCGGGCCGCGGTGCCGGCGTTCTGACCCCTGCGGCTGGACGCGTCCCGACCGCGGGCACCGCAGCACGCCGCGCGCGGCCGGACGGTTCGGCAGCAGCGCGCCGGGCCGGACCCGCGCCTGTGGGTTAGCGTGACGGCATGTCCCGACAGGCGTGGGTCCTCGTGGTGATCGCCGGCATCCTGGCGATCGCCACACTCGTCGGCGCGGTGGTGCTGGCGGTACGCCTGGTGCGTACGAGGCGGCTGCTGACCGGGCTCGGCGCGGGCGGCAAGGTGGCCTTCTACGGAGCGCTGATCTACACGATCTTTCGGTGGACATCCTCCCGGATCCGATCTACCTGGACGACATGGGCGTTCTGGCCGGCGCGCTGATCTACCTCACCCGGCTCGTGCACAAGCGCCGGGCGGCCGGCCGTCGCCTGCCCGGGCAGCCGGACGCGCCGCCGGAACCGAAGCGCGCCCGCTCCGTACGATGATCGGGGTTGGCGCACAGGGCGGGGGACGGGACGTGGCGGGCGATCATCGGCTGGACATCAGCGACGACCGGGTCGCCGCCTTCTGCGCGGAACGGCACCTGGCGACGCTTACCACCCTGCGTGCCGACGGCACCCCGCACGTGGTGCCGGTCGGGGTCACCCTCGACGCGGCTGCCGGGTTGGCCCGGGTGATCACCTCCGGCACGTCCCGCAAGGCGCGGCAGGTGGCCGCCGCCGGCGACACGGGCACTCCGGTGGCCGTCTGCCACGTGGATGGCCGCCGTTGGCTGACGATCGAGGGCCGGGCGGTGCTCCGGTCGGATCGAGCCTCCGTCGCGGAGGCGGAGCGCCGCTACGCCGAGCGGTACCGGACACCGCGCCCGAATCCGGAGCGCGTGGTCATCGAGATCACCGTGACCGGGCTGCTCGGGAGCCTCTGACCTGACGTCCGTTACGTGACCGTCTGACCGCTTCGGCATCGGAGCCCACACCTCGGAATCCCGCACCGCCGGCAGCCGTTACACCTGGTCACGACGCCCTGCCCGGCAGCCGGCGGCGGAATGCCGGCCGGAGCAGGGCCGTTACGTCCCCGGTACGCACGGCCGAGACCGCCACGGAGGCGGCACCCCCGAACGGAGACTCGACCATGAACCCGATCGTGCAGAAGAGTGGCCTGTCCGTCGTCGGCCTGCTGGTCGCCGGCGGTTGCGCCCTCGGCCCCGCCGTCGCCGCGCAGGCGGCCCCCGCGCAGGGCGCCCCGTCCTCGTCGAGCCAGACCAACCGCAGCGCCGAACGGATCCTCGACGTCGACTACCAGGCCCAGCCGAACTTCTTCTACTGCGGCCCGGCCGCGACCCGGATCGCGCTCTCCGCGCAGGGCAAGGCGCTGTCCCAGGACGAGGTGGCCAAGCGGCTCGGCACCACCGAGGCGGGCACGCCATCGGCCCTGGACACCACCCGCGTGCTCAACGAACTGACCGGCGGTCGCTACCGGACCACCGAGATCCGCGACTCGGTGGCCCGCCCCGACCAGGTCGAGCAGCTGCGCCGGGACGTGCTGGCCGCGATCGACGCCGGCCGTCCGGTGGTGGCCAACATCAAGGGCACGACCGTGGACACCGATGGCAACCCGCACTCGTACGAGGGCGGCCACTACCTGACGCTCGTCGGCTACCGCGACGGTGGGGACACCATCCGCGTCGCCGACCCGGCCGACCCGGCGCTTGGCGAGTACTGGATGAGCCTGCCGAAGGTCGCCAACTGGATCGCCGAGCGCGGCTACTCCTCCTGATCCGACGGTTTCACCGGGCCGGCCTCTCCCGCGCGGAGAGGCCGGCCCGGTCGCCGTCGCGCCGACGGGCGGCGAGGTGCGCTCGCCGGCGTGCCCGGGCGGCCCGAGTCGGCCGGGCGCGATGCAGATGGCCTCGAGCCGGCGGGTTGATGGCCGCCTCGCCGGCGCCGGCCGCTCTGCGCACGATCCGGTTGGCGTCGTCCGGTTCACAGCCGGCCGCCCGGAGCAGGTCGCTGGCCGCGGTACGCAGGCCGGTGACGAGCGCGTCGCCGAACGATTTGACCCCGAGAGCGGCGGATCGCCCGGCCAGCTCGGCGCACTCCTCGACCAGCTTCCGGGTGCACCGAGGGGTTTCGCCGACCCGGCACTCCCTCCGCATCTCCTCCACCGCCTGTCCCAGCCGGGCGATCGCGTCCGGCAGCTCCGACGGGATCGGCTCGTCGTACTGCAGGGCGGTCGTCGACCAGCGGGCCAGTGCGCGGGTGTCGAGCAGCAGCCGCTCCAGGTGTGAGGTGCTGCGGGCGTACTCGTGGAACTGTTGGCGGCGGTGCCAGCGCGCCGGCGCGATGGTGACCACCTCCTCCGCCCCACTCAGCGAGTCGTTCAGTCGTCCCACGTCGCCCTCGGTGCCGCGAAGCCGCTCCAGGACACCCTTCGTCCGGTCGACGTCGCGTTCGCGTACCGCCTGTGCCAGCTCGGCGAGCTGCTCGCGCAGGACCGCGAAGATCGGCGCAGCGGCGCGGTCCAGCACGCGCATCGGGTTGACCGGCACCAGCAGCGCCACGACCAGGAGACCGACCGCGCCGCCGACGACCGCGTCGACGATCCTCGGCAGTTCCAGGCCGCGCTCCATCGGCGCCAGCGTGGCGATCAGTACGGCGGTACCACCGGCCTGGCCGACAAGCGGGCCGCCCTTCCCGGCCACCAGGAGGGCGCTGGCGATGGCCAGGGCGACGACCACGCCGGTCTGCCACGGCCCGGAGCCGATGAGGAAGCGCAGCGTGTCGCCGATGACGATGCCCAGGCCGACGCCGAACAGCAGCTCGAAGGTGCGTCGGGCCCGCTGGCCGATGGCGGTGGCGATCGTACCGACGGCGGCGGCGGGAGCGAAGACGTGCGCCCCGGGGCCGAGGAAGTGCTGCGCGATCAGGCCGGCGAGCGCCGCTGCCAGCCCGGCCTGGACCGCGATCACCAGGGTGACCTCCAGCTGCCGGACCCGGATACGGCTGGCCTGCCCGCTGCGGTGCCACACCCGATCCACCGTCCGGCCGCTGCGCTCGGCGGCCTCGCCGAGCGTCGACCGGTTCCGGTCGGCTGGTGGTCGGTCGTCGGGCATGGCTGCGGTTACCCCGGGCCCGACGGGCCAATCGTGCTCCTCCGTCCCGTGCGCACCACGAACACCGGCAGCCCCCATCCGTCACCCCGTCCGAGGACGACGGTTCTCCCGTCAAATCCATCGGCGACCGTGGGTTTGCCCGAACGCTGCGGGGTACCAGGGGCCACACACCTACCGACCGCAACCGGCAAGGGGCCCAGATGACCAACCCACAGACCACCGGCGACCAGGACATCGTCGACATCCTCGTCGCCGATCACCGCGAGGTCGAGACCCTCTTCGTCGAGCTGGAGACCCGACAGGGCACTCCCGAGTACCGCCGCCAGCTCGCCGACGTCGTGATCGCCGAGCTGGTTCGGCATGCGGTGGCCGAGGAGGCGTACGTCTATCCGACGGCTCGCAAGGCACTGCCCGACGGCGACCAGCTCGCCGATCACGAGATCGAGGAACACTCCGACGCCGAACGGACCATGAAGGACCTGGAGTCCGTCGACCCGTCCGACCCCCGCTTCGACGAGCTGCTCGCCCACCTGACCAGCACCATCCGCCACCACGTGCAGGACGAGGAGAGCGACCTCTTCCCCCGGCTGCGGGCCGCCACAGCCCGGGAGGAGCTGGTCGAGCTGGCCGGCAAGGTCACGGCGTTCAAGAGGGTCGCACCGACCCGGCCGCACCCGAGCGCGCCGGACCACCCGCCGGCGAACAAGCTGCTCGCCCCCGGCACCGGGATGATCGACCGGCTGCGTGACGCACTGAGTGACCGGCCGACCTCGGTGGACGAGCTACGCGAGAAGCAGCAGCACTGACCGACGTACCGTCCGACAGAGACGATCCCGGGCCGCCGAATCCTCGGCGGCCCGGGGCATCTCCGGTCGGTCAGCGGACCTGATCGCCCTCACCGGTACGCGCCTGCGCCTGATCCACGCCCTTGTCGATCTGGTCGTCGTACTTGCCGCCCGTGCGCTTGTCGGCCATCTCGCCGGCCTTCTCCATACCCTGGTCGACCTGCTTGTCGTGCTTGTCCGCGACGTCCTTGGCCTTGTCCATGAAGTCACCCACGGCGTGCCTCCTCAGGTAGTTCCCCTTCGCGTTCCCTGGGCCGGTCAGCGCAAACGCCGACGGTCCGGGCGTGGATGGCGAAGGCCCGGCCGACCGACCCGCGTCGGCGTACGATCCGCGCGGGCGGCCGAAGGGGAAGACATCCGTTCGTCCGACGGCCCGCCCAGCGCTGGCGCGATTCGGGTGTCGGCGCAGCGCCGGCCGGGTACCGACCTCGCCGAGATCGAGGAGGGCCGACATGACGGCAGACGAACCCGGGGCGGACGCCGGGCCGACAAGCAGCGCCACGCCGACAACCGGCACGGCGACCGGCACAACGGGCACCACTCCCCCGACCGGTACCACGGCGACCGGTGAGGCCGGGCCCCGCCAGGCGTGGGCTGCCCTGCCCTGGCTGGTCCGGACCGCGGTGCTGTGGAGCGCCTGCCTGGTGGTGATCATCGCCGGGCTCTACCTGCTGGGTCGGATCGCCGTCCTGCTGGCCCCGCTGGCCATCGCCCTGGCCGCCACCATCTTTCTCACCGCGCTGCTCGATCCGGTGCTGCTCCGGCTACGCCGCCTGCGCCTGCCTGCGGCACTGGCGGCGCTGCTCACCGTCCTGCTGCTGCTCGGCATCCTGGTGGGGGTCGGCGCGCTTGTGTGGAACCTGACGGCCAGCCAGTTCGACCAGCTCAGCCAGGAACTGACCCAGGGGTTGGACCGCAGCCGAGAATTCGTCACGTCCACCCTGCCGGTCAGCGACGCCCAGCTCGACAAGCTGATCGACCAGGCCCGGGAAGGGCTCAGTGGCAGCTCTCCGGACCCGGTGGCGGGCGCCCGAACGGCCAGCGAGGTCGTCGGCTCCGCGCTGCTCGCCCTGGTGCTGCTCTTCTTCCTGCTCAAGGACGGCCGGTCGATGTGGCACTGGACGCTGTCCCGGATGACCGGCCCGAACCGGCCCGTGGTGGCCGAGGCGGGCCGGGCCGGCTGGCAGACGTTGGGCGCGTACAGCCGGGGGACCATGCTGATCGCGGCGATCGACGCGATCGGCATCGGCCTGGCGTTGGTGCTGTTGGGGGTGCCGCTGGCCCTGCCACTGGCGCTCATCACCTTCCTCGGCGGCTTCATACCGATCATCGGGGCCACGGTGGCCGGCGCGGTCGCGGTGCTGGTGGCGCTGGCGGCCAACGGGCCGACGACAGCTCTGCTCACCCTCGCCGCGGTGGTCGCCGTGCAGCAGATCGAGGGCAACCTGCTGGAGCCGCTGGTCATGAAGCGTCAGGTGCGGCTGCACCCGGCAGTGATCCTGGTGGCGGTCACCGCCGGCACCCTGATCGCGGGCATCGCCGGTGCCTTCGTCAGCGTCCCGATCACCGCAGTCCTCTGGCGGATCATCGACACCGTGCAGCGTCGCCGCTCCAGCACGGAGGCGGCGGCACACTCCTGAGGCGGCACGCCGCGTCGCTCACGAGCGGCGCGGCGCAGCCGTCGTCCGGGCGAGATGGGTCGTGAACCAGGTACCGGCATGGTCGGCCACCTGGTCGAGCGCGCCGGGCTCCTCGAAGAGATGGGTGGCTCCCGGCACCACCCACAGCTCGCCGATCTCCCCCAACTCGGTGCGCGCCCGCTCGTTGATCGTGATCACTTCCTCGTCCAGGCCGCCGACCAGCAGCAACGTCGGGGTACGCACCTGATCCAACGCCGCGCCGGCCAGGTCGGGTCGGCCGCCCCGGGACACCACCGCACCCACCCGGTCGGCGCGGGACGCGGCCGCGACAAGCGCGGCGGCGGCACCCGTGCTGGCACCGAAGAGACCGATCGGCACGTCACCGGCGGGGCGCTCGGCCGCCAACCAGTCGACGATCCCGGCCAGCCGACTCGCCAACAACCCGATGTCGAACCGCAGTTCGGCGGTACGCGCGTCCACCTCGTCCTCGGCCGGGGTGAGCAGATCCACAAGCACTGTCGCGAGGCCGCGCTCGTTCAATGTCCGGGCCACCGCGACGTTGCGCGGGCTGTGCCGCGAGCTACCACTGCCGTGCGCGAACAGCACCACGCCGACCGGCCGGGCGGGCAGCAGCAGATCGGCGGGAAGCTGGGCGTCCCGGACCGGAATGCTCACCGTGCTGCGTTGCTCATCCATGCCGCACCTCCACGTGCTCGCCTTGCGCCCGCTTACCCCGCCCGCCGCGCCACACGCGCCCGGCGCTCGCCGCGCCACACGCGCCCGGCCACCCGCCGCGCCGGACGGCCCCGATCGCGCAGGTCCAGGCACGGCGTTTGCCGGGTGGGCCGCCGGGTACGCGACGAGGAGACCGCAGACCGTGTAGGCGCAGCCGCGCCCCGACGGATCGCGAGGATCACGATGGCCAAGCAGCAGATTTCCCGGCAGCAGCAGATGACCGAGCGCGCCAAGCGTGAACAGGACGCCGAGCGCAACCAGGACTTCGGGGACCAGGCCGCTTCGGCCCGGCTGCCCGACGACCCCAAGGCGGCAGCGCCCCGGGACGCGATCGGACGCCCGTCGACAGGCGAGCCGATCTGACGTACGCCTGTGACGGCCGGGGCGGGAGCACTCCCGCCCCGGCCGTCACTGCTCGTGCTCGGGCAACCGGAGTAGCGGCGACCGGCCCGGCGGCTGCTCCGGCGCCGGCCCCGAGGGCTCGGCCGGCGGGACCGGCACGGTCACCGGCTCGTTGCAGGTGACCCGCAAGATCTGGTCGTGGTGACGCAGCTCCACCACGTCGTCCGGGCCACCGTGGCGCAGCGAGTACGTCGTCTGGTGCGGTCGGACGTCCACCCGCAGCGCCAGCCCGCGCCACTGTAGGGAGAACTCCAGGCGACTGAGCCGGCTGGAGAGTCGGGGCGCGAAGGACAGCTCGCCGTCGTGGTCGCGTAGGCCACCGAAGCCGCTGACCAGGGCGAGCCACGCGCCGGCCAGCGAGGCCATGTGCACGCCGTCACGGGTGTTCTCGTTGAGGTCGTGCAGGTCCATCAGCGCGGCCTCGCGCAGGTAGATGTGCGCCAGGTCGGGATGGCCCACCTCGGCGGCGAGCACGGACTGGGTGCAGGCCGACAGTGACGAGTCGCGTACCGTCCGCCGTTCGTAGTAGAGGAAGTTGCGCACCTTCTGCTCGGGGGTGAACGCGTCCCCCCGCCAGTGCATCGCCAGGACCAGGTCGGCCTGCTTGACGACCTGCTTGCGGTACAGCTCGAAGTACGGGTAGTGCAGCAGCAGCGGATACTTCTCGGTGGGCGTGTGCGGGAAGTCCCACTCCTGGAGCCGGGTGAACCCCTCCACCTGCTGGTGCACGTCCAGCTCGTCGTCGTACGGCACGTGCATGGAGGTGGCCGCGTCGCGCCAGCTCGCCGCCTCCTCGTCGGTGACCCCGAGGTGGAACGCCTCGTCCCGGTAGCGCATCACCACCTCGGCGGCGGTGAGCAGGTTCCGCTGTGCCATCAGGTTGGTGTAGATGTTGTCGTTCTTCACCGCGGTGTACTCGTCGGGGCCGGTGACGCCGTCGATGTGGAAGCGGCCGTGCCTGTCGTGGTGCCCGATCGAGCGCCACAGCCGGGCGGTCTCCACCAGCAGGTCCAGCCCGATCTCCCGCTCCATGGCGGTGTCCCCGGTGACCAGGACGTACCGGCGTACCGCGTCGGCGATGTCCGCGGCGATGTGGAACGCCGCCGTGCCGGCCGGCCAGTATCCGGAGGACTCCGGCCCCTCGATGGTCCGCCACGGGAAGGCGGCGCCCTTGAGGTTGAGGGTCTCGGCCCGTTCCCGGGCCAGCTCCAGGGTGCTGTGCCGCCACTGCAGGGCGCTGCGCACCGCGCTGGGCTGGGTGTACGTGAGCACGGGCAGGACGAACATCTCGGTGTCCCAGAAGGCGTGCCCGTCGTAGCCGGGGCCGGTCAACCCCTTCGCCGAGATCGGCCGCTGCTCGGCCCGGGCACCGGCCTGGAGCACGTGGAACAGACCGAACCGCACGGCCTGCTGGATCTCCGGATCGCCCTCGACCAGCACGTCGGCGGCGTCCCAGAACTCGTCGAGGTAGTTGCGCTGCTCCCGGTGCAGCCCGTCCCAGCCGTCGAGGCGAGCCCCGGCCAGCGCCGCGCCGACCTGGTCGCGGAGCGCGGGCAGCGAACGACGACTGGACCAGCCGTACGTCAGGTACTTGACCACCCGCAGCTTCTCGCCGGGCTTGAGCACGCAGCCGATGGTGGTGCGGACCCAGTCCTCGTACCCCTCGGACTCGATTGTGGTGTGGTCCGGGCCGTGCACCTCGTGCTCCATGGCGGCGGCCACCCGCAGCCCGGAGACCTTGGTGCGGTGGATGAGCTGCCCGCCGTCCGGGGTGGTCAGCTCCTCCTCGGCCTGCAACGGCGACTCCAGCACGGCCGCGACCCGGGGGTCCTTGCTCTGCGCCGGCAGTGACTCGTTGGCCACCAGCTCGGACTGGACGATCAGCCGCAGCGGGCGGTCGACCGCCTCCACCTCGTAGCTGATCGCGGCCACCGACCGTTGGGTGAACGACACGAGCCGGGTGCTGCGGACCTTGACCTCGCGGCCGGCCGGCGAGCGCCAGTGCAGCTCACGGTGCAGGGTGCCGGCGCGCATGTCGAGGGTCCGCTCGTGGGACAGCAGTTCGCCGTAGCGGACGTCGAGCGGCTCGTCGTCGACGAGCAGCCGGATCAGCTTGCCGTTGGTGACGTTGACGATTGTCTGCCCGGACTCGGGGAAACCGTAGCCGGCCTCCGCGTACGGCAGCGGACGGAGCTCGTAGAACGAGTTGAGGTACGTGCCGGGTAGGCCGTGCGGTTCGCCCTCGTCGAGGTTTCCGCGCAGCCCGACGTGCCCGTTGGAGAGCGCGAAGACCGACTCCGACTGGGCCAGCACGTCCATGTCCAGGCGGGTCTCCCGGATGTGCCACGGCTCGACGGGATAGGCCCGTTCCCGGATCACGCGCTGCCCCGCTCACCTGTCGACGCCTGGCCGGACGTGCGCGGCACCCCTGCGGCGGCGTCGCCCGCGTCGAGCAGGTCGGCGAGGTCCTTGACGACGATGTCGGCGCCGTGCGCGAGCAGTTCGTCGGCCTGCCCGACCCGGTCGACACCGATGACGTACCCGAAGCCGCCGGCGCGGCCGGCCGCCACCCCGGAGAGCGCGTCTTCGAAGACGGCGGCCTGGGTGGGGTCCACGCCGAGGATCCTGGCCCCGGCCAGGAAGGTGTCGGGTTGCGGCTTGCCGCGCAGCTTCTGTTCCCGGGCGACGAGCCCGTCGACCCGCGCCTCCAGCAGAGCTTCCAGCCCGGCGGCGGCGACCACCTCGCGCCCGTTGGCGCTCGCGGTGACCACCGCCCGGCGCAGCCCGGCGGCGGTCGCCGCCTCCAGGTAGCGCACCGAGCCCGGGTAGACCTCGACACCGGAGGTGCGCAGCTGTTCCAGCAGGAGGACGTTCTTGCGGTTGCCGACGCCGTTGACGGTGTCGGCGTCGGGTGGGTCGTCCGGGCTGCCCTCGGGGAGCACGATCCCCCGGGAGGCGAGGAACGACCGGACGCCGTCGGCGCGGGGCCGGCCGTCGACGTAGCGGTTGTAGTCGGGGCCGGGGTCGAACGGCTGGAAGGGTTCTCCGGTCGCCGTGGCGCGCTGCCGCAGGAACTCGTCGAACGTCTTCGTCCAGGCGGCGTTGTGCACCCGGGCGGTCTGCGTCAGCACACCGTCCAGATCGAAGAGACAGGCGGTCACATGAGCAGGTAGGCCCAGCACGGTACGAATCTAACCACCCGGCCGGGCCCGTAAACCCGTTTTGGACGCCCGTGGCGCGGCTCAGTTCGGTCGTAGTGTCCAGACCACCGTCATCGCCGAGGTGGGCGTGCCGTCCTCGGTGGTGATCTCCACCTCGACACCGAACTCGGGCCGCCGACCGGATTCCAGCTCGGCGATCACCTCGGGAGCCGGCCGACCGAGCCGCGCGGTGGCCAGCACCGGCCCTCGGGCCAGTTTGCGGTAGGCGATCTCGGCCCGGACGGCGAGCGGCACGGCCCGGTCGAGCAGCTGCCCGAAGGCGGCCAGCACGACCGTGCCGGAGGCCGTCTCGCCGAGCGTGAACATCGCCCCGGCGTGCGGGCCGCCGACGTGGTTGTGGGTGGCCGGCGTATCGGGGAGCCGGACGACGGCCCGCACCCCGCCGTCCGCCTCCGGGGCCACCTCGACGAATTCGATGCCGAGCGTACGGGCGAACGGCACCGCTTCCAGGATGCCGGCCGCCACCTGGCGGGAGTCGACTGTCATGGCCCGACGTTACTTCTCGGTAATGAGGGCGGCAACCAGGGTTTTCCCAGTTACGAGACGGGTCAGAGGTTGGCGATCGTCCGCAGGATCTCCGCGTAGAAGTTGCCGTCGATGCTGCGGAAGAGGGAGAAATCCTTGTCCGGGTCACCGAAGAACGGCCGCAGCGTCCACGCCAACTGGGTGCCGACGAAGCCGAAGAGCAGGATCCAGATGTAGAGCAGCGTCATGCTGGCCGGCCGCTGCGTCGGCTCACCGCGCCGCACCGGCGGGCTGCCCCACGGGCGCTGCGCCGCCGGGTAGCCGGGCGCGAACGAGGCGCCGGAGGGCTGGCCGCTCCACTGCGTCGGAACCTGCCCCGGGGCCGGTGCGGCGGTCACGGCGGTCGTCGCGTCGGGCGCGGCCCCGTTCGCGGCCGAGGCGGCAGCCGCTCCGGCCGGCACGGCGACCGGCTCGGCAACCGCACCGGCGGCCCCCGCCGACCCGGCGGACACCGTGGCAGGCACGGCACCGGCGGGCACCGTGGCGGGTACGGCACTGGCGGGCACGGCTGCGGGGGCGTCGCCCGTCGCCGGGGCGAGCAGGCCGTGGTCGTTGAGCACCTGCATCCCGCCGGTCAGGAACCGCAGCCCGACCAGCGCCGACAGCGTCAGGATCGCGACGTTGAGCAGCTTGAAGAAGCCGTAGTCGGGCGCGGTGATCAGGAAGAAGAGGCTGATCGGCGCGAACGCCACCGCGAGCATCGAGGTGACGGTGATCGCGACCATCACCAGCGCCAACGACTGGCGCACCGACAGCCGGGCGCCGAACACCAGGTTGAACAGGTACAGCGTGGGCAGGCAGATGGCAAGCGTGACCAGGAACAGCAGCGGCAGTTTCAGCGCCGACGTGAGCGCCATCAACGGGCTGTGGAACGCCCCGAGCACCGCCCCGTAGCAGGCGAGCGCGACGGCGGAGCTGGCCAGCATCCGCCCCGTCAGGGCGTTGAGGTCGCCATCGGCCACGATCT
Source organism: Micromonospora sp. DT43 (assembly GCF_049841645.1). Lineage (NCBI taxonomy): Bacteria > Bacillati > Actinomycetota > Actinomycetes > Micromonosporales > Micromonosporaceae > Micromonospora > Micromonospora sp. DT43. Next base: position 365,393 of record NZ_JBNCKR010000005.1, on the reverse strand, counting down.
GCTGCCAGATGCCCTGCCGGTCGCGCAGGATGCGCTCGATGACGAGCGGACTGGGACGGTCACCCGACACGGGTGCACCCCTCTCGGTATGTCACAAACGGGACCAGGTGGGCAGACGGTAGGGCACCGGACGGACATCCCGCCACCCCGCCGCGGCGTGGCGTCACCGCCAACCCACGTCGATCCGGGCGCCGCGCTCGTCGAAGAAGTGCAGCGCGTCCATCCGCACCGACACGGCGAGCGGGTGACCTGCGGTGACCGCCGGGTACGGCGCCAGCCGCACCGCCAACTCCGCCGGGCGACGGTGGTGCCGACCCGGGTCGGGGAGGACGCTTGTCTGCCCGGAGGCGTTCGGTACGTCCTCGGGCTCCACCGGCTTGCCAGTGAGTCGCTGCATCACCGCACCGAAGCGGCGCAGTCCTCGCTGGCCCACCGGCGGCGGATCCAGTGGCGCGCCCATCTCGTCCACCATGATCGCGGTCGCCCCGATGTCGAGGAACGCCAGCGACTCGTGCCCGTGGTGCTCCAGGTAGCGGATCCGGCCACGCAGCACGTCACCCGGGCTGTCCGGGGCGACCGGGGTGAGCGCCTCGGCCCGCATCCCGACCACGATCCGCTCACCGTGGTAGTGCGCCACCGCCCGGCTACGGATGTCGTTCCACGGCAGGTAGAGCGACTGGTCGCCGAGGTTGAGCGTGACGTACCGGTCGAGGTGGACGTAGACCGACGCCTCCAGCAGGTTCATCCGGGGGCTGCCCAGGAAGGCTGCGACGTAGAGCGTCGCCGGGCGGCCGTACACCTGGGTGGGTGTGCCCACGTCCTGGAGCACGCCGCGGCGCATGATGGCCACCCGGTCGGCCATGGTCAGCGCCTCGGCCTGGTCGTGGGTGACGTAGACGGTGGTGACGCCCAGCTCCCGGGTCAGCCCGGAGATCTCGGCGCGCAGCTCGGCGCGGAGCCCACTGTCCAGGTTCGACAGGGGCTCGTCCATCAGGAACAGTCCGGGTCGTCGGACGATTGCGCGGCCCATCGCGACCCGCTGACGCTGGCCGCCGGAGAGCTGCCCCGGCTTGCGGGCGAGGACGTCGCTGATGCCCAGGGCACTGGCGACGTCGGTGACCCGCTCACCGCGCGGCTCCGGTTCCACGCCGGCCAGCCGCAGCGGAAAGGCGATGTTGTCGCCGACGGTCATGTGCGGATAGAGCGCGAAGTCCTGGAAGACCATGGCGATCTTGCGGTCGCGTGGCGGCAGGTCGTTCGCCAGCTCTCCGTCCAGCAGTACGGCGCCCTGTGTCGGATCCTCCAATCCGGCGATCATTCGCAGCACTGTGGATTTGCCGCAGCCGGATGGCCCCAGCAAAACCATGAACTCGCCGTCGTTCACATCCAGATTTATGCTGTCGACGGCCAACGTGCCGTCCTTGAAAATCTTGCTCACATCTTTGAGCGCGACGGTGCTCACCGTCACCTCCCCCAGGTCGTCGGCCGAACCCCCAGAAGACTGTGACTAGGATCATTGGTTTCGCACATCGGGTAAACGTCTCATGTTCGGCCCATGACACCCCAATTACGCGGCACGAGTGCCGAGGCGATCAGCAGCCCGCCGACGGTTCTGTCTGCTCGCCCAGGAACACCCGGCGCACCACCCGCTCGGCCGCCCGCCCGTCGTCCAGGCCGCAGAACCGGCCCCGGAAGTGCTGGCGGGCCTTCTGCGCGGCGTCCGAACGCACCGCGTCCGTGCGAAACAGGTCGAGCAGGTCGGCGAACGTGGTGGCCACGGCCCCCGGTGGCTCCGCGGTGACGTCGAAGTAGACACCCCGGGCCAGGCGGTACGCCTCCCAGTCCGGCGTGTAGAGCACGATCGGCCGGTCCAGCACGGCGTAGTCGAACATCGCCGACGAGTAGTCGGTGACCAGCACGTCGGCCACCAGGTACAGATCCTCCACGCGCTGATAGCCGCTGACGTCGCGTACCCGCTGGACTTCCAGAGGTCGGCCGGGCCGCCGCTCCCGGTCGTGGAAGTAGTGGCTGCGCATCAGCAGCCGCCCCGAGTCGCCGAGCGCGGCCACGAACCGGTCCGGATCGAAGGGCGGCCGGTAGCCGGGCAGGTGCTCCCGGTGCGTCGGGGCGTACAGCACCACCAGCTCGTCGGGCCCGAGGCCGAACTCCGCGCGCAGCCGGCGTACCTCGTCCGGGCTGGCCGTCACCAGCCGGTCGTTGCGCGGATAGCCCACCTCAAGCGTCGTGTAGGTCGCCGGATAGGCCCGGTCCCACATCTGGGTGGAGAAGCTGTTGGCGCTGACGCTGTAGTCCCAGCGGTCCACCCGGCGCAGCAGGCCACCGAAGTCCATCCGGCCCGCGCCGATCGGGTAGCGCTGCTGGTCCAGACCCATCACCTTCACCGGCGTGCCGTGGTGGGTCTGCACGTGCACCTGCTCCGGCCGCTTGCGCACGAAGTCGGGGTAGTTCACGTTGTTGACCAACCACCGGGCCCGCGCGAGGACCCGGTAGTACGCCGGGCTGCCGGCGACCACGTACTCCACCCCGGCCGGGACGGCGTCCACCCGGTCGCGGCGCACGATCCACACGCCCCGCACCTCCGGGGCCAGCCGGCGGGCCGCCTCGTAGATCGCGGCCGGGTTGCACGAGTATCCCCGGTACCAGTAGGCGGCGTACACCGCGAGCGTCGGGTCCACCGGCCGGCGCAGCTCCGCCCGGTAGTACTCGCGCAGCAGCCCGTCGCGGGTCAGCCGCGCGCCGCGCCGGGCCACCGGCCCGACCCGACGTCGGGCGGTACGTGCCTGCCTGCGGGCCGTGTCACGAGCCCGGCTGGCGGCCCGCAACGCGCTGAACGTCCGCCACCGGCCGGCCGCCACCAGTCGGTGCTTGACCCCCTCGACACCCTCCGGCACGGGATATCCGCCGTCCGGCAGCCACCGCGCGTAGTCGGCGGTGATCTGCGCGAAGAACGCCTCCCGCAGTTCCGGGGCGATCCGCTGACCGTTGCCGAGCACCGTCAGGTAGTGCCAGATCATCCGTTCGAAGACCGCCGGCCGCAGCGCGTCCACCGCCGGTGACCAGGCATCCATCAGGTGGAAGACCCGGTGCCACTGCGGGAACACCTCGAAGTGCCGGTCCCCGCGGGTCTTCGTGATCGCGCCGGCGCGGCGCTGCCGGTAGTTGACGCAGACCCGATCCAGTATGCCGATCCGCTGCGCCGCCATCAGCACCGGGTAGCTGAACGACACGTCCTCGTACCAGCCGTCCGAGAAGCGCAACCCCAGCTCGACCAGGAACTCCCGGCGAACCAGCCGGTTCCACGCGGTGTGCAGCAGCCGCATCGCCTCCGGCCGCTCCCGCAGTCGGAAGGTGGCCGTCCCGGGCGACTCCGGGAACACCTCGGCCATCGCGCTGCGGGTGGCGGTGTCGTTCCAGTGCGTCCGGACGTGGTCCACCAGCAGCACGTCCGGCCGGGTCGCGCGCAGTCGCTCGGCCACCTTCGGCAGGCAGTCCGGCACCAGCCAGTCGTCCCCGTCGAGAAACCACACGTACTCGCCGACGGCCTGGTCCAGCCCGATGTTGCGGGCTGGACCGAGGCCGACGTTCTCCGACAGTCGGACCGACCGGACCCGCTGGTCGCGGGCCGCGTACTCGTCGATGATGTCGCCGCTGGCGTCCGGCGAGCAGTCGTCGACGGCGATCACCTCGAGGTCGGTCTCCGACTGGCCGAGGATCGAGTCCAGGCATTCGCGCAGGTAGCCCTGCACCCGGAAGGCCGGCACCACGAAACTGAGCAGGGTCATCCGGCCGTCCCTCCGTCAGCGCGGTGCGACACCTCCCGCGCCCACCGGCGCGGCCGACGCCCGCGCGCTACGGGCCGGCCGGACGAACCAGGCCAGGACGGCGCTCGCCACGAAAACCACGAGAAGGTACGCACCGAGTGTAGCCATGCCGATACTCAGGACGCCGGCAATCGCCGCGAGGGCCAGGAGCGCCGACCGTCCGTCCCAGCCCAGCGTCGCGGCGTGCAGTGGTGGCGCCGTCTGCCGCTTCTCCAGCCGGGCGGTCAGGTCGTAGTGGTGCACGGTGAGCACGAAGACGTAGCCGAAGATCAGCCACCCCGGCGCGCCGCCGACCACCCCGACCGCTATCGCGAACAGGTACTCGGCGGCCCGCAGCGCCGCCGGGACCAGCCAGTCCAGCGGACCGTTGTGCGCGGCGCCGGCACCGAGGCCACCGGCCAGCAGCACCAGCAACGCCACCGGCACCGCCCAGCGCAGCCCGTCCGGCGCGTCACCGACCAGGGCCGCGACCAGCAGCACCGCCGGGCCGAGCGCGGCGAGCACCGCCAGCGTGAGCGGCCCCATCGGGCGGACCACCGGCATCCGGCGGGCCAACGGGCCGTCGTCGCGGTGCAGGGTCGCGTCGACCGTGTCCAGCACCGGCACCCGCATCCAGCGAGCCCGCAGCGTACGCAGGGCACCGGTGTACGCGAACGCCAACGCGCCCCAGACCAGCACCGCGATGAGGCTGACCAGCGGGTTGAACAGCGCCACGGTCAGCGCGACAAGCGCCCACCGCTCGCCGATCGGGAACACCACGGTCCGCTTCAGCCAGTACGACAGCGAGCCCGTGTCCGCCTGCACCCGTGTCGACGCGGCGTTCAGCCGGTCACCGATCCCGCCGCTGGCGCCTCCGGCCGCCCGGGGCCGGCGTGCCGCCTCGTCGTGCAGCACCCCGTACCAGGTGTCGGTCATGTGCCGGACGGTCTGCAACGTCATCGCGGCGATCGCCAACGCCCACCCGTTGCCCAGCCCGGCGTGACTCACCCCGAAGCCGAGACCGGCGTAGACCAGGTACTCCTTCGCCCGGTCGGCCATCGTGTCCAGCCAGCCGCCCCAGGCGCTGAAGTGCCTGGTGTAGCGGGCCAACTGGCCGTCGACGCAGTCCAGCACGAAGCCGAGGTAGAGCAGCACCGCGCCACCGACAAGCGCCGGCCGTCCACCGACCCCGAACAGCACCGCGGCGGCCAGCGCGAACAGCACCGAGATCACCGTGACGCCGGTCGGGGTGAGCCGCATCCGTGCCGCCAGCCGCACGACGTACGGGGACCAGGTGCTGACGAAGTACGTGGAGAAGAAGTCGTCCTTCTCCTTCACCGACAGCCGTAGCTCGGCGCGGTCCTCGTCGACAGCCGTCACCGCCGCTTCGGCGGCGACCAGCCCGGCGCTGTCCTCGACCCGGTGCGCCACGAGCAGACGTACCCGCTGAGCGAAGATCAGGGTGCCGAGTGCCGCGAGACCCGCGACGAGCCGGTCCACGGCGGACCCGGGGCCGGCGTGTCCGGCTCCCTCGGCGGCCGGCAGCGGCGACACGTCGCCGGCCGGGCCGAGCGGAACCGCGACGGGTCGCGCGCCGACGGCGGCGGCCCGCGCGGCGGCGGCCAGGGTCGGCAGGTCGTCGACGCCGACGCGCAACGCGCCACCGAACACGCCTGTGGCGTCGCCGTCGAGGGCGTCCAGCGGGCCGGCGTCGACGATCTGGCCGCGCTCCTCGCGCACGGCCGTCCGTCCGGGCACCGGTGGGTCGGTCAGCACCAGCGCCACCGTCGGCCCCACCGGGCTGGTGGCGAGATGCCGCAGTACGGCGGTGTGCGCCACCAGGTCGGTGCCGCTGACCAGCAGTGGCCCGTCGGCGGTGTCGGCAAGCGCGGCCAGCTCGTCGAGGGTGGCGGCGAAGCGCACCTCGGTCGCCCCGGCCCGGCGCAGCTGGGTCGCGAGACGGTCGGCCAGCGGCTCACCGGACGCGGTGGTCAGGCCCGTCGCGGACGTCCCGGCGGCGAGCACGATCGCGAGCGTCACCGCGGAACCGCGGCGTGGTACGCGTCGAGCGCCTCGGCGATGGTGCCGTCGAGCGTCAACCGGCCCGCGTCGAGGTACAACCCCCGACGGCAGAACCGGGTCAGGTCCTTTTCGTTGTGTGACACCAGCACCAGCGTGCGCCCCTCTCCGAGCAGACGATCAATCGTCGCGTAACACTTCTCGCGGAACTCCGCGTCCCCGACCGCGGTCACCTCGTCCATCAGCAGGATCGGGTGCGGCAGGTGCGAGATGATCGCGAAGCCGAGCCGCACCTTCATTCCCGACGAGTAGTGCCGCACCGACGTGTCGATGGCCCGTTCCACCTGCTCGCCGGCGAACTCGACGATCTCGTCGAAGTGCCGCTTCAGGTAGCTCGCCGACAGTCCGTGCAGCCCACCGACCAGGTGCAGGTTCTCCCGCCCGGTCAGGTCGTTGGAGAAGCCGGCGGACAACTCCAGCAGCGGCGCCACCGCCCCGTGCACCCGGATGTCGCCCTCGTCGGGGATGAGCACCCCGGCGATCAGCCGCAACAGGGTGCTCTTGCCGGTGCCGTTGCGGCCGATCACCCCGACGGTCTCGCCCGGCTCGAGGGCGAACGACACGTCGCGCAGCGGCCAGAACTGGCCCGGCAGGGCGCCGCGCCCGCCCCGGTGGATGAACAACTCCCGCAACCGCAGTTGGCGGCGACGGTTGCGGACGAACCGGATGCCCAGACCGTCCGCCTCGATGATCGGCGCGGCCACGTCAGAGTTCCTTGAGCACTGCGGGCTCCAACCGGCGGAACGACCACCAGCCGGCGGCCAGCACCAGCAGGCTGCCGCCGACGGTGGTGGCGAGCAGCCGGGCGTCCGGGAACTCGTCCGGGTACCAGATCGCGTGGTGCAGTTGGAAGATCCCGACCAGCGGGTTCAGCTCGTACACCACCTTCAGCCAGCCCGGCAGGTTGGACTCCCGGACCAGGCTGAGCGGATAGATGATCGGCGTGGCGTAGAACAGCACCCGGATGATCAACCGCAGGACCCGCTCCACGTCGCGCATCAGCACGTTCCACGCCGACAGCAGCAGGGCCAGCCCGACCAGCAGCACCGCCTGCACCGTCACCGCGAGCGGCAGGGCGAGCAGCGACCAACCGGGGTGGATCCGACCATGCGCCGCGTAGATCACCGCGATGGCGATCAGGATCGGCAGGCCGGCCGCGTACTCGGCGAACCGCCCGGTGACCCGACCGATCGGGAAGACCTGCCGTGGCACGTTCATCGTGGTGATCAACCGGGACTGGCCGGTCAACGCGTTGGTGGCCTCACTCAACGCCGAGCTGGCCCACATCCAGGCGAAGATCCCGGTGATCAGGAACAGCGGGTACGAGCCGGCCGCCTCGCCGAGGTGCCGCCCGGTGTCCCGGGAGTAGAGCACGCCGAAGACGAACCAGTAGATGGCGCCCATGCCGAGGGGCTCGATCAGCGACCAGAAGTAGCCCAGCACCGACTGCTGGTACTTGACCGCCAGATCCCGTCGGACCAGGATGCGCAGCGAGTTGCGGTGCGACCACAGGGCCGCGACGCCAGAGGTCACCGCAACCTCCCGCCTCCTGAAACGGACGACAGGCTAGCAGTCGGTGAACGACTGCCCCGAATCGACCGGACTCAGCACTCGATCACGTTGACGGCCAGACCGCCGCGCGCCGTCTCCTTGTACTTGACCTTCATGTCGGCGCCCGTCTCCCGCATGGTCTTGATGACCTTGTCCAGCGACACCTTGTGCACACCGTCGCCGCGCAGGGCCAACCGGGCCGCCGTGATCGCCTTGATGCTAGCCACCGCGTTCCGCTCGATGCAGGGGATCTGCACCAGGCCACCCACCGGGTCACAGGTCAGGCCGAGGTTGTGCTCCATCCCGATCTCGGCGGCGTTCTCCACCTGCTCCGGGGTGCCACCGAGCGCCTCGGCCAGCCCCGCCGCCGCCATCGAGCACGCCGAGCCGACCTCACCCTGGCAGCCGACCTCCGCGCCGGAGATCGACGCGTTCTCCTTGAACAGCACGCCGATCGCACCGGCCGTCAACAGGAACCGCACCACGCCGTCGTCGTCGGCGTTCGGAACGAAGCGGCTGTAGTAGTGCAGCACCGCCGGGATGATCCCCGCCGCGCCGTTCGTCGGCGCGGTCACCACCCGCCCGCCTGCCGCGTTCTCCTCGTTCACCGCGAGCGCGAACAACGTCACCCAGTCCATCGCGTGCAGCGGGTCCGCCGTCCCGGCCTCCGCCTCCAGGCCGCGCCGCAGCTCCGCCGCACGCCGCCGGACCTTCAAACCCCCAGGGAGTACGCCGTCCCGCTCGCAGCCGCGCTGCACGCACTCCCGCATCACCCGCCAGATCTCCAGCAGGCCCGCCCGGATCTCCGCCTCGCTGCGCCACGAGCGCTCGTTGGCCAGCATCACCTCGCTTATCGACAGCCCGGTGCGCGTGGTGACCTCCAGCAGCTGCGCCCCGGTCAGGAACGGGTACCGCACCCGCGTGCTGTCCGGCTTGATGCGGTCCGCGCCCGCCGCCGCCTCGTCCACCACGAAGCCACCGCCGACGGAGTAGTAGCTCCGCGCCCTCACCTGCACCCCGGCCGCGTCGAAGGCCACGAAGGTCATCCCGTTCGGGTGGTACGGCAGCGACCGGCGGCGGTGCAGCGTCAGGTCCCGGTCCGGATCGAAGTCGATCTCGTGCGCGTCCAGCAGGCTGATCCGCCGCTCGGCGCGGATCCGCTCGACGCGAGGACCGACGGTGTCGGTGTCGACCGTCTCCGGCGCCTCGCCGGCCAGCCCCAGCAGCACCGCCCGGTCGCTGCCGTGCCCGTGCCCGGTGGCGCCCAGCGAACCGAACAGCTCGGCCTGCACCCGCGCCGTCTCGGTGAGCAGCCCGTCGGCCTTGAGCCCCGCCACGAACGTACGGGCGGCCCGCATCGGCCCGACCGTGTGCGAGCTGGACGGCCCGATGCCGACGCTGAAGAGGTCGAAAACACTGATCATGGCTGCGCTTCCTCGGCGTCGTCCCGTGGTGCGGGAGCCGCCCGGTCGTGGCCACCGGTCTGGCAGCCCCGCTCGTGGCCGCCCGGTCGGGTGGCCGCCGGCCACCCGGGATGTGGGTGCCCGACCAGCGAGCCTACCCGCCCAGCTCACCACCCTCCCGGCAGCTCACCGCCGCAAGATCCGGGGGACGGGTGTGGGAGGAGTCGGGGAGGGTTGGCCCGGGTAATGCACCTACGGGTCCACGAGTCGCCGATCCTCCTCGGGACCGAGGGCGGGATGGCCACCCCTTCGTACCGTGGATTGCAGACGCGGCGCACCGCCGCAGAGTGGGAGTACGACGATGAGTCGCAAACTGGTTCGGCCCCGCCAGGGGCGCATGCTCGCCGGTGTCTGCGCCGGCCTCGGTCAGCGGTTCGGCATGTCCGCCGGGATGGTTCGGCTGCTGTTCCTGCTGTCGCTGCTGCTGCCCGGCACCCAGGTGATCGTCTACCTGATCCTCTGGGTCCTCATGCCGAACGAAGACCGCTACCTCGCCTCCACCGGCCACTGACCACTGCCCCGAAACCCGCCCCGACCGCAGATCTTGAACGGAGGGCCGGCGCGGGCCGCGCGCGGCACTACAGGGAAGCGCCCGCTCCGACGGTCGTCGGGGCGGGCGCTTCCGCGCGGTACGGCGGAGGTGGGGAGGTGTCCCGGGTCAGGGTGCGGTGTAGGTGACAGTGACCTGCTGGAAGCCCAGCGAGCGCAGCAGCCCCTCCAGCATCTTGCGGGTGTTCTCCTCGGCGCGGGCGGAGAGCCCGCTGTCCCGGGCGGCGGCGGTGATCCGTTCCTCGGCCAGCTGGTAGACCTGCTGCTGCCGGTTGGGGTCGTTGCCGACCAGGTCGCCGAGCCGGTTGAGCAGACCCCGCTTCTCGGCGAAGACGTAGCTCTTCTCCATGTCGAGATTGGTCTCGCCGAGCTGCGGCGCGGGCAGTTTGATCTCGACCGACTTGCCGTCGGCGGACTGCACGATGGCACCCTCACCGATCTTGGTGAAGTCGACGTACGCCTCGACGCTGCCGGCCCCGACGAACAGGGTGCGTTCGTTGAGCAGGAAGTCCGGGACGTTGCGCCTGTCGTTCTGGGTGTCGACCACTACCTGGAAGTTGCCTTCGGCGGCCACGTAGCGGCTGAGGTCCTGGATCGACTTCAGCAGCGGCGGCTGGCTGCGGTCGGTCTGCTCCTTGGCGAACGGGTTACGGAAATCGGGCAGGAACCCGGTCGCCTGCACGCCGAGCAGCACCACCACGGCCAGCGCGGCGGCACCGAGCAGCAGGAGCAGCCCGCGGGCCGCACCACCGCCCCCGTTCGCACCGCCGCCCCCACCGGCTCCGCCTTGCCCACCGCTCGGGGGGCCACCGGGTGTGTCCGTCATCGGGTCGGGTGTCGCCGCCGAGCGCTCCTTGAGGTCGTCGCCGGTCGGGTAACCGGGGAACTCCCTCGTGGGCTCGTTGATGCCAGCTTCGCGGGCCATCACACTCACCGTCCTCGTCAGACACGTCGTCTACCAATGACGGTACGGCCCCCGTACGACAGCCGCGCGTCGAGCGGCCGGAATGCGTAAACGGGCAGGTCAGGCGAACGCGGAGAGCCCGGTGAGCCGCTGACCGACGACGAGCTGGTGGATCTCGGACGTGCCCTCGTACGTCAGCACGCTCTCCAGGTTGTTCGCGTGCCGCATCACCGGGTACTCCCCGGAGACGCCGTTGGCGCCGAGGATGGTGCGGCACTGCCGGGCGATGGCCAGGGCCTCCCGCACGTTGTTCAGCTTGCCCACGCTCACCTGCTCCGGGCGGAGTCGGCCGGCGTCGGCGAGCCGGCCGAGGTGCAGCGCGAGCAGTTGACCCTTGACCAGTTCGACTGCCATGTCGGCGAGCTTGGCCTGGGTGAGTTGGAACCCGGCCAGCGGCCGACCGAACTGGGTACGGCTGGTGGCGTACGCCAGGGCGGTCTCCAGGCAGTCCCGTGCCGCGCCGAGCGAGCCCCAGACGATGCCGTACCGGGCCTCGGTGAGGCAGCTCAACGGCGCCTTGAGCCCGACCGCCTCGGGAAGTTGGGCGTCGGCCGGGAGCCGGACGTCGTCGAGCGCGATCTCGCCGGTCACCGACGCGCGCAGGGACATCTTGCGGCCGATCTCGCGGGCCGTGACGCCGGGCGTGTCCATGGGTACGGCGAATCCGCGTACGCCCTCGTCGGTGCGTGCCCAGATGACTGCCACGTCGGCGATCGGCGCGTTGGTGATCCACATCTTGGCGCCGGTGAGGATCCAGTCGTCCCCGTCGCGCCGTGCGCGGGTGGTCATGGACGCCGGGTCGGAGCCGTGGTCGGGCTCGGTCAGGCCGAAGCAGCCGATCGCCTCGCCGGTGGCCATCGCCGGCAGCCAGCGCTGCTTCTGCTCCTCGCTGCCGTAGCGCCAGATGGCGTACATCGCCAGTGAGCCCTGCACCGAGACCAGTGAGCGGAGCCCGGAGTCGCCGGCCTCCAGCTCCTGGCAGGCCAGCCCGTACGCGACAGCGGAGGCGCCGGCGCAGCCGTAGCCGGTCAGGTGCATGCCGAGCAGACCGAGTTTGCCGAACTCCAGGGCCAGCTCGCGGGCCGGCACGCGGCCCTGCTCGTACCAGTCGGCGACGTGCGGGCGGACCCGGTCGTCGACGAGCTGGCGGACGACGTCGCGGATCTGCCGCTCCTCCGCGCTGAGCGAAGGGTCCAGGTCGAGCAGATCGAGGGCAGTCATGCCGTCACCTTAACGAAGCCTCAGCCAGCGTCGCTTCACTCGATCGGCCCGCTGAGCACCAGCACGCGGGCGTGGATCTGGTTGCGCTGTTGCAGGGCGGCGCGCAGGGCGCGGTGCAGCCCGTCTTCCAGGTAGAGCCCACCGTTCCACTGGACCACGTGCGGAAAGAGGTCGCCGTAGAAGGTCGAGTCCTCGGCGAGGAGCTTGTCGAGCGCCAACTCGCGCTTGGTGGTGATCAACTGATCCAGGCGCAGCGGACGGGGCGGAATCTCCGCCCACTGCTTGAGCGTCAGGTTGTGCTCCGGGTAGGGACGCCCGTCCCGGACCGCTCTGAAGATCACGACGGCACGCTCCCCTCCCCGTGGCCGGGCCGACCGACGACGCCGAGCCGGGCCGCGGCGGGCACCGCGTGGCGCGGCACCGATGACCGTGCCAGCCTAGCCGCCCAGCGCACGAGTCGTTCTGCTCCCCGATGTCAGTTTCGCTATCGCTCGTCCGATCCTCAAGCCGGACGAACGGGACGGCCCGCTCAACTCCACCGTCCGCGCCGTACCACCTCGTCCATGCCGCGCCGTCCCCGGCGCAGCGACGGTGACCGATGGTCCGGTGCGCGGTAACCGATTGTGACGGCGCCGATGGGCTGGTACTCCTCCGGCACGCCGAACGCGTCCCGGTAGGCGGCCAACCGCTGCGGCGGAATCCCGAAGAAGCACGCCCCCAGCCCCTCGTCCACGGCGGTGAGCAGCATCAGCAGCGCGGCGAAGCCGGTGTCCACGTGCCAGTAGGGCACCGGCCAGCGGTCGGCCGACCGGTCCGTCCAACCCTTGTCCGGCTCCGCGTACCGCCGCAGGTAGGCGGACTCGTTGGCGTGCGGCACCACGATGAGCGGCGCCCGGCGCATTCCCGCCAGCCAGCGCTCCCGGCCTCCGCCCTCCGGGGTGGTGGCGGCCCAGAACAGTTCCCGGTCGGCCGCCTCCTCCAGCACGAGGAAGCCCCAGCCCTGGGCGAACCCCGCCGACGGGGCGTGGACGGCGTGGTCGAGCAGCCGGTCCAGCACGTCGGGCGGGACGGGACGGTCCGGGTCGTAGTTGCGCACCATCCGCCGACGGCGGACGACCTCGGCGAACTCCATCAGGCTCCGGGACGGATGCCCCAGGCACCCCGCCAGGTCGTGCCGGGCTTGAGGGTGAGCACGTCCTTGCCCGAGCGGAACGCGTCCGGCGGGCAGGTCATCGGCTCGATCGCCACCGAGCGCCGGTGCCGCTCGCCGGTGAGCGCGTCCCCGGTGAACACCTGCCACCAGCCGAACTCCGCGTCCGCCCAGATGCTCACCCCGGACGACGAGTCCGGCGCGGCCAGGCTCACCGAGGAACCGCCGTCGGCGTCGCGGATCACCTCGCCGAAGCAGGCGTCCAACTCCGCGCCGCCGATCCGACGCGGGCTGGTCCAGTCGTACTCGGTGCCCGCCACCGGGGTCACCCCGACCGGGAGCAGCCGACCGTCCACCAGCACGCGGGTACGCGCCGGCAGCCGCATGACCAGGTCGTCCACCGCGACACCCGGCAGTTGCAGGTACGGGTGCACGGAGAAACCGAACGGGGCCACCTCGGCGCCGATGTTCGTCACCTCGTGCTCGGCGCGCAGACCGTCCGCGCCGACGCTCCACCGGCTGACCAGTCGCAGCGGCCACTCGTAGCCGGGCTGCGGCGGCAGGTCGTAGCCGAGGGTCACCGCGTCTACGGACTGCTCCAGCAGCCGCCACGGCACCCAGTTGACCAGCCCGTGGATGGCGACGTGCCGCTCCGGCTCGGTCAGCGCGAGCTGGTGCGTCCGGTCGGCGAACGGGTAGCGGCCGTCGCGGATCCGGTTCGGCCAGGGCGCGAGCACCTGCCCGGCGCAGCCGGGGCACACCTCGTCGGCGCGGTACCCGTCGAGCAGGTCGACGCCGTCGTGCCGGTACGTCCGCAGCCCGCCGCCCACCTCCACGATGACGGCCTCGTGGCCCGCGGCGGCGATGGTCCACTGTGCGCCGGAGAAGGGGCGCTGGTCGGGGCTTTCCATGTCGGCGACCCTAACCGGTCACGGCTTGTCGCCGCTCGACGCCGTCGTGGCCCGGTAGCGCAGCAGCGCCGGGAAGGCGACCGCGAGCACCACCACGAGCACCGCCGAGGCGAGCCCACCGGCGACCCAGGCCACCCCACCGCCGAGACCGGCGGCCATGGTGCCGGCCCGCAGGTCACCCAGGCGCGGCCCGCCGGCCACCACCACCGTGTTGACGCCCTGGAGCCGACCGCGCATCCGGTCCGGCGCGTACACCAGCAGCATGGACTGGCGCAGTACGGCGCTTACCAGGTCGGCGGCGCCGGCCACGGCGAGCAGCAGGACCATCAGCCAGAGCTGGTGGGCGAGCCCGGCGGCGGCGATCGCCAGGCCCCAGCCGACCACCGCGACCACCAGGCCGACCCCCTGCCTGCGGAGCCGACCGATCCAGCCGGAGGTCAGTCCGCCGATCATGGAGCCGATCGCGATGGCGCTGTAGAGCAGGCCGACCGAGCCGCCGCCACCGAACCGCTCGTGGGCGATCTCCGGGAACAGCGCCCTCGGCATGGCCAGGATCATCGCGATCAGGTCCACGCCGAAGGAGAGCAGCAGCACCGGCGTGGTGGCGAGGTACCGGAATCCGTCGATCACGCTGGCCAGGCCGGCACGTCGGGCCTGGCCGTCGGCGGTCGGCTCGGGCGGGAGCGAGGGCAGCCGCAGCGCGGCCCACAGCATGGCGGTGAACAGCACCGCGTCCAATCCATACGCGATCGGCAGGACGACAGTGGTGTCCGGCGAGGCGGAGAGGATCAGGCCGGCGGCGAGCGGGCCGGCGACCGAGGCCGCGGTGAAGGTCGTGTAGTTCAGGGTGGTGGCCGACGCCACCAGGTCGTCCGGCACCAGCCGGGGCAGCATGGCGCTGCGGGCCGGCGAGGTGATCGCGAACGCCACGGACTGCACCGCCATCAACGCCAGCAGCAGCACCGGGCTGCCCACGTTCAGCAGCGCCTGGACCAGCAGCCCGAGGGTGGATGCCCAAAGCAACAATGACCCGCCGAGCAGCACCGCCCGGCGGTCGCGGGCGTCGGCCACCGCGCCGCCCCAGAGCCCGAAGATCAGCAGGGGTACGAACGCAGCCACACCCAGCAGGCCCACCCAGAACGAGTCCCGGGTCAGCGCGTACATCTCCACCGGCACGGCGACGGCGGTGAACTGGAAGCCGAACATCGCCACGGTGTTGCCGAGCCACAGCCGCCGGTACGCCGGTACGCGCAGCGGGCGGACGTCGATCGCCCAGCGGCGCGCTCCGCGCGGCCGGGCCTCCTGTACGCCCGTCACGGCGCCAGCCGCTCGACGACCCAGTCGCCCGCGTCGAGGCGACGGAAGCGGAGCCGGTCGTGCAACCGGCCGGCCCGCCCCTGCCAGAACTCCACCGAGTCCGGCCGGACGCGCAGACCACCCCAGTGCGGCGGGGTCGGGATGACGTCCGCGTCGGCGTACCGGTCGGCCACCTCCCGGTAGCGCTCCTCCAGCGCGGCCCGGTCCGGCACCACCTGCGACTGCGGGCTGGCCCACGCGCCCACCTGCGAGCCGCGTGGCCGGCTCGCGAAGTACGACTCGGTCACCGCCTGGTCGACCGGGGCGATCGACCCGGCGACCACCACCTGACGCTGCATGGGAAACCACGGAAAGACCAGGCTGGCGTACGGGTTGGCGGTCGCCTCGACGCCCTTGCGCGACAGGTGGTTGGTGAAGAAGACGAAACCCTCCGGGTCGTACCCCTTCAGCAGCACCGTCCGCCCGCTCGGCCGGCCGGCCGGGTCGGCGGTGCCCACCACCATCGCGTTCGGCTCGGGCAGCCCGAAGGCCACCGCGTCGGCGAACCAGCTGTCGAACTGGGTGTGCCAGTCGGCGGCCAGGTCAGCTTCGGTCAGGCCCAGGTCCGCGGCGTACTCGTTACGCATCGCGGCCGGGGCGGGTGTGTCGCCCGTCACGTCCCCACTCCTCCTCGGCGACCCGACCAGCACCCTCCCGCGCTGGCCAGTCCGCATCGCCCAGTCTCACCGAGTGACGCGGAGAATGCGCGTCCTCAGATGTCGTGTGCAGCACAGTCGCAGCGGGTCGCGTATCCGGTTACACAGCAGGCAAGATGTTCCGAACACATCCCTGAGGGTCGCCTAAGGCGCTCGGCCGACCGGGCCGACTCAGCTGATCAGGCGCACCGAGCAGATGCAGGAGAGCGACATGGCCGATTTCAAACCCGGTCTGGAGGGCGTCGTCGCCTTCGAGACCGAGATCGCCGAACCCGACCGCGAGGGTGGCGCGCTGCGCTATCGCGGGGTCGACATCGAGGATCTGATCGGCCAGGTCTCGTTCGGCAACGTCTGGGCGCTGCTCGTCGACGGCCGGTTCGGGCCGGGCCTGCCGCCGGCGGAGCCGTTCCCGGTGCCTGTGCACTCCGGCGACATCCGGGTCGACGTGCAGTCGGCGGTCGCGATGCTGGCCCCGTACTGGGGGCTCAGCCAGCTGCTGGACATCTCCGACGAGCAGGCCCGTGCCGACCTCGCCCGGGTGTCGGTGACCGCGCTCTCCTTCGTCGCACAGTCCGCCCGTGGCCTCGGCCTGCCCGCGGTGCCGCAGAAGGAGATCGACAAGGCGCAGACCATCGTCGAGCGGTTCATGAAGCGCTGGCGGGGCGAGCCGGACCCCCGGCACGTCAAGGCCGTCGACGCGTACTTCATCTCGGCCGCCGAGCACGGCCTGAACGCCTCCACCTTCACCGCGCGCATCGTCGCCTCCACCGGGGCGGACGCCGCGGCCTGCATCTCGTCGGGCATCGGCGCTCTCTCCGGGCCGCTGCACGGCGGCGCGCCGTCGCGCGTGCTCAGCATGTTGGAGGCCGTGGAGCGCAGCGGCGACGCGGAGGGCTACGTCAAGGGCGTCCTGGACCGCGGCGAGCGGCTGATGGGCTTCGGCCACCGGGTCTACCGTGCCGAGGACCCGCGCGCCCGCGTGCTCCGGCGCACCGCCAAGGAGCTGGGCGCACCGCGCTTCGAGATCGCCGAGGCGCTGGAGAAGGCCGCCCTCGCCGAGCTGCAGGCCCGCCGCCCCGACCGGGTACTGGCCACCAACGTCGAGTTCTGGTCGGCTGTGGTCCTGGACTTCGCCGAGGTGCCCGCGCACATGTTCACGTCGATGTTCACCTGCGCCCGGATGGGCGGCTGGAGCGCGCACATCCTGGAGCAGAAGCGTCTGCAGCGGCTGGTCCGCCCGTCCGCCCGCTACGTCGGCCCGGACACCCGCAAGCCCAGCGACGTCGAGGGCTGGGCGGCCATCCCGCACGGCGTCTGACCGGTACGCAGGGCCCCTTCTGGCGACTCACGTCCAGGAGGGGCCCTTTCTGTGCGGCCCGGACATCGACACCGGGGTGTGGCGAAGGACTCAGGCCGGCCCTCGGGACCCCGACTTCCCCGGCCCGGCCCGGGTGCGAGGATGAGGGCCGGCAGTGTCGCCGGATCGCCGGTACGGATCCCGGCCGCCGTGCGCCCCGTACGCGCCCGCCGCCGGTCCGCGCCGAGCCCTCCCTCGCCCATGCGGAAGGACCTTCAAGACCGTGGCTGACGCACCGATCATCCGGATTCCCGACGAGATCAAGCCCGCCGACGGACGTTTCGGCTGCGGCCCGTCCAAGGTCCGTCCGGCGGCCGTGTCCGCGCTCGCCGAGGTGGCGACCAGCTACCTGGGCACGTCGCACCGGCAGAAGACGGTCCGCGACCAGGTGGCCCGCCTGCGCTCCGGCATCGCCGAGTTCTTCTCGCTGCCCGAGGGCTACGAGGTCGTCATCGGCAACGGCGGCACCACCGCGTTCTGGGAGGTCGCCACCTTCGGTCTCGTCCGCGACCGGGCGCAGTTCGCCAGCTTCGGCGAGTTCGGCGCGAAGTTCGCCAAGTCGGTCTCGGACGCCCCGTTCCTGGGTGAGCCGACCGTCCGCAAGGCCGCTGCGGGCAGCGCGCCGACGCTGGTCGCCGAGGCCGGCGTGGACGTGTACGCGACGCCGCACAACGAGACCTCGACAGGTGTGGCGGTGCCGATCAGCCGGGTGGCCGGTGCGGACGAGGGCTCGCTGCTCCTGGTCGACGCCACCTCGGGCGCCGGTGGCCTGGAGGTAAACGTCGGCGAGACCGACGTCTACTACTTCGCGCCGCAGAAGTGCTTCGGTTCCGACGGCGGCCTGTGGCTGGCCCTGATGTCGCCGGCCGCGCTGGAGCGGGCCGCCGAGATCAAGGCGTCGGGGCGCTACATCCCGGCCTTCCTGGACCTGGTGACCGCGATCGACAACTCGCGGCTGGAGCAGACGTACAACACCCCGGCGCTGGCCACCATCTTCCTGGCGGCCGAGCAGACCGACTGGATGAACGCGCAGGGCGGTCTGGCCTGGGCGGCCAAGCGCACGGCGGAGAGCGCCGCGACTGTGTACGGCTGGGCGGAGCGGTCCACGGTGGCCACCCCGTTCGTCACCGACCCGGCGCTGCGGTCCAATGTGGTTGCGACCATCGACTTCGCCGACGGCGTGGACGCCACCGCGATCGCCAAGGCGCTGCGGGCCAACGGCATCGTGGACACCGAGCCGTACCGCAAGCTCGGCCGCAACCAGTTGCGCGTGGCGCTGTTCCCGGCCGTCGAGCCGGCCGATGTCGAGGCGCTGACCGCGTCGATCGACTACGTGGTCGAGCACCTCTGAGCATCGTCACGGTGGGTGGTCGTCGAGGGCTCGACGGCCACCCACCGTGATCATCGCCGCAGCTCAGTCGCGACATGCGGGGTGTCGCTTCCCCCACCCCGAGACAGATGCGCGTACGGTGGTCCGAGACGCCTGGGTGGCCGACTCGTGGCGTGCGGCCAGCGAAGCGGGACGGAGGCAACGTTATGCGCCCAGTACGCTTCGTCGCCCTCTCCGAGGACGGCCAGGCCCTGGTGCTCGCCGACGAGGTCGGGCGACTCCTCGCCCTGCCGATCGACGAACGCATCGCCGGCGTGATGCACCCCGAGCCGGGTGCCCCGCCGCTCGCGGTGGCACCGACCACTGCCGATCCGATTCCCTCACTGTCTCCTCGGGACATCCAGGCCCGCATTCGCTCCGGTGAGTCCGCGGAGGATGTCGCCCGGATCGCCGGGGTGCCTGTCGACCGGGTGCTGCGCTACGCCGGCCCGGTGTTGCAGGAGCGGGCGATGCTCGCCCAGCACGCCCGCCGCACCCGCCTCAAGGGCGCGGAGAAGCCCACCCCGCTCGCCGAGGTGGTCAACGGCCGGCTGAGCCAGCACGGCATCGACACCGAGAAGATCTCCTGGGACGCCTACCGGCGCGACGACGGCACCTGGCGGATCATCGCCACCTGGCCGTCCGGCAAGGCCACCGCGCAGGCCATCTGGGACATGGACAAGGCTCGGCAGGTGGTCACGCCGCACGACGACATGGCGCAGTACCTGTGCGCCGAGCGGCCCACGCCGATCCTCGGCCAGGAGCCGGCACCGGAGCGGACCGGGCACGGCCTGCCCGGCCCGTCGCGTGGCGAGCCGAGCCGTGGTGGGCACGGGTTGCCTGCCGCGTCTGAGCACCCGCGCCCCGGCCGCGATCCGATCCGGGCTGGCCGGGACGCGCTGCTCGCCTCCCTGGACCGCCCGCTCGGCGGCTCGTCGGGTCGTGGCCTTGAGCCGCGTACCCCGGCTGCTCTGGCCGGGTCGGACTCTCCCCGGCAGCGGCCGGTCGGCGGCGGCGCTGCCGCGCTGCTCGGCGGCGGTCAGGGCTCGGCCTTCGACGACGACTCGGACGCGCCCAAGGAGGTCCCGGCCGTGCCGTCGCTGGCGGTGCTGCGGCCCCGCCGGACGGGTACGGCCGCTGCGGCGGCCGGCGGCGAGTCCACCGACGCCAACGGCAAGCCGCGCAAGCGCCTGCCGAGCTGGGACGACGTGCTCTTCGGCAGCGGCCCGGCGGCCCGCGAGTCCTCCTGACGCGTGAGACGTCGGCGGGTCGGCTGACCGCCACCGCCGACACGCGGCAGTCACTGCGTGATCCACGCGGCATCAAGGAAACCGGGCCATCGATCCGAACAAGAAGCCCCGACTTCCAAGAACCCGAGTGGATCACGCCTGGCTCGACAAGTCAGAGCGGCCAGGCGGCGAGGCGGTCGTAGCGCGACCGGAGGCCGAGGTGGCTGCGGACCAGCACCAACTCGGTCGCCCGCCACTCCGGTCCCTGGTAGTCGTTCAGGGCGACCCGGTCGGCGTCGACGGCAGCCGAAGCCACCCGGTCGCCGGGCCGGGCCACGGTCAGGTGCGGGCGGAACGGCCTGTCGTCGTACGGCAGCCCGACGTGGCGCAGCCGATCGCGGATCAGCCGGGCCAGTGCGTGCAGCGCGTCGACGTCGCCCCGGACATCCGTCCAGAGCACTGTGCGTCGACCGTCGCCGAACACGCCGCCGCCGCCGAGACTCAGCCGGGGCGAGGCGTCCCTGTCGTCGCGGAACCCCTGGGCGGCGAGCCCGAGCGCGCTCCGCACGTCGGCCAGGCGGGCGGTCTCGACCTCACCGAGGAAGGCCAGGGTGAGGTGCAGGTCGGCCGGGTCGGCGAGCCGGACGGCGGTGCCGGCGGCGGCCGCCGCGCCGACCCGCAGCCGGACGACCTGCGCGCCGAGATGGGTGATCGCCTCGACGGGCGGGTAGACGGCGACGAAGAGCCGCATCGGTCGGCCGGTCAGCGGTGCCGTTGGCGGTGTCCGGCGCGGGCCGCCGGCAGGGTCAGGCCGGCGGCGTGCAGCACACCCTCCACGCGTATCCGCTCGATCTGCTGGTCGACGCCGCTCAGCTCGGCGAGGTGTTCGGTGATGCCGAGGGCGCGGCAGGCCAGCCGGAGTCGGTCGTCGTACGCCTGGAGCACCGCGCCGTGCCAGACCATGGACCGGGCGTTGCCGCCGAGCCGCTGACCACCGAGGCGGCGCAGGTCGGCGGCGAGCTGTTCCAGTGGGCGGCGGTCGGCGCGGTCGAACTCGCTGAGGTCGATGTCGCGGGTCAGCGCGTCGGCTTCGATGGCCCGGTCGAGGCGGGCGATGGTGCGGCGTTCCCGCCGGCGCTCGCGCCACTCGGACCAGCCGCAGACCACGCGGTCGATGATCTCGTCGGCGCAGAAGAGCAGGGCGAACGCGGCCGGGAGGCTGGCCACGGCGAGGAACGCCAGGGCGAGCATCAGCGCGCGTTCGACTCCCACATATCGACGCTAAGCCCCGTCGTCCCGCCCCGCCACCGAATTGGCCGCATCCGCGCTATCCGCCGATCCGGACCTCCGCACGTTTCCCGACCGTGCGCGCGGGCCCCGTTCCGGTCGGAAGGGGCCCCACGCGCGGCTCAGCAGTCGGTGGAGGTGACGTAGAAACGGGGCATGGGCAGCACCCGGAAGCGCAGTCGCGCACCGGCGCGGCGCAGTTGCCAGGTGAGGGCGATCAGCGCGGTGGCCAGCGAGATCAGCCCGCCCATCCAGATGCTCGCGCCGGCGCCGAAGTGCTCGGCGACCCAACCGATGAGCGGTGCGCCGACCGGGTTGGTGCCCAGGAACACCAGCACCCACAGGGCCATCACCCGGCCCCGGAAGGCGGCGTCCACCCCGAGCTGGACGCGCTGGTTGGCGGCCTGGGCGAAGAAGACCATGAAGAAGCCGGTGGGCACGAGCAGCACGACGACCAGCCAGTACGTCGACGCGAAGCCGACCAGGGTGCCGAAGCTGGCGCAGGCGATCGCGGCGCCGAGCACCAGCCAGACCGAGGGTCGGCTGCGCCGACCCGTGCCGCTGAGCGCACCGCACAGCGCGCCGACGGCGAGGGCGGTGCTGAACAGGCCGAAGGACGCGGCGCCGGTGTGGAAGACCGTCTTGGCCAGCGCGGCCAGGGTGAGCTGGAAGTTGAACAGCGACATGCCGATCACCGACATCACCGCCATCGGCAGCAGCAGGTCCGGTCGACGCCACACGTACCGCAGCCCGTCGACGACCTTCGCGGACGCCCGCTCGTCGCGCGGTGGGAGTGCGTCGCGCTGCAGTTCGCTCGTCCGCATCCGGACCACGTTGACAAGTGGCGCGATGGAGCTGACGGCGGTGAAGAGGAAGACCGGGCCCACGTCGAAGGCGGCGATGGCCAGGCCGGCGACCGCCGGGCCGACGATCCGGGCGGAGTTGAACACGGCGGCGTTCAGCGACAGGGCGTTGGGCAACAGCGGCGTGCCGACCAGTTCGGAGACGAACGCCTGGCGGACCGGGGTCTCCACGGCGTTGGCCGTGCCGAGCAGGGCGGCGAACGCGAACACGTGCCAGAGCTGCACCAGGTCGGTCAGCACCAGCAGGGACATCCCCAGCGCCAGCACCGTCCAGAAGGCGTTGGCGGCGAAGAGCAGCACCCGCTTGTCGTACCGGTCGGCGAGGCGGCCGGAGAGCAGGGTGAGCAGCAGCACCGGGGTGAACTGCAGCGCGGTGACCACGCCGAGCGCGGTGGCCGAGTTGTCGGAGAGCTCGAGGACGAGCCAGTCCTGGGCGATGAACATCATCCAGACGCCGATCAGTTTGATCAGCTGCCCGGACGCGAAGAGCCGGTAGTTGCGGACCTGTAGGGACTGGAACATCGTGCTCAGCTTGGCCTGCACTCTTGGTGCGCCTCCTTCGGACGTACACGTCATCGACAGGTGACGGCACGGCCGGAGTGGCGCGGGCGCGGGCTCAGGCGCGAGCGAGCTGCTGGAGAATCTCGGCGGCCCTGTGCAGGGTCTCCCGGTCGTTCTCGTCGAGCTCGGCCAGCCGGTGGGCCAGCCATTCGTTGCGGGCCCGCTCGAACTGGTCGAGCACGGCCTGCCCCCCTTCGGTCGCCGCGAGGATGACCTGCCGGCCGTCGGTCGGATGGGGGGTCCGCTGCACGAGGCCGCGGTCCTCCAACTTCGCGACGATCTTGGTCATCGTCGGTGGCTGCACCCGTTCGACATCGGCCAGTTCCCGAGGCGTCAGCGCGCCCGCCAGCCGCAGGCTGGTGAGCGCGGAGAGCTGGGTGACCGTGAGGTCGCCGACCGGTCGGGCCTGGCGGACCCGCCGGTTGAGTCGGGTGATCGCATCTCGCAGCTGGGGAGCCAGCTGCGCCGGTGGCACGCGTTCCGCCGTCACCGTCCGCTCCGTCACGATAGTTAGCTTAACTAATGAGCCTGGCTAACGACATCCGTTATGACCAGGCTCACGGGGACGTTTGTGCTGTTCCGGGCGGGGAATCCTGCTCGGCTCCCCGCCCGGACGGCAGGTCAGAGCACCAGCGACTCGATCGGCCCGCGCAGGAAGTACAGCACGAAGAGCACTGCCACCCCGTACAGCAGGGGGTGGATCTCCCGGGCCTTACCCCGGGCCAGCTTCAGCACCACGAAGGTGATCAGACCGGCGCCGATCCCGTTGGAGATCGAGTACGTGAACGGCATCAGCACGATGGTGAGGAACGCCGGAATGGCGATCTCGTAGTCGGACCAGTCGATCGTCCGCACGGCGGTCATCATCAGGAAGCCGACCACCACCAGGGCTGTCGACGCCGCCTCGAACGGCACGATCACGACCAGCGGCGCCAGGAACATCGCCAGCAGGAAGAGCACGCCGGTGACCAGGCTGGCCACGCCGGTCCGGGCACCCTCCCCGACACCGGCAGCACTCTCGATGTACGACGTGTTGCTGGAGGTGCTTGCCGCACCGCCGGCCGCCGCGGCGATCGAGTCGACAAGCAGGATCTCCTTGGCCTTCGGTGGCGTGCCCCGCTCGTCGAGCAGGCCACCCTCCTGGCCGACCGCCACCATCGTGCCCATGGTGTCGAAGAAGTCCGTGATCAGCAGCGTGAAGACGAACATCAGCACGACCACCCAGCCGGCCCGGCCCCACGAGTCGAGCACGTTGAACTTGCCGAGCAGCGACAGGTCCGGCACGTCCACCACCGTCTTGGGCAGCTCGGGCACGTTGAGCGCCCAGCCCTTCGGGTTGGGTTTCCCGTCGACGAACGACGGGCCGATGTTGGCGACCGCCTCGACGATGACCGCCAGCACTGTGGAGGTCAGGATCCCGATCAGGATCGCCCCCTTCACCCGGCGGACCACAAGCACCAGCGTGAGCAGCAGGCCCACCACGAAGACCAGCAGCGGCCAGCTCACCAGCTTGCCGCCGATGCCCAGGCCCACAGGCACCGTGGTGTTCGCGACGTCCGGGATCCGCCGGACGAAGCCCGCGTCCACCAGACCGATGATGGTCAGGAAGAGGCCGATGCCGACGCCGATCGCCGTCTTCATCTGCGTCGGCACCGCGCGGAACACAGCGGTACGCAGGCCGGTGAGCACCAGCACGGCGATGATCACACCCTCGATCACCACCAGGCCCATCGCGTCGGCCCAGGTCATCTCGGGGGCGATCTCGTACGCCACCAGGGCGTTGACGCCCAGGCCGGCGGCGAGCGCCAGCGGGAACCGGCCGACCACACCCATCAGGATGGTCATCAGGCCGGCGACCAGCGCGGTCGCCGCGGCCAGCGCCGGAATCGGGAGGGACTTGCCGTCACCGTCGACGGCGCCGCCCAGGATCAACGGATTGAGCACCACGATGTACGCCATCGTGAAGAAGGTGGCCAGGCCACCGCGTACCTCACGGCTCAACGTCGAGCCGCGGGCGGAGATCTCGAAGAACCGGTCGAAGCCGTTACGCGGATGAGCGGGGTTGGGAGGTGTGCCGTTCTCGGGCGGCGCTACTGCCATCAGGACCTCGCAGGTGATCTTCCGGTTGTCGCGCGCATCGTCCCAGATCACCGGCGGGCAGGGGAAGCGGATCGCGTACGCTTGCCCGATGCCGAACGACCAGCCACCGCGTCCCGCGCCGCTGGACCCGCCGATGGTGCCGTTCGCCGTCGCCGGGCTGATCGCCTGGGCGGTCGTCGGGCTGGTGCTGCTGGTGTTCTTCCGGGGCTGGCTGACCGAGCACGATCACGAGAACTGGCTCTGGACCTGCCTGGCCGGTTTCCTGTGGGGGTTCCCCGGCCTCGCCGTCATGCTGCGTCACGACGCCAACCGACGCCGCCGCCGCGCGAACTGAGCGCACCCGGCCACGCGCGAGCGCTCAGGGGTGCCCGTACGGCTCCGCCGGCTCGGCCGCCTCCACCGAGCCCGGGGCACGGCTGACCGACATGGCCTCCACCGCGCTGTCGTCGTACACCGTGGGAAGATCCTCCACCGCGGTCTCGGCGGCCTCGATCAGCGTCTCGGAGTGGGCGCCGCAACCGTGGTCGGCGCTTACCACCCGGCCGTCGTCCGGGGCGTAGAAGTTGCCGCAGGCGCCGAACGCCTGCCGCAGCGAGCCGGCCAGCGGCAGGTAGAAACCGCAGGTCCCGCAGCGGGCGGCGGCCGGGGCGGCGGTGGAGATGGCCGCCGTGGGGCCGTGGTCGCCGTCGTACCAGCGCTGTGCCGCGTCGGCGCGCCCCTCCCGGGAGAGCACCCGTGCCCGACCGAGACCCAGCTCCCAGGCCGTCTCCTCGACCGCCGGGTCGTCGGAGAGCAGGTAGCCGGGAGCCAACCGCTCGTCCTCCGGGGAGGTCGGCAGCAGGTCACCAGGGCCGAGGTCGCCCGGCTTGAGCCGCTCCTGCCAGGGCAGCCAGCCGGGCGCGAGCAGCGCGTCCGGGCCGGGCAGCAGCACCGTCTCGCAGATCGTCACCGTCTTGCTGCGCGCCACGCGGGTGACGGTGACCGCCCACCGCCAGCCGCGATAGCCGGCGAGGAGGCACTCGAAGTAGTGGGTGACCAGCCGTTCACCCTCGGCAACGACCTGCAGGTGGTCGCCGACGTCGTCGGCGTCCACCTCGGTGATGCCAGCGCGGGCCACCTCGACGGCGGCGGCGCAGACCTGGTCGAGACGGGCGGCACGGGTGGAGACGGGCCTGGTCACCCGACCATTGTTCCCCATGCTCCCCGCAGGGGTGACAGGGACTCCCGGGGAACCTTTCACCGCAGTGGTGCGGCGTACCTGGATCAGATGGGCGAGGATGGTGCACATGCCGTCGTACTCCCGCTCCGGGCGATCCGTCCTCGGGCGGACCGTCGGCACCGGCATTCGGGCCGTTCGCCTGCTCCTGCGTGGTTCGGTGGGCGGCGGCCGCTGGGTGACCCGCCGGGCCGGCCGGGCCCGGACCCGAGGCGCCGGCGGCGAGGTCGGCATGATCCGCCTGTTCGACCTGCACGCCGTCTCCTGCGCCGGTGACACGCTCATCGCCATCGGCCTGGCCGGGACGATCTTCTTCAACGTGCCGCTCGGCGAGGCCCGCAGCAAGGTCGCGCTCTATCTGCTGGTGACCATGGTGCCGTTCGCGATGCTCGCCCCCGTGGTGGGCCCGCTGCTGGACCACTTCCGGCACGGCCGGCGGTACGCGCTGGCCGCCACCATGCTCGGCCGGGCGTTCCTGGCCTGGCTGATCTCCGACTACATCCACGGCTTCGGGCTCTATCCGGCCGCGTTCGGTGTGCTCGCGCTGTCGCGTGCCTACGGCGTGGCCCGGTCCGCGGCGGTGCCCCGGTTGCTGCCGGAGGGGCTGGGCCTGTCCCAGGTGGGCGCGCGGGCCAGCGTCTACGGCACGGTGGCGGGTGCGCTCGTCGCGCCGATCGGGTTGGCGGCCTTCTGGTTCGGGCCGCAGTGGCCGCTGCGCGTCGCGTCGGTGATCTTCCTGATCGGCATGGTGATCTCCCTGCGGCTGCCGCCGAAGGCGGACTCGGAGCCGCCGGAGCGGGTGCCCCGCGCGCTGCGTGCGCTGGGTCGCCGTAAAGACCGGCCGCTGGGCCGGGGCCGACCGGCCGGGCGGCTGGTGATCGCCACCCTGGTCGGCGCCGCGACCCTGCGCGCGGTGTACGGCTTCCTGCTGCTGTTCCTCGCCTTCGCCATCAAGAAGGGTGACCTGACCACCGGCGTGTTCGGCCGGGACCTGGGCGCGGAGTGGGCGCTGGGGCTGATCGGCGGTGCGCTGGCCGTCGGCAGCTTCCTGGCGACCGCCGTCGGCACCCGCTTGCGCATCCACCGGCCGACCGCCATCCAGTCCAGCAGCATGATCATCGTGGCGGGGGTGGGGGTGCTCGCCGTCATCCAGTTCTCGCTGCTGATGGTGGCCCTGCTCTGTCTGGTCACCGCGCTGGTCAGTGGGGTGGCCAAACTCGCCGTGGACGCCTCGATCCAGGAGCGCATCCCGGAGCGGCTGCGGGCCAGTTCCTTCGCCCACTCCGAGACGGTGCTGATGCTCGCCTTCGTCGTCGGTGGCGGGCTCGGGCTGGTCCCGTTCGACGGCCGTACCGGCATCGCGGTCGCCGCCGGCGTGGGCATCCTGGCCGCCGTCCGGGGGATACTGGTCGCTGCCCGGCTGCGCGCCGAGAAGCTCGCCGGCCGGCCGCTGGGTGACGACGAACTGGCCGAGGACGAGCCGGAGGCCGAGCCCGCGAACGTCGCACCCACCTCGCCGGCGCCCACCCAGGCCAACCCACCGCAGCACGACGAGCCGGGGCTCGCGCCGCCCGGCTACCACATCTACCGCCCCTCCTCGTCGGTCGGCGGCCCGGGCGGCGGAGCGGACGACGAGACCCGCCGAGAGTCCCCCGGCTCGCTCTCGTGACCGGCCTACTGGTGGTGACCGCGGTGCCGGCCGAGGCGGACGCCGTACGCGCCGGCCTGACCGACGCCAGCGTCACAGTCGCCCCGATCGGGGTGGGCCCGGCCGTCGCGGGTGCCGCCACGGCACGGCTGCTGGCCCTGGCCGAGGCGGCCGGCCGTCCGTACCGCGCGGTGGTCAGCGCCGGTGTGGCCGGTGGCTTCACCGGGCGGGCCGCCGTCGGCGACACGGTGCTCGGCACCGCGAGCATCGCCGCCGACCTGGGCGCCGAGTCGCCCGACGGCTTCATCGCTGTCGACGAACTGGGCATGCCACCCGCGCTGCTCGGTGGAGGCAGCATCATGCCCGCCGACCCGGGCCTGCTCGCGGCGCTGCGGGCGGCCCTGCCAGCGGCTACGACCGGTCCGGTGCTCACCGTCAGCACGGTCACCGGCACCGCCGCCAGCACCGACGAGCTGCGCCGCCGGCATCCGGAGGCGGTCGCCGAGGCCATGGAGGGGTACGGAGTCGCGGTCGCCGCCGCGCAGGCCGGGGTGCCCTTCGCCGAGCTGCGCACCATCTCCAACCCGATCGGTCCCCGCGACCGCGACGCCTGGCGGCTGCGCGAGGCCCTCACCGCGCTGACCACAGCGGCTCCAGCGTTGCGCTGAGCGTGCGACTGGCCGGCGCCGCCCTCGCTCACCTGTAACTCAACCGGCCTGGCCGACCCAGCCGCAGTGCCGCGGGCCGGCGGGCCTCGATCTCGAAGCCGCACGCCAGCAACAGCTCGATGCCGGCGTCCTCGGCTATCGCGGCGGCGTCGTCGATACCCGCCTCACGCATATCGGTGACAAGTGCAGTGACCAGCCTCCGCCCGAGCCCCAGCCGTCGGTGACGGGGATCAACGAGCACCCCGTCGAGCGCCATCTCCCGCTCCGGTAACTGCGGGTCCCATTCCCCGTGCTCGAGGTGCGGACTCCGTTCATGGGCCCGCAGCTCGCCGACCAGCTGCCCGTCGGGAAGCTCGGCGACGTACCGCCAACAGACGGACGGCAGGTCGCCACCCACCACCCGGCGTACCCGGGTCGTCCGTCGGATCTCCGCACCCCACCGTCTGTTGTCGCGGTAGCGCCGGTTCAGCTCGTAGGCCGCCGGCGGCAGCGGCAGGGGATAGCGCTCGGGCGGCAACCTGTACCACGCCGCCCACCACGCGCCCGGCCAGTCCCGAGGCTCGTAGACCGGCCAGACGTCCAGATGCGCCGGGTACCGCCGCTCTGCCATGTCCCGCATGTCGTCGTGCGGGACAGACGTCGGTTCGATGACGGCGGGTCTCGCCGTTGGCGTGCCGAACGCGACCTCCCCTCTCGCGGCCCGGACGAGGCGCTCCACCGTCCGGAATCGCGGATCGGCGACCCGCCCCGACTCGATCCGCGCCAGCGTCGGCTGCGGCACGCCGGCCCTCTCGGCCAACTGCCGCTGACTCAGATCGGCCTGGCGACGCAGAGCACGGATCACCTTGCCCAGGTCGGCTCCGACAGTCTCGATGGTGCGGTCAGTCACGTCGGTCACAGGGCGATGTTTCCG
This sequence comes from Micromonospora sp. DT43, assembly GCF_049841645.1. Taxonomy (NCBI): domain Bacteria; kingdom Bacillati; phylum Actinomycetota; class Actinomycetes; order Micromonosporales; family Micromonosporaceae; genus Micromonospora; species Micromonospora sp. DT43. The sequence goes on along the minus strand of NZ_JBNCKR010000005.1, from coordinate 336,461 downwards.
CGAGCTCAGAGGGCTATCAACACCCTCGCCGGACCTGTGGATAAGCCTGTGGACAACCGCCGGGACCGGTGGACGGTGGATGGTCCACCCCGCCGTCCTTTGGAGCTGATGCCGCAAACGAATCACCACTTCGGCTCCGCTACTGCCCGAGGCCCACGGATGTCGCTTTCTGGCCGTCTGGATTCGGCCTCGCGCAGTGATGCATTGACGGCATCAGCTCCAAAGGAAGCCCGAGGCAGGTGCCCGGTCCCGCCAGACCGGCCCGGCCAGCGCGGCCCCGACGCCAGCCCGCCAGGCCAGACCGGCCCGGCCCAGCCACACGGGCCCGCCCAGTCGGTCGTGGATCACAGTGGGCGGGGCGCGCACGGGCCGCGGGTCGGGTGCGGGACTAACGTGAGGGTGTGGCGCTCTCCCTGGCGATCTCGCCCTGCCCCAACGACACGTTCGTCTTCGACGCCCTGGTGCACGGGCGAGTGCCCGGCGCGCCGCCCGTCGAGGTGACGTACGCCGACGTGGACGTCACCAACACGGCAGCCGAGCGGGGCGCGTTCGACCTGGTGAAGGTGAGCTACGCGGCGCTGCCCTGGCTGCTCGACGACTACCACCTGCTGCCCTGCGGGGGCGCCCTCGGTCGCGGGTGTGGACCGCTGGTCCTCACCAGGGGTGACCGCGCGGACCTGGCCGGCGCCACGGTGGCGGTGCCCGGCGATCGGACGACCGCGTACCTGCTGTTCCGGCTCTGGTCGGCCGGGCAACCACCGGCCCGGATCGAGGTGGTTCCGTTCCACGAGATCATGCCGGGCGTCGCGGCTGGTCGCTTCGATGCCGGGCTGGTCATCCACGAGGCCCGGTTCACCTACCACCGGCACGGGTTGACCGCGCTCGTCGACCTCGGCGAGTGGTGGGAAGCCGACACCGGGCTGCCCATCCCCCTCGGCGCGATCCTGGCCCGGCGCGGCGCGGTCGACCCCGTGGCCGCGGCCGGCTGGATCCGCGAGTCGGTCCGCCAGGCCTGGGCGGACCCGACGGCCAGCCGGGAGTACGTCCTCGCGCACGCCCAGGAGATGGAACTCGACGTGGTGGACCGGCACATCGGCCTCTACGTCAACGAGTTCACCGCCGACCTGGGCGACGCCGGCTTCGCCGCGGTGACGGCGCTCCTCGACCGCGCCGCCACCGCCGGACTGGTGCCTCAGACCTCCAGCTCGCGGGCCACCGCGTGGACCAGCTGAGCGATCTTCTGCGCCGCCTTCTTGTCCGGGTACCGGCCCCGACGCAGGTCCGGCTGGACCTTCGCCTCCAGCACCTTGATCATGTCTTCGACCAAGCCGTGCAGTTCCTCAGCCGGCCGACGTCGCAGCTCCGCCATCGACGGCGGCGCGTCCAGCAGCTTGACGCCCATGGCCTGTGCGCCCCGGCGGCTGTCCACCACGCTGAAGTCGACCCGCTGACCACCCTTGAGGTCGGTGACGCCCGCCGGCAACGCGGCCTTGGGCAGAAACACGTCGCCGCCCTCGTCACTGGTGACGAAGCCGTATCCCTTGGCCGTGTCGTACCACTTCACTCGACCCGTAGGCACCTGAAAACCCCTGCTTCACTTGAGCCGCTACTGCTTCCAGGCTAGCTGGATCAAGCCGTCGAGCGCCGCTGGGAATCCGGTGAGATCGTCCAGCACCACTGCCGCGCCAGCGTCCCGCAGCTCATCCGGGGAGCACGGCCCGGTCGCGACAGCGATTCCGGGCACCCCCGCCGCGCCCGCCGCCACCATGTCCGCCACGTGGTCACCGACGTAGTGGGTCGCGCCGTGCTCCCGCAGGGCTGTCGCCTTCTGCTCGGCGAACAGGTCACCGGCCAGCTCGTCGACCGTGAGACCGAGGTGCTCCAGGTGCAGCCGGGCCAGCCGGGCGATCTTGGACGTGACGACAAGCACACGACCGCCCCGCGCGCGGATCGCCTCGATGGCCTCCCGCGCCCCGGGCAGCGGAAGCGTCGGGGTGATCGCGTACGCGGGGTAGAGCTCGCGGTACGTCAGCACAGCCGACTCGACCTGCTCCGGCGGGAACCAGTGCGCGATCTCGGTACGCAGCGGCGGGCCGAGCCGGGACACCGCCAGCTCGGCGTCGACAGGCACACCTGTCCTCGCGGTCAACGCCCGGTACGCGGCGGCGATGCCGGGGCGGGAATCCACCAGGGTCATGTCGAGGTCGAATCCGACGGTCAGTGCGGGCATGTCGAGAAACGTACCGGTGACCCCCAACCGGCCGGACGTCCGAGGGGCGCGACAGCCCCACCCCGGGCTAGCGTGGAAAGACGATGACCACCTCACTCGCCGACCACCTGCGGTCGCTGCCCGACGAGTCGCTGGCCGCGCTCCTCCAGCTCCGGCCGGACCTCGTCGTGCCCGTGCCCGCCGATGTCTCCGCCCTGGCCATCCGCGCCCAGTCCCGGGTCTCGGTGGCCCGTGCCCTGGACGGGCTGGACCAGTTCACCCTTCTGATCCTCGACGCCGCCCGGCTCACCCGACACCCGGACGAGGGCACCACGGCCACCGACGCGGTGCTCGCGATGGCGACCGCCGGGCCGCACCCGCCGGCACCGACCGCCGTCCGGGCCGCCGTGGGCCGGCTACGAGCACTTTTCCTGCTGTACGGCCCGGAGCACGCGCTGCACGTGGCGGGCGCCGTCGACGAGGCGACCCCGTACCCCGCCGGCCTCGGTCGACCGGCTGCGGACCTGGACCCGCGCACGGCAGCGCTCTGCGCGGACCCGGCGAAGCTGCGCCGGACGCTGCTCGCCGCGCCCCCGTCGGCCCGGGCGATCCTGGACCGGTTGGCGGCCGGACCGCCCGTCGGGAGCGTGCCCCCGGGCGCGTTGCAGGCACCGCCGATCGGCACGCAGGACGCCGTTCTCGCCGACCCGACGAACGGTGGCGCGCCGACCGGCTCACCGGTGCGTTGGCTGGTCGACAACAGGCTGCTGGTCCCCATCTCCTCCGGCTCGTCGACGGCCAGCGGCACGGTGGAGCTGCCCCGCGAGGTGGGTTTGCTGCTGCGCCGCGACAGCGGCCCGCTCGGGCCGTTGCGCAGCAGTCCGCCGCCGGTGGCCGCCGCCCCGCGTGAGCCGAAGGCCGTCGACTCGGCCGGCGCCGGCCAGACCATGGAGGCGGTACGGCACACCGAGGGGTTGCTGGAGCAGCTGGCCGCCGAGCCCGCGCCGGTGCTGCGCTCGGGTGGCATCGGCGTTCGGGACCTGCGCCGACTGGCGCGTACCGCCGGGCTGGACGAGCCGACCACGGCCCTTCTGCTGGAGGTGGCGTACGCGGCGGGGCTCGCCGGTGAGCTGGAGATGTCCGGTTCGGCGAGCGGCCGGTACGGCGCGGATCAGCAGGTGCTGCCGACCGGTGGGTACGAGGTGTGGCGTGCCGCCTCGCTGGCCCAGCGGTGGGAGCACCTGGCCCGTGCCTGGTTGACGATGACCCGGCAGGTCGGCCTGGTCGGCCGGCGGGACGACCGGGACCGGCCGATCACCGCGCTCTCCGCCGAGGCCGAGCGTGCCGGCGCACCAGCCACCCGGCGGGCGGTACTCGGGGTGCTCGCCGACCTGGAACCGGCGACCGCGCCCACCCCGGAGGAGGTGCAGGCCCTGCTGGACTGGCGTGCGCCACGGCGCAGCCGGGGTCGGGAGGCCGCCCACCGGGAGGTGCTGGCCGAGGCGGCGCAGCTCGGCGTGACAGGCCTGGGGGCGCTCACCTCGTACGGGCGGTTGTTGCTGGGCGAGCTGACGTCGGCCGATGAGCCGGACGGCGACCCGCTGGGGTTGCACGTGGACGCGGAGAGCGGCGACCCGTCGAGTGCCGCGCGGGCGTTGGACGCGTTGCTACCCGCCCCGGTCGATCACTTCCTGGTGCAGGCCGACCTGACAGTCGTGGTGCCCGGGCCGCCGGAGCCGGCGCTCGCCGCCGAGCTGGAGGCGACTACCGAACCCGAGTCGGCCGGCGGGGCGAGTGTGCACCGGGTGACCACGGCGAGCGTGCGGCGGGCGCTGGACGCCGGTTACACGGCCGACGACCTGCACGAGTTGTTCCGGCGCCGGTCGCGCACCCCGGTGCCGCAGGGGCTCAGCTACCTGGTGGACGACGTGGCTCGGAAGCACGGCGGGTTGCGGGTCGGAGCGGCCGGGGCGTACCTGCGCAGCGACGACGAGGCGCTGCTCACCGAGGTGCTGGCCGACCGCAGGCTGGAGCAGTTGGCGTTGCGCCGGCTGGCGCCGACGGTGCTGAGCACCCCGTACCAGGTCAGCCGGATGCTCGTCGCGCTGCGGGACGCCGGGTACGCCCCGGTGCAGGAGGACGGCACGGGCGGCACGATGCTGTCCCGGCCACGGATCCGGCGTGCTCCGGCGCGGGTGCCGGTGACCACCCGGACGTTGGACCCGCTGGCCGCGCCGAAGCTGCCGATGCCCCGGCTGCTCGGGGTGGTGGAGCACATCCGGCGCGGCGACGCGGCGGCGCGGGCGGCCCGGCGGGCGCCGGCAGTCGTCCGAGGCGGGGCGGCGGGGCTGGGCGGTGGCCCGGTGCCCGCGCACACCCACACCGAGGCCCTGGCGGTGCTTCAGCAGGCGGTCCGCGACAAGGCGCTGGTCTGGGTCGGTTATGTCGACGCCCACGGGGCTACCGCGTCCCGCCTGGTCAAGCCGGTGTCGATCGGCGCGGGCTACCTGCGGGCCGAGGATGAGCGGACCGAGATGCTGCACACCTTCGCACTGCACCGGATCACGGCTGCGGTGCTGGCGGACTGAGCAGGGGCACCGCCGCCGGCCGTGCTCGGTCCGCGGCGGCTGCCCGCTCGGTCAGCGGCGGCTGCGTCGGAAGGTGCCGACCACCGAGACGATCAGCAGCAGGGCGAAGCCGGCGCCGGCGGACTCACCTACCGAGTCGACGAAGCCCTGTCGCAGCACCAGCCAGCCGAAGAGGAACCATCCGACCAGGAGCGCCGCCGCGAGGGCGTACGCGGCAACTGTCGCGCGGGACACCTCGTCGGGTGGCGCCTGTTCATGCTCTGCGATCACGTCCCGGTCGACAGTCATGCCCAGCCTCCCCGCCCGGTGCGGCCCTGGACTCCCAAGAGTGTCACTACCGGGACGCGTGTGACAGGGGATAAACCCCGAGTCGGGCGGGATGTTCAGGTGCCGGGGCGGCGACCGATCAGCACCACCCGGGTGCCGACCTTGCCCAGCTCCCACATCCGGACGGCGTCGGCGTGCAGCAGGTTGACGCAGCCGTGCGAGCCGATCGACTTGTCGTGCAGGTAGGTGGTGGTCTCGTGGAACCCCATGCCCTGGGTGAAGTGCTGCCAGTAGGGCAGCCACACCTCGTACGGGTTCGACCACTCCCTGGGGTTGCGGTAGTTGACCGTGTAGGTGCCGGACGGGGTGCGGTAGCCGGACATGCCGGTGCGGGTCACCGTCGGCCCGAGGACCACCTTGCCGCCCCGGAGGGCCCAGACGGTCTGCCGGGTGAGGTCCACGCAGAAGGTGGTGCCGGCGCCGGCCTTGCAGCGGGTCGTGTCGGTGGTGGCGAGGCGCTGGGCCACGTCGAGGGTGGTCGGTCCGGCGCGTCCCTCGACGGGGCGAATCCCGTACCTCTTCTGGAACTTCTTGATGGCGGCGCAGTCGGCGGCGGACTGCCGCCCGTCCACGGTCACCGGCCCGAACCCGCCCAACCGGGCGAGGTACGTCTCCACGGCGCGCTGGTGCTGGCCCTGGGGGCAGCCGGCGACGGTAGGCGTACCGCTGGCGGGGGTCGGGGTGGGAGCCGTGCGGGTCGGCTTCGGTGTGGGTTTCGGTGTGGGTTTCGGTGTGGGCACGGCCGGTGTGGGCCGGCCGCGCTGGTCCGGCCCGGACGTGCCGCTCGCCCCCGATGCCTGTTCCGCCGCACCGACCGGGGCGGCTCCCCCGCCACCACTCCCGCCGGACTGCGGATCGAACGTGCACGCGCCGGCACCGACCAGCACGACCACCGCCAGGGCAATCAGCAGGGAAGTGTTGCGGACACGCCTCATGGCACCTCCCCTGGACGATCGTCCCTTTGCTAGACGTTCGTGAGTGCCGTCTTGGTTGCACCCGGTGCTCATCTTTCTTTCGACGTTCTCCGCCGTGCAACACTGGATGGTCGGCCAGCGGCGGGTATGCGACCCGTTCCGGCCGGACGGCCAACCGAGGAGAGGACGCTGGCGTGAGTGGTGGACCCCTGATCGTGCAGTCGGACAAGACCCTGCTGCTGGAGATCGACCACCCCGACGCGCAGGCCTGCCGGATGGCGATCGCTCCCTTCGCGGAGCTGGAGCGCTCTCCGGAGCACGTGCACACGTACCGGCTGACCCCGCTCGGGCTCTGGAACGCCCGGGCAGCGGGGCACGACGCCGAGGGCGTGGTCGACTCGCTGATCAAGTACTCGCGGTACCCGGTGCCGCACGCGCTGCTGGTGGACGTGGCCGACACGATGGACCGGTACGGCCGGCTCCAACTCGCCAACGACCCGGCGTACGGGCTGGTGCTGCGTGCGCTGGACCGGCTGGTGCTGATCGAGGTGGCCAAGAGCAAGAAGCTCGCCGGGATGCTCGGCGACAAGATCGACGACGACACGATCCGGGTGCACCCGTCCGAGCGTGGCCGGCTCAAGCAGGCGCTGCTCAAGCTGGGTTGGCCGGCGGAGGACCTGGCCGGTTACGTCGACGGTGAGGCGCACCCGATCGAGCTGGCCGAGGCCGGCAAGGACGGGCGTAAGCCGTGGACGCTGCGGTCGTACCAGCGGGAGGCCGTGGAGGCGTTCTGGGCCGGCGGGTCGGGCGTGGTGGTGCTGCCCTGCGGCGCAGGCAAGACCCTTGTCGGCGCGGCGGCGATGGCCGAGGCGAAGGCGACCACCCTGATCCTGGTGACCAACACGGTGGCCGGCCGGCAGTGGAAGCGGGAGCTGATCGCCCGCACGTCGCTGACCGAGGAGGAGATCGGCGAGTACTCGGGCGAGCGCAAGGAGATCCGCCCGGTCACCATCGCCACGTACCAGGTGCTCACCTCGCGGCGCGGCGGCGCGTTCACCCACCTGGACCTGTTCGGCGCCCGTGACTGGGGCCTGGTCGTCTACGACGAGGTGCACCTGCTGCCCGCGCCGATCTTCCGGTTCACCGCGGACCTCCAGGCCCGCCGTCGGCTGGGCCTCACTGCGACTCTGGTACGCGAGGACGGCCGCGAGGGCGACGTGTTCAGCCTGATCGGTCCGAAGCGCTACGACGCGCCGTGGAAGGACATCGAGTCGCAGGGCTGGATCGCCCCGGCCGAGTGTGTCGAGGTCCGGGTGACCCTTACCGACGCGGAGCGCATGTCGTACGCGACGGCGGAGGCCGAGGAGCGCTACCGGATGGCGGCGACCGCCCGCACGAAGCTGCCGGTGGTGAAGGCGCTCGTGGACAGGCACCCGGACGACCAGGTGCTGGTGATCGGCGCGTACATCGACCAGTTGCACCAGATCGGCGAATATCTCGACGCGCCGATCGTGCAGGGCTCGACCACGAACAAGGAGCGGGAGCGGCTCTTCGACGCGTTCCGTACCGGGGAGATCCGCACGCTGGTGATCTCCAAGGTCGGCAACTTCTCGATCGACCTGCCGGAGGCGGCGGTGGCGATCCAGGTGTCGGGCACGTTCGGGTCGCGGCAGGAGGAGGCGCAGCGGCTGGGTCGGGTGCTCCGGCCGAAGGCCGACGGCCGGCAGGCGCACTTCTACACGGTGGTCTCCCGGGACACGATCGACACGGAGTACGCGGCGCACCGGCAGCGCTTCCTCGCCGAGCAGGGGTACGCGTACACGATCGTCGACGCCGACGACGTCCTCGGCCCGTCCCTCCCGACCTTCGACTGAGTTGTTGTCTCCTTGATCGACTCGGTTTCCAGGAAATCGCGGTGTCCGAGGCGCTTTCATGCCACGGCTTCCTGGAACCCGAGTCGATCAGAGCGGCGGATCAGGAGAAGTTGACCAGGAAGTAGTAGTTGGTCGGGTTTGACCACACACCGTCTGCCGTACGCCCGCGCACGCTCATGGTGTGCGAGTTGGTCGAGGTGGGCGTGTAGGTAACTGTGGCGACCCCGGCCGCGTTCGCCGCCACCGTCGCCGGCTCCCCGTTGTCGATCGTGTACTCGAACTCCACCATCCCGGGGCCGCCCTGGGTGAAGGTGAAGTCGCCCGGAACGCCGACGCCACCTGCCCACTGGCTCTCCGGGTAGGTGGTCGACACCACCCGCGGCGCGGTGCCGACCAGGAACGGGTAGTCCGTCTGCGGCGTGTACTCGCCCGCCTCGGTGCGACCCCGCACGGAGAACACGTTCGCGCCGTTGCGATCCATGGTCACCGAGATGTCGGTGACCAGCGAGTCGGTCTCCTTCGGCACGCTCTGCCAGGCACCGCCGTTGAGCTGGTACTCGTAGGTCTTCACCTCGCCGATCTCGGTGTCGACACCGAACCTGCCGACCGTGCCGATCCCGCCACGCGGGGTGTACTCGTCGTACACGCTGCTCACGTTGACCCGCGGATCGCGGACCCGGAAGTAGTACCGCCGCTCGGCGCTGGCCGTGCCGTCCGCCGCTCGGCTGGTGACCGTCAGCAAGGTGTAGCCGTCGTGCATGGGCGCGATCTCGACGGTCGCCTTGCCGTCCGGTCCGGCGGCCACCACCTGCTCCTCGCCGCTGTACTCCAGCACGTAGCGGTACTCCACCACGTCGGAGCGGCCCGGGTTGAAGGTGAAGCGACCCGGCTGGCCGGGCTGGCCTCCGTCGCCGTTCTCCGGGTATTCGCTTGACGTCACCACCGGAGCATCGCTGACCTCGAACGTGTAGGTCCGCGTCGGCGAGAACGATCCGTCCAGGAAACGCGTACGGACCGTCAGCGTGTTGCTGCCGGAGCGCTCGGGGGTGATCGTCGCCCGAGCCCAGCTGTACTCCGGGTCGACGGTCTGCTCGGGACCGTCGTTGAGCCGGTAGAGATAGGCGTCCACATCCGGCATCGCGGTGTCGAAGTTGAACTCACCGGGGATGCCCACACCGCCCCACGCGCCGAACTCGTAGTAGTCGCTGGAGGAGACGGTCGGCTTGGTGTCGATGACGTTGAACTGGTACTGCTCGACCTCCGAGACGGTGCCGTCGGCGGTGATGCTGCGCACGTTGAGCGTGTACCAGTTCGGCTCGGTAGGCGTCCAGGGCAGCACGGCGGTGCCGTCCGCCGCCGCGTCGACGCGTCGCATCTCGTCGTACTGGAACGCGTACTCGTACGCCACCACTCCCGTCCGCCCAGGCCGGAAGGTGAAGCTGCCCGCGCGGTCCACCACGCCGTCGTGGTCCGGGAAGGAGAAGTCGGCCGACTCCACGATCGGGGTGTCGCGGACCTGCACGTCCTCGGTGTACGCGCCGACCATCTCGGCGCCGACGTAGCTGCGCACCTGGACCCGGACGAGACCGGTCTGGGTGAACACCACCGGGACGACAGTGGTCCCGTCGGCGTTCGCCGGCACCCGAACCTCCGCGCCGTCGCCGATCCGGTAACCGAACTCGGTGACCCCCTCGACGTTTGTCGAGATCGCCAGTTGGCTCGGCAGGCCGACACCGCCCATGGTCACCCGGACCCCGGGGGCCGTGGACTTGACGAAGAAGTCGTACTCGGCCACCTCGGAGGAGTTCGAGGCGCTGTCCACGCTGCGCACGCTCAGGTACTCGACGAACGAGGTGGGCGTGTATTCGAGGGTGACGTCCGCGCCCGGCTTCGGAGCGGCGATGTAGTTGTACGTCTCGCCGAAGCGTCCCCAGTAGTAGCCGACCACGTCCTTCGATCCGTTCGCCTTGAAGGTGAACGTGCCGGGTACACCCGAGCCGCCGTGGGGTTCGCCGTCGTCCGGGTACTTGACCGAACTGATCAGGGGTGTGGCCGGCCGCTCGCCGTCCACCTTCACGAAGCACTGCTTCGCCCAGGATGAGTAGTCGTGACCGTCGTAGGCGCGAGCGGTCCACGCCACCACGGTGCCGTGCGGGTACTGCCCCATGTCCCAGGTGACCTTGGAGAGGGCGCCCGAGTAGCTCGATCCGGACAGCTCGGAGCGCTGGTCCTCGTGGCCGACCGGCCAGGCGGCGAACTGCCCCCAGTAGTCGTAGTCGTAGGGGTCCGCGTCCGCGCCCTGGACCATCAGGGTGTAGTTGCGCGCCGCCACGGGCTGCGGCTTGTCCCTGGTGCCGCAGGACCACGACGGAAACTCAAGCCCGATCTGCGTCACGGTCGGCGCGTGGTTGGCCTCGGTACGGATCGACGGGTACGGGCGGAGCTTACGGCCGTGGGAGAGGTCGCCCTCGTAGCCGTGCGGCACCCGGAACTCGACGGTGAGGGTCTTCACGCCCTGCTTCGCCAACTTCTGCAGGGCGGGCATGACGTCCCACGCCAGGTAGCCGGGGCAGGTCGCCTCGCCACCGGCCTGCACGGTGCCGAGCAGTTCACGTCGGCGCGGCGCCGAATCCCAGCTCGTGGTGGCCGTGATCGCATCGGTGCGCCACAACTCGACCGGCTGCGCCGAGGCGCAGTCGGCAGCGGACGCCTCGGCGATGACCAGATCCGCCTTGTGGATGACGGCGCCGCTGAAGCGTGTGATGTCGAAGCTGAAGTAGGACCGGGACCTGTGCTTCTTTCCGCCCGCATCGGTCCACGCGCCGATCGGCGCGTCCCCCGACGGGTTGACGAACGACTTCTTCGGCAGCTGGGAATCCGTGTAGGCCCAACCGGACTTGTTCACGTCCCACTGCTGGTAGGCCTGAGCCGGCGCGGCGGTCACGCTGACCAGACCCGCGCCGAGCACTATGCCGAGTGACCCGGCCAGCAATCTTCGTGCGCGCACGACGATGCCCTCCCCCGTAGGCGATGGCGTGCATCGCCATCGAGGGGCCAGAGCATATCGAGGCATGGCCAGGTGTCGGCTAGCCGATTCGGCTGGTCTCTGACAGTCATCCGGACCAAGATCACCCTTGCGGCGTAACGCGATCCGGCGTCCAGTCGGCGCGGGTCAGCGCTTGCCGGACTCCGCGACGAAGACACCGCGCCCCGGCCGACCAACCAGCACACCCTGCTTGCGCAGCGTCGCCACCGCTCGGCTGATCGTGGACTGCGAGACGTCATACTCGTCGGCCAGAACCCGCCCGGACGGAAGCTGCGAACCAGGCGCGTAGGTCCCGTTCTTGATCTTCTCGAGAAGATCGGCGAGCAGCTCGTCCATTGTGGGCGGGATAGGCACGTGGAGCCCCTTGCAGTCGGTTGGCCCGCCCAGTATTGATCAGCCGCCTCGACACAGGCAACGCATGTAGTGCGAGTGACATAAGTGGGTAGATGACTCGGCGACATGCTTGACATAGGTGACTCGGTGGCAATAGCGTCGCTCTCGGTGATGCGGTGCTGCTGCGGTCGGTTGGCGCCTCTCGTATCGGTCTCGCATCGCCGCCGAGACCTCATTCACCGCGCTCCCCCGGCGCGGCCTGCCGCCGTACCTCCGGAACGGCTGCGGGGTGGGGCGGCCTCCGTCGACCGCAACCGACGGAGGCCGCCCCGCACGTCGATCCCGTCCGACGAAGGGCAGCCGTCGATGAGCGAGCGTTGGGTGATCCACCTGCCGATCACCGCGCCGGACCTGCTGCGCGCACGGATCTTCGCGCGTACCGCAGCTCGGGTGCTGGTCCGGCTCAGCGCGCGGGTCGAGCCGGGCGGGGTGACCGTCTCGGCGGAGGACCAACAGGGCGTACGCCATTGGGTGTTCTGTGACCGGCCACTGCCCGGCGGCGCGCGATGTGCGCTGCCGGTCGACCACCTCGCGCCCTGCGCGCGACGGCTCGGTCAGCCCTGACCGACGCCTCTCAACGGGAGAAGCGGTCCACCAGCACCGCCAGCCGGCGGTCGTGGCCCTCGCGGCGGAGCCGGCCGCTGCGCATCAGCGTGACCAGCCCGTGCAGGCCACTCCAGAACGTCTCGGTGACCACTTCCAGGTCGTCGTCACCGGCCGCCGGGCGCACCGCCTCGGCCAGCTCGGCGAAACCCCGGGCCAGATCGGTCGGGACATCCTGGCTGGCGAACGGCAGGGTCACGGCGAGGGTGAACATCGCGTCGTAGAGCGCGGGCCGCTGCTCGGCGAAGGTGGTGTACGCCGCGGCCACGTCGGCGACCGCCCGCCGAGGGTCGGCGGCCGAGGTCCGGGCAGTGGCCAGGGCGGTGGCCAGCTCGGCGAAGCCCTCGACGGCTACCGCCGCCATGATGGCGTCCTTGCCCTTGAAGTGGCTGTAGAGGACGGGCTGGCTGTATTCGATCTCGGCGGCGAGCCGGCGGGTGGTGACCGCGTCCCAGCCTTCCGCCAGGGCCAGATCGCGGGCCGCGGCGATGATGGCCCGTTCCCGTTCCGCCCGCTCGCGCTCCCGGCGCGTCTGAGTCGACATGACCGCAATACTAGCACCGCTAGCGATCCTGCCGTTGCTCTGCTAGCGTCGTTCTTGCATCTAGCGGCGCTAGCAATTGGAGCGGACCATGTTGTCACCCCTGGCCTACGGGCTCGCCGTCGTACTCAGCCTCTTCGTCGTCTTCATCGGCGCGCGGTTCCTGCTGGTGCCGCAGGCCGCGGCCGCCGGGTACGGCGTACCGGCCCGATCGGACGGCGACTCCGCCTACCTGACGGTCAAGGGCCTGAAGGACCTCACCTTCGGGCTGCTCGGCCTCGCCCTGATCGCCTTCACCACCGCCGAGTCGGTCGCGTGGTTCATGCTGATCGTCGCGCTCGTCCCGCTGGGCGACACACTCATCGTGCTCCGCAACGGCGGAACGAAGGCCGTGGCCTTCGGCATCCACTTCGCCACCGCCGTGGTCGTCCTCCTGGACGCCGCACTCCTGTTCGCTCTCTAGCGCGCGCCACTTGATCGACTCGGTTTTCAGGAAGTCGCGGCATCCGACGCGGGACGATGCCCCGGTTTCACGGAAACCGAGTCGATCAAGCACGCCGGCCCGGGACCAGCAGTGGTCCCGGGCCGGCGTCACACGAGCCTGACTACTTGATCAGCCTCCAGGGGCCGCTCTTGTCGCCCGGCTCCTGGCCGCGCGTCCACCACTTCGCCTCGTACACGTGGCCCTTGAAGGACACCCGGTCACCGGCGTTGTAGACCTTGGTGAGCGTCCAGGCCGCCGGGCTGTTGTCCGGTGGGGTCGGGGCGATCTCCTCCCAGGAGCCGTTGCGGTCACCCGGCTTCTGGTTGCGGGTGTACCACTGGGCCCGCCACTTCTTAGCGTCGTACATGGCGAAGTCACCCGAGTTGAAGATCCGCGACGCGGTCCAGATCGCCGTACCGTCCTCGGCCATGGCGATTTCCTGCCACGCGCCGTTGGCGTCGGCGCCCGGCTTCTGGTTCTTCGTGTACCAGGAGGCCAGGAAGACCCTGCCCTGGTAGGTGACCCGGTCCCCGGCGTTGTAGACGGTCGACGAACTCCACTGCGTCGGCAGGTTCACCGTCAGGACGGCGGTGGCCTCCACCGGGGTGAGGTGGTCGTCACCCGCGTACGACGCGGTAAGCGTGTGCTGACCGCCCGCGAGGCCCACCGGGAGGGTGAACGTCGCGGTCCCGTTGGTGAGCGTGGTCGAGCCGCGAACTGTCGTACCCTCGCGCAGCTCCACAGCGCCGGCGACAGGCGTGCTGCCGGCCGCGACGCGCACGGTCACCGTCGCCGCGGTGCCCCAGTTGGTCGGGGCGGCGGTGACGGTCATCGTCGGGACCTGCTTGGCGATCGTGAACACGGCCGGCTGGGCCACCGCCTCGCCACCGTCGGCGCTCCTCGCCGACACGATCCAGCCGTACGAGGTGCCCGGCAGCAGCTTGTCCCAGGTCGCCGTGGCGACGCCGTTCGAGGTCACCTCGTCGGTGCCGATCGTGCCGGACGGCACGTACGCGGCGAGCGAGTCGGTGGTGAACGACGTCTTGCGGGTGCTGAGATCCACCGGCAGGGTCAGGTTGTCCTCCGACCCGTTGTAGCGCGGCTTGGGCTGGCTGCCGTCCTGGCGGACGTCGTACTCGGTCGCCCCGAAGTTCTTGAGGAACGGCGAGTACGTGTCGATGTGCATCTCGGCGCGGTCCACGTCGAACTGGAGCAGGCGCAGGAAGCTCGCGCCGAACTGCAGCCGGTCGGTGGCCCTGTGGTCCGGGGTGCCGTCGCCGTTGACGTCGATCGTGCCGTCCGGGGCGACCCGCGTCGGCCACAGCTCGGCGGCGGTGACCGTGTAGAACTGGTAGTCCGCGAGCAGCTCGACGACGTCGTGGCTGACCGTGACGCCGATCTTCGACTTCAGGTTGGTGCCGACGCCGTGTTCGTGACCGGCGAGGACCAGGAAGACGTTCGGGTTGACCTCGACGACCTGCTTGAACAGCGGCGAGCCGTCCGGTGCGGAGAAGTCCGCGCCGCGACCGTCCGGGTTGGGCGACGGCTTCAGGTAGTCGTGGGAGAGCAGAATCCCGTTGCGGTCCTTGTACCGCTTGAAGATCGAGTCAGCCCACTTGGCCTCGGCCGGCGTTACGCCGTACGACAGGCCGACCGCCACGAAGTCCAGACCACCGGCGGAGAACAGCAGGTAGTTGTTCTGATTGTCCCTGCCCGGCGTGACGGACCCGTCGGCGTTCGTCTTCTCGTCCCAGGCGTGGTATTCGGTGCCCTTCGGCCAGCCCTTCGCCGTGCCGTAGTACCTGTCGGCGCTGAAGGTCCGACTGAACCGGGACGTGGGGCCCGTCTCGGCGCCCAACTGGTCGTCGTGGTTGCCCGCGATGACCTGGTTGACGACGCCGTTGTCGTCGAGGATCTTCTGGAAGCCCGAGGCGGTGGCGAGTTCCTTCTCGACCTGCTCGTGCAGACCGGGCCGCTTCAGCGAGCCGTCCGGGTTCTTGGCCAGCGGGTCGTAGTAGTCGTTCTCGATGACGTCGCCTGTGTGCGCCGCGTACGCGATCTTGCGGCTGGCGGCGTTGTCGGCGATCCACTGCATCTGGTCGCGGTACGCGGCAGACCAGATCGCCTGCTCCTCGGCCGTCTCGACATCCGTGGGCTCGGCGTTGCCGTCGAAGTCGTCGTACGTGCCGCCGGCCGCGCCCTCGGTGACGTACTGGGTGTCGGTGAAGTGCGCCAACGAGAAGTCGTACGACGCGGGATCCTCGAAGCGGTCCTTGTCGTTCTGCGCCGACGCGTCGTGCGGCGACAGGTCGTCGGCGAACGGGTCCTCGCCTGTGACGAGCACGTGCACGACGCCGCCGTCGCGGTAGCCGGCCTCGACCTGCGCGGTCAGGACGGTGTCCTGCCCGGCCTGCCCCCGCGAACTGGTCAGCACGACCCACTTCTTGGTGGCCGGGTCCCACGCCCGCAGCGCCACGATCCGCGCCGGGTCGATGGTGCCCGACCAGCGCAGCGTCGGCTCCTGCTTGGTGGCGCCCAGCGGCAGGTCGTACCGCTGGAAGATCACCCCACGGCTGGACGGGGTGTCGATCGTCGCGCCGTCGAGCGGACGCAGCGAGGCGACGTCCACTGTCTTGTCGTGCTGCACGTCCAGCGTGGTCGGCACGTCGGCCGCCTCGCCCTGGTAGCCGCCAGTGGGCAGGACCACGTCCGCCCTGGTGAAGGTGGCGGTCAGCCCGACGCCCTCGGCGCCGGGGATCCGGGCGGACAGCTCGGCCGAGAGCGGATCGGTGCTCTTGATCGTCGAGTTCAGCTCGGTCGGAACGTCCGGGATGCTCGCGCTGCTGAACCGCACCTCGCGGGTGGCGGTGTTGCCGAGCGCGTCGGTCGCCGTCAACGCGATGGTGTGCTCACCGGCCGGCAGGCCGTGGCCGATCTGGTCGCCCTGCTTGACGGCCGTGCCGTCGAGGGTGATGGCCGGCGTACCCACCACGCCGGAGGCGTCCTTGATCTTGACGTTGAGCGCGACTGTCGAGGTCAGCCGCTGCCCGGCCGCCGGGACACTGCTCTCGACCTCCGGGGCGGTGTTGTCGGTGGTGAAGCGCCGCGTCGAGGTCTTGTCCCCGACGACCGCCTTGATGGTGTGCGCGCCGTCCGGGATCGTCGTCGTGTCCACGTCGGCGCGCTTGCCCAGCGCCGGCAGCGCCGCGCCGTCGGGTGCGGTGACGTCGAACAGGACCATCTTGGTCAGCACCGAGTTGTAGCTGCTGCCACAGGTGCCATCACCGAGGTACGTGGTCACCTGGGAACCGGCGGGGTAGCTCGCCGAACCGATGGTGACAGTCGTCTGGGCGGTCGAGCGGGTCAGCTGCGTCGCCTTCGCGTCGGTCGGCAGCAGCTGGAAGTCCCGCAGCGTGTAGTCGTCGAAGTTGTCGCAGCCGCCCGGCTTGGCGCTGCCGTGGTCGTTGCCCGCGACGAACTCCACGGCGTTGACGCCCGGCACCAGCCACTCGTTCGGGAACGCGAGGTCGGCGGTCTCCTTCTCCCACATGCCGATCTCCAGCGGGATGCCGTTGATCAGCACTCTGTTGTCGTACCCGTTGTCGCTGCCGTTGCCGCCGACGAACACCTTCAGGTGCGCGTCGCCGCCGCTGCCGAGGGTGTCGACAGTACGGGTCGTCGGCGCGCCCGCGACGGTGAAGTGGAGTTCGGCGTCCCTGTTGGCCGCGCAGGTGCCGTCGCCCAGCGCCAGCGTGGCGGCGGTCGTCTCCGCCTTCGTCACGGTCGTGCCGCTTGTGGTGACGACGTACGTGGTGCCGGCCGTCACCGTGCCCGCGGTGCTCAGGGTCAGGCTCGTGGCCTCCCGGTTGAGGGTGAAGTCGTCATGGTTGGCGCAGGTCGCGCCGTTCAGGGTGCCGTTGTAGTCACCGGTCCGGACCTCGACGACGTTGTCACCGAGGCGCAGGAACCGATTGGGGAACGCCAGCCTGACGTCCTCCGCTCCGGTCGCGCCGTAGTCGCCGCCGAGGTCGACCCGGTGGCCGTTGACAAGCGCGTAGCTCTGGTAGCGGGCCTCGATCGAGTTGCCCGCCTCGACCCGGAGGCCGAGGGTTGCGGTGCCGGTGGCCAGCACCTCCGCGTTCTCGGCGGGCTTGTCGTCGATGGCCAGCGACTCGACGTGGTCCCTGCCGCCGCTGGGCAGAGCGGCGATGACCGGCCGCGTGCCACGGACACGGGCACCGTCACCGGGGGTAACGACCGCCGCGCCGGCCGGCGAGTTGTTGACGTCGACAGTCACGGAGGTCTTCGCGCCCGACAGGGTGGTCGCGCTGACGGTGTGCGTACCGTTTGTCAGCTTCGTGGTGTCCAGGTCGGCGCGCAGGCCGGACGTGCTGCCCGGCTCGCCGGAGATGACGAAGGTCAGGGCCTGGTTGAGCAGCTTCGCCGAGCTGCCGCAGGTGCCGTCGCCGAAGCTGTAGCTGAACAGGTTCTGCTCGCCGTCGGCCACCACGCCGAGCAGGCTGAGGCTGATGCTGCTCAACGCGTAGTCGTCGTAGTTGGGGCAGCGGCCACCCTCGCCGTTCGGCAGCTCCTCGTAGCCGACGGTGGTCTTGGTGGTCGTGTCGACCCAGTTCGCTCCGGCCTGGACGGTGACGGTGTTGGTGCCGGGCTGCAACCAGTCACCGGGGAAGTCGAGGGTGCCGACCTGCCCGCCCGGGATGTTCGGGAGGTACACCCGGTCGGCCTCGGCGGTGTGACCGTTGACGGTGATGTAGTTGCGGTACCGGGCCTCGGTGCCGTTGCCGCCCATCTCGAAGGCGAAGTGGGCGGTGCCGGCCGTCTTGTCGGCGCCGATCCGGTCACCGTCGACGGCGAGGGTGGTGACCGAGTCGTTCTCGGTGACCGGCTCGACGACGACGGGGACCTTACCCTCGACGTTCTGCCCGTCGCTCAAACTGATCAGCGGCGCGTTACCGCTGGTCGTGACCGTTTGCGCTCCTGCGAGGGTGGGGCTGACGATCGTCGCCGGTCCGGCGATGAGCAGGAGCGCCACCGCGGACAGGAGTCCGCGTGTTCGCTCCCTACGCGCACGTGGTGCGTGCGTCATGGCGAGGTTTCTCCTTCGTTGGGGTGCGATTTCGTTGGGTGCGAGGAACCGCCGACGCCGAGCACCGGAATGCCGACCGCGGCGGGCAGGGGGGCCAGAGCGGTTGGCCGGTCTCAGGAGGGGCGGGCGAGGGCGACCCGTCGGCGACGTACCTGACGCCGCAGCAGCACGACGACGGCCGCGACGAGCAGCAGGGGGCCGACGCTCCCGGCGACCTTCCAGCCGGTGGCGGGGCCGTGGTCGGGCACGCTCGCCTCGCTGGCGGCGGGCACGTCGCCGAGCACCCAGTCATGGGCGTACCGGCCGGGGCCGTACACCTGGCGCTGGCCGCGCGGGCCGGTCGCCACCGTCTGGTACGCCTGGTCGAGATCGCTCAACATCCGGACCTCGATGCGGGCCGCGCCGACCGACCCCACGCAGGCGTAGTCGACGTCCACACCGGAGCGCACGAGGTCGCGTGGCGGGTGGACGGTTCCGGCGCACGCATGCCCGTCGCTGCTGACCGTCATCTGTGCAAGCAGGTAGCTCGCGAACGGCGCGGACGAGGCAAGCACCGTCGAGTCCGAAGGCTGGAAGGAGATCGCGCCGTCGAGCAGAACACGGTCCTGCGGCAGCAGGCCGAGTTTGACGCCGAGCAGAGTCAGTTCGTCGACGCCGCCCGCCTTCCACGTCAGACGCACCACCTCGGGGCGGGTCGCGTCCGCCGCGACGGCCACGGTCTGCGGATAGCCGTACGGGTGCGCTCCGGCGGGAACCGCCATCGCGAGCAGGGTGACTGTGAACGCCACCGCGATCACGACGCGGCGGGGCCACCGTGCGGTTGAGGGCATGCCAGCGCTCCGGTCTACAGGTGCTGTGGCACGCCGGTGGGCGCGGCCGTTCAGTGACCCTGCCGGCCGTTGGCGAACTCGCCAGGCGAGCTTGATGAGAAACGGGCGCAGCGGGGATGAACAGTTAGTTGATCAACTGCGCTTTCGCGCGTGTCGTCAGCTGCCCGACCGCTCAGGCGGCGCTGACGTCCTCGGCCCGAAGCTGCCGACGGGTCGACTGATGCAGAGCCGTCGCGCTGCCCGCCGTGTCGAGGTGCTGGTGAGCGGTATACCGCAGAGGTATGAATATGACTCTGAGGTATACCGCTGACGACCGCATCCGCCCCCACGGAGGTGACCGAGGGTCACCGCAGGCCACCGGCGGACTGCCGGCTGCGCCCCAGCCGGGGTTAGGGGAAATCACTCGTCCAGGTGGACTCCGCGACGAAAACGCCGCGACCCGGTCGGCCAACCAGCACACCCTGCTCCCGCAATGTCGCCACCGCCGGGTGCTGGCCCGGCGGCCGGTGTGCCCGCCGACCACACCGCGCCCTGCTCGCCCCGGCTGAACCGGCGGTGATGAGGGACGGAAAGGGGCTGGCGGGGCACACCCCGCCAGCCCCCGACACTGCTTGCGTCAGCCGGCGCCGCCGGCGCGGAACGCCACCCAGGCGTCGCTCATCCGGTCGGCCTGACCTGCGGTGAACATGTCCATGCAGGAGTCCTGCGTGTAGTCCATGAAGTTGTGGATCGGGTCCAGCCCGGGTGCGGTGCAGGTGTCCGCGCCCACCGGGCAGTCGAACTGAGGCGCCGCCTCGCGCGGGGTGTCCGCGACGAAGTCGCCGGACGCGGAGCAGCCGTGCGCGAAGGTGTGCTCCAGCATCAGCCAGTGCCCCACCTCGTGTGTGAGCGTGTCACCGAGGGCGTACTTGCCGGCCGTGCCGCCCGGCATCGACTCGTCGAGCATCACCACGCCGTCGATGTAGTCGCGGCCGTTGTTGTAGCCCTTCGGGAAGTACGCCCAGCCGAGCAGGCCACCGCCGATGTTGGCCGCGTACACGTTCAGGGTGCGGGAGTCGCCGGTGTAGAGGGCCTTCTTCATGTCCCGCTCGTTCTTGCCCGGCTCGACCGTGTACCAGGCGCTGTTCACCGTGAACGTGGTGTCGACGAGCGAGAACCGGAACGGGGTGTCCGAGGCGTTGGCTGCCGTACGGCCCGCGTACGAGTCGTTGAGCACCGCCATCTGGGCCGCGATCAAGGTGTTCCACCTGGTCGTCTCGGCGGCGCTGAGCGGATGGTCGGAGACCATGTGGAAGACGGTCGGCACGGTGACGCTGCCGTTGGGCAGGCGTGGCGCGTCCTTGATCACGCCGTAGGCGTTGGCCTCGTTCTTGGAGTACAGCGCCGGTTCCTGGGCTGTGGCGCCCTCGGCGGCCCGCGCCGCAGTGCCCGGGTCGCACGCCGCGACACCCGGGGAGGCGGTCACGGGGGCGGCCGTGGCGAGCGCTCCGGAGGCGCCGCCGGAGGCCAGGAACGTGGCGGTGGTGGCGGTGAGGACCGCCAGTCGGAAGACAGGTCTCCTGTGCATCGGTGCACCTTTCAGTGAGGGAGCGGTGCGCTGTCGATGACGTCGTCGTTCGGGTATGAGACCACGTTGGTGACACCGGCAAAAGACCTGCGTACGGCCCTGATGTGGGATGTAACGGCAGGGGCACGGGGCGCGCTGTTAGGGCCCGACGTCAGCGGCTCAGGACGTTCTCCCGCCGCATGTGGGACAGCTTCTCCGGATTGCGGACAGCGTAGATCCCCGTGATGAGGCCGCCCTCGATACGCACGGCCACGACGGTGTCCAACTCGCCGTCGAGGTGGACGATCAGCGCCGGGTAGCCGTTGACCTGCGCCGGCCGCCACGACGTGCTGCCCGCGACCTTGCCCCAACCAGAGGCCAACGCGCGGGCCACCTTGTCGGCACCGAGGATGGGCCGCGGGACGGCCTGCTTGATCCCACCACCGTCGCCGAGAAACACCACATCCGGCGCGAGGATGTCGAGTAGGCCCTGCAGATCCCCCATGTCGACCGCCCGCTGGAACGCGTCGAGCGCGCACCGGGCCTCCGCCGGGGAGACGACCTGGCGGGGCCTGCGGGCCGAGACGTGTGCCCGGGCCCGGTGCGCGATCTGGCGGACGGCAGCGGGGCTCTTGTCGACGGCTTCGGCGATCTCGTCGTACTCGAGGTCGAACACCTCGCGCAGCACGAACACCGCCCGTTCGGTCGGCGCGAGCGTCTCCAGCACCAGCAGCACGGCCATCGAGACGCTGTCGGCCAGCGCGACGTCCTCGGCCACGTCGGGCGCCGTGAGCAGCGGCTCGGGCAGCCAGGATCCGACGTAGGACTCCTTGCGGCGACCGAGCGTCCGCAACCGGGTGAGCGCCTGGCGGGTGGTGATGCGGACCAGGTAGGCGCGTTGGTCGTGGACTGCGCCCAGGTCGACGCCCGCCCACCGCAGCCAGGTGTCCTGGAGTACGTCCTCCGCGTCGGCGGCCGAGCCGAGCATCTCGTACGCGACGGTGAAGAGCAGGTTGCGGTGGGCGAGGAAGGCCTCGGTGGCCCGGTCCGGCCGGTCGTCGGCTGCGGTCTGCGGCATGTCCACCACTGTGAACTCCTGTTCGCTGTCGACTGCGTCACCCACCAGATGCCGGAGCCAGCCGTTCTGTGACACCTTCCCGCCTGTGGCGGTGGTCACCCTGCTCGACCGTCACAGGGCTGCGCTCACCGGCATCTCATGGTCGTCCGATCGAACACCACGGCTAAGGACGGTAACCATGGACGCCCGGTTCAACATGTTCGAGAACGAGTTCGCGATGAAGTTCTTCAAGCGGTTCGCGAACGTCGGCATGGTGCTGCAGCAGTCGCCGCTGCCGAAGTCCACGCAGGAGCTGGTGTCGCTGCGCGCGAGCCAGATCAACGGCTGCGGCTGGTGCATCGACACGCACGTCAAGGAGGCCGTGGCGGCCGGCGAGAGTGCGGTTCGACTCAGCCTGGTCGCCGCCTGGCGCGAGTCGACCGTTTTCACCGAGGCCGAGCAGGCCGCGCTCGCGCTCGCCGAGGAGGGCACCAGGCTCGCCGACGCCTACCAGGGAGTGTCCGACGAGACCTGGGCTCAGGTGCGCAAGCACTACGACGACGACCAGGTCGCCGCGCTCGTCGCGCTCGTCGCCCTGATCAATGCGGCCAACCGGCTCGCCGTGATCGTGCACCAGCGGGGTGGCTCCTACGAGCCCGGCATGTTGGCCGCCGCGTTCGGCTGAATCGGCAACGGACCCGGCCCGGGATCATCCGATCCCGGGCCGGGCGCACGTCAGAGGACCCGGGTCACCTGCTCGGCGGCGATCACCGCGTCCCGTCGCGCCGGGTCGAGGTTGGCGCTGATGACCACTGACGCGCCCGCCGACAGCGGCGCGAGCAACCACTTCAGCGGCTGCTCGGTCTCGGCGGCGTCGACAAGCAGCCGGTCGCCGGCACGCAGGTCGAGCATCGTGGCGAACTCCCGGGCGAGCGCTCCCCACTGGCCGTAGGTCGTGCCGTCCGCGGTCGCGGGATCCGACGGGTGGATGGCGGTGTGGTCGGGCGTCACGTCGGAGTGGCGGAGCACCTCGGCGGACCAGTCCAGCCAGCCCAGCGGCACGTCGGCCAGCCGCCCCGGCCCGGTGCCGACGAGGTAGCGGTGCGGGGCGTCCGGCACGTCCTCCAGCCAGTCGTCCTGCCGCTCGGGAGTCACGAAGACCGCGTCGAACGGCCGGTCACCGCCGGGCTCCAACGCCGCCAGGCCCGCCGTGGCGCGCGGCCGGAACGACACCGCCAGGCCGCAGGCCCAGGCACCCATCAACACCGCGGCGGTACGCCAGTGCGGCGGCAGCAGGACCGCCACGCGGCTGCCGGGGCCGAGACCGCAGCCGTCGCGCAGCAGGCTCGCGCTGCGCGCCGCCCAGACGCCTACCTGATGTGCGGTCAGGTCGACGCGCTCGCCCGTCGCCTCGTCGCGGTAGCTGAGCAGTGGGCTATCGGCGGCGGCGGGCGGGACCGAGAGGTCGGCCGTGGCGTGTGACTGCATCTGCGTGCTCCCCGGGTGACGACGTCGCCACCACCCTACGCAACGACTTTGGTCGTACGCCGCATCGTCGGTGCCGCTCTGCTGTCCTTCTGGCGGAACCCGCGGCCGCGGCCCACGGATCCGTCGAGCGCCGGGGCGACCCTGGCCGGCGACATCGCGGTAAGCGTCGTCACGGTGGTCCTGGTCGGCGGCGCCTGGTGGCGGCTGCGCCGTGCTTCGCCGACTGTTCATGTCGGCGCAAGCTGAAGCTCCCCGACAACTGTCAGCCTCCGTGCGGGTACGACCTAACGGAGGAAGTCCTTGACACTCAGAAGAGCATTCACCGCGCTCACCGCAGCCGGTGTCGCCGCCGCCAGCCTGACCGGGGCCACCCCCGCGTCGGCCGGCGCGCACCACCACCCTTCGCTCGCCTTCGACCGGGTCGCCACGTACCCGGTGTTCCAGAACCGTCCGGCCGGCGAGGATTCGGCGACCGCGACGGTCGCCGAGATCTCGGCGGTCAGCGAGGACGGCCGCACCCTAATCCACACCGACGCGCTGGCCCGACGCATCGGCTTCCTGGACATCTCCCGTGCCGACCGGCCGCGCGGCCTCGGCACGCTCTCCCTGGCCCAGCTCGGCGACGCCGAGGACGAGCCGACCTCGGTCGCCGTGGTCGGCCGGTACGTGCTGGTGGTGGTGAACACCAGCGCCAGCTTCACCGAGCCGTCGGGCCGCCTCGACGTGATCGAGCTGGCCGCTCGGAAGCGGGTGGCCAGCTTCGACCTCGGCGGTCAGCCCGACTCGATCGCGATCAGCAAGGACCAGCGGTACGCCGCGATCGCCATCGAGAACGAGCGTGACGAGGAGGCCACCCCGCCCGGCGGCGAGGAGGGCGACCTGCCCCAGGCGCCCGCCGGTTTCGTGCAGATCGTCGACCTGACCGGGAAGTCTCCCGCCGGTTGGCGGCTGCGGCCGGTCGCGCTGACCGGGGCGGACGGCAGCGCGCTGCCCGCCCTGGCCCAGGCCGGCCTCGCCGCGCCGACCGACCCCGAGCCGGAGTACGTCTCGATCAACAGCCGCAACCAGCTGGCCGTGACGCTTCAGGAAAACAACGGCGTTGCCCTTGTCGACCTGCCCACCGGCCGGATCACCACGGTGTTCAGCGCCGGCACCGTCACCATCAGCGGTATCGACACCAAGAAGGACGGTGTCATCGACCTGACCGGCGGCATCACCGACGTGCCGCGCGAGCCGGACGCGGTGGCCTGGGTCGACGACCGCTATCTCGCCACGGCCAACGAGGGCGACTGGCACGGCGGCACCCGTGGCTGGTCGATCTTCGACAGCCGCAGCGGACGCGTCGCCTGGGACGCCGGCAACACCTTCGAGCGGCTCGCCGTCAGCTACGGGCTGCACAACGAGGACCGGGCCGGCAAGAAGGGCACCGAGCCGGAGGGCGTGGCCGTCGCCGAGTACGACGGCGTCCGGTACGCCTTCGTCGGCTCGGAGCGGAGCAACTTCGTCGCCGTCTACGACCTGGGCAACCCCACCCGGCCGGTGTTCCGGCAGGTCCTGCCGACCACAAACGGGCCGGAGGGGCTGTTGCCCATCCCGTCGCGCGGACTGCTCGCGGTCTCCAGCGAGGAGGACGACGCCGCGGTCAACGTCCGGGCCTCGGTGTCGCTCTTCCAACTCGGCAAGGGCACCCCCGAGTTCCCGAGCATCGTCTCCGGCGCGGACCGCACTGGCACCCCGATCGGCTGGGGCGCGCTCGGCGCGTTGAGCGCGGTGCCGGGCAAGCGGGACCAGCTCTACAGCGTCACCGACGCGGCGTACAGCCAGACTCGGATCCTCACCATCGACGCGAAGCGGTCGCCGGCCCTGATCACCGGCGCGCTGCCGGTGCGGGATGCGGCCGGCACACCCGTCGGGTACGACGCGGAGGGCGTCTTCGCCCGCCCGCAGGGCGGCTTCTGGCTCGCTGTCGAGGGTGCCAAGGGCGCGGAGAACAAGCTGGTCCGGCTCGACGCCGCCGGGGTGACCCGGCAGACCGTTGCGCTGCCCGCCGAGGTCGCCGCCGGCCTGGGCAAGCAGGGCCTGGAAGGGGTCACCGCGACTACCGACCGGCAGGGCCGGGAGGTCGTCTGGGTAGCCGTGCAGCGGGAGCTGAGCACGGACCCGGCCGGGATCGTCCGGCTCGGCCGCTACGACGTCACGGCAGGCACCTGGAGTTGGTACGGATACCAGTTGGGCACCACCACCGTGCCCGGTGACTGGATGGGCCTCTCCGAGATCACCGTGGTCGGCGACCGGCTCGCGGTCATCGAGCGGGACAAGCTGAGCGGCCCGGCCGCCACGGTCAAGCGGATCTACACGGTGCCGCTGCCCGCTGCGGCGGCGACCGGCCCGCTGACGGTGCTGCCGAAGAAGCTCGCCGTCGACGTGCTCCCCGCGCTGCGCGCCACGAACGGCTGGACGCAGGAGAAGCTGGAGGGTCTGACCGTGGCCGGCAACGGCGAGGTGTACGCGATCACCGACAACGACGCGGTCCAGGACGCCACCGGTGAGACGGTGCTCCTGCGTCTCGGGTCCAGCCGAAAGGTGTTCGGACACCGCTGATCCGTCGTCCACCTCGGCCCGGCGTCCACAAATGGGCGCCGGGCCATTTTTTGACCATGACGACGACGTCGGGTGTCTACGGGCGCCGTTGACCTGTTGTCCGCCCGTCGTCGAGCAGTGGGCCACCCTCCGCAGGCCGGACGGTGCTCAGGGCTGGTCGCGGGCCCCGGAGCCGGCCTGGATGAGCCGGTCCAGGACAGCACGAGCGGCGGCGAGCCGGTCGATGGACGTGGTGATCCGGTTGCGCTCCACCGCGAGCGCGTCGAGGAGTTCTGGGCAGGTGGGGGCCAGCACGGTCACGTCGTCGGGGATGCAGGGAAGGATCTCGCCGATCGCCGTGGTGTTCAAGCCGGCGGACAGCAACAGTTGGATGTGCCGCACCGTGCCCACCGCCTGCGGCTCGTAGTGGCGGTAGCCGCTCGCGAGACGAGCCGGTCTCAACAGCCCCTGCTCCTCGTAGTAGCGCAGCGCCCGTGGGGTGCTGCCGGCCTGCCGCGCCAATTCACTGATCCGCACACCCAGAGCAGATCAGCGCTTGACCTTCACGTCAACGGCAAGGTTTACCGTCGTCGCTGTGACTCACCCCAATCATGAGGACAACCAGCCCGCCACCGTCGCCGTCCTGGGGCTCGGCCCGATGGGCCGGGCGCTGGGCGCCGCGTCGCTCGCCGCCGGTCACCCCACCGTGGTCTGGAACCGAACACCCGGCCGGGCGGCCGCGCTCGTGGCCGCGGGAGCGGTGCTCGCTCCGACGGTGGCCGATGCGGCACGCCAGGCATCGGTCGTCATCGCCTGCGTCATCAACTACCGGGCAGCGCGCGCCGTCCTGTCGGGCCTCGAAAGCCCGCCGAGAGGACCATTCGTCAACCTCGGCAGCGGGCACGCAGCCGAGGCGCGGGACATGGCGACCTGGGCCGCGCAGCGGGGCATCAACTACCTGGACGGTGCCATCCTGACGCCAGCGCCAGCCATCGGGACACCGGCCGCAACGATTCTCTACAGCGGTCCGCGGGCCCTCTTCGACGACAGCCTTCCGTCGTTGGAGAGCTTCGGCGGTTCCAGCATCTACCTCGGTGCGGACGTCGGCACGGCAGCAGCGTACGAAATGGCGTTGCTCGACCTGTTCACCATGTCCGTCGGCGGACTCGCGCACGCCTTCGCCCTGGCCCGTGCCGAGGGCATCCCGCCGGCCGCGTTCGCCCGTTTCGCCAGAGGAATCGGTGGCCTGTTGCCCGACATGGCCGACCGGTTCGCCGAGCAACTCACATCCGGAACCTTCGCCGCCGACGTTTCCAGCATCGCGTCGGCGGGCTCGGCGGTCACCCACGTCGTCGATGCCGCCGCCGCCCGCGGCATCGAGACCGCACCGCTGCGGGCCGTGCAATCGATCATCGACCGGGCCGTCGCGGCGGGCCACGGCGGCGACAGCTACGCCCGGCTCGCCGAATCGCTCGTGCCGGTCGACCACCCGTAGCCGGAGACGTCAGCGGAAACCGCTGTGACCTGGCCATTACACTCGCGCTCACACCAGTTGGGCGGTGGGCGCAGCCGGCGGCGGGGTGACCGCCGGTCACCTCCGTGGGGGCGGACGCGGCCGTAAGCCGTATACCTCAGAGTCATATTCATACCTCTGAGGTATACCGCTCACCAGCACATCGGCACGGCGGACAGCCACAGCGGATGGCCAGCGCCCTTCGCCGCCACCCCAGCCCGTCTTGAGTCGGGACTTACTCGTCTAGGCCGGCAACTCGGGCCCACCGTCGAGCAGCGCGGCCAGCAAGTCCCCGTACTCCTCGACCCTGGTCAGGACCTCGGCGGCGGTGAACGGGCGGACGGCCGGTCGCCGGCCGCGGGCGCCGGCCTCGACCTCGTCCCAGGTCAGTGGCGTCGACACCGACGGCACCGACTGGGCGCGCAGTGAGTACGGCGCCACAGTCGTCTTCGCCGCGTTGTTCTGACTCCAGTCGATGAAGACCTTGCCGGGCCGCAGGTTCTTGGCCATCTTCGACACGATCAGCTTCGGGTGGGCCTTCTCCAGCTCCTGGGCGATCCGGCGCGCGTAGGCGGAGACGTCATCGGCGGACTGGGTGCCAGCGATCGGACAGCACAGTTGCATGCCCTTCTTGCCTGACGTCTTCGGGTACGAGTCGATGCCGTCGTCGGCGAGCCGGTCGCGCATCAGCACCGCCACCGGGCAGCACTCGGCGAGCCCGGCCGGCGGCCCCGGGTCCAGGTCGACCACCATCATGTCCGGGTCCTCACCGACCTTCCACTGCGGCGTGTGCAGCTCCAACGCGGCGAGGTTGGCCAGCCAGACAACCGTGGGCAGATCGTCGGCGACCACATAGTCGATCGTCTCCCGACCCTTCGTCGACCCGGGCGCGGGCAGTGTCTCCACCCGCACCCAGTCCGGGGTCGCGGCGGGCTTGTTCTTCTCGAAGAAGGACTTGTCGTCCACCCCGTTGGGGAAGCGGATCCGGGTGACCGGGCGGTCGCGCAGGTGCGGCAGCAGCACCGGGGAGATCCGGGTGTAGTAGTCGATCACCTCGCCCTTGGTGAAGCCGACCGCCGGATAGAGGACCTTGTCCAGGTTGGACAGCTCAAGCGGGCGGCCCTCGACGTCCACCCGTAGCTTCTCAGCCGGCATCGTCGACCTCCTCCGGCGGCTTGTCCGGGCGCAACCGCAGCACCCGGGGGAAGCGCAGCCGGCCGTCGGGGGTGCGTTGGCCGTACTTCACCTCCACCACCACCCGGGGTTCTACCCAGATGGCGCCCCTGGCATCCTCGCGCGGCACGCCCGGCGCGAACGGTGACACGCCCGAGCGCAGCGGCTCCAGCTCGGCGAGGAGCTGCCGTTCGATGGCCGCCCCGATCCCACCGCCGACCCGGCCCCGATAGATCAACCGGCCGTCCGGGCCGGGCACCCCGACCAGCAGCCCG
This sequence comes from Micromonospora sp. DT43, assembly GCF_049841645.1. Lineage (NCBI taxonomy): Bacteria > Bacillati > Actinomycetota > Actinomycetes > Micromonosporales > Micromonosporaceae > Micromonospora > Micromonospora sp. DT43. Next base: position 307,913 of record NZ_JBNCKR010000005.1, on the reverse strand, counting down.
CCGATCCGGCGCGCGCCCGGCCGCCAGCCACCCACGACGAAGTCGCCCGTCACCTCCAGCTTGACCTTCACCCAGTCCGGGGAGCGCACCCCGGGGCGGTAGACGGCGCCGACCCGCTTGGCCATCACGCCCTCCAAGCCGTGCTCGCCGGCCGCCTCGTAGGTCGCCGGACCGTCGGCGAAGACCGGCGGCACCGCCCACCGGGCACCGCCGAGCCCGAGCGCGTCGAGGGCCTCGCGGCGGCGCTCGTACGGCCAGCCGGTCAGATCCTCACCGCCGCGGCGCAACAGGTCGAAGATCATGTACGTGACCGGCATGACCGCTGCCAACCGGGCCGCCTTGTTGCGGTCCCGCACGTGCATCCGCTCGGCGAGGGCAGTGAACGAGGGTTGCCCGCCTTGGCCGAGCAGCACCACCTCGCCGTCGAGCAGCACGTCGTCGACCTGCTCGGGAAGGGTGGCCAGCTCGGGGTACGCGGCGGTGATCTCCACGCCGGAGCGGGCGTACAGGTGCTGGACGCCGCCGGAGATGTGGGCGAGCGCGCGGACCCCGTCCCACTTGAACTCGTACGCCCAGCCGTCACCCGCCGGGAGCGGCCCGGTCATCGCGAGCATCGGCTTGAGCGGCGCGCCGGGCACGACCCGACTGTAGTAGCAGGCGGAACACCTCGCGTCATGTTCTTTCGGATGCGAGCATGGTCGATACCGGGGAAGGGAGCGCAGGATGCGTGCCATCTGGAAGGGAGCCGTGTCGTTCGGGCTCGTCTCGATCGGGGTGAAGCTCTACTCGGCGACCGAGGAGAAGGACATTCGGTTCCACCAGGTGCACCGTGAGGACGGTGGCCGGATCCGCTACAAGCGCACCTGCTCGGTCTGCGGCGAGGAGGTCACCTACGACGACATCGCCAAGGGCTACGACATCGGCGGCGGCGAGATGGTGATCCTCACCGACGAGGACTTCGCCGACCTGCCCCTGACCAGCTCCCGCGCGATCGACGTGCTGGAGTTCGTGCCCGCCGAGCAGGTCGACCCGATCCTCTACAACAAGGCGTACTTCCTGGAGCCGGAGGGCACCGCCACCAAACCGTACGTGCTGCTGCGCGACGCGCTCATCGACTCGGAGCGGGTGGCAATCGTCAAGGTGGCGCTGCGCCAACGTGAACAGCTCGCCACGTTGCGGGTCCGCGAGGGCGTGCTGCTGCTCAACACGATGCTCTGGCCGGACGAGATCCGTACGCCGGACTTCGGCTTCCTCGACGAGGACCTGAAGGTGCGCCCGCCCGAGCTGGCCATGGCCAGCTCGCTCATCGACTCGATGACAGGCGAGTTCGAGCCGGACGTCTTCACCGACGACTACCGGGCCGCGTTGCAGGAGGTCATCGACGCCAAGGTGGAGGGTCGTGAGGTCGTCCAGCCGGAGGAGGCCGAGGAGGCGCCGGCCGCGGCGGTGGACCTGATGGCCGCGCTGAAGGCATCGGTGGACCGGGCCCGGGCGGCACGCGGCGAACAGCCCGCACGCGGGGGCGGCGGTGGCGAGCCGACGCCCATCTCGTCGGCCCGCTCGGCGCAGAAGGCAGCCGAGAAGAAGGCCGCAGCAAAGGCACCGGCGAAGAAGACCACGGCGAAGAAGACGACCGACAAGAAGACCGCCGCCAAGAAGGCCGAGCCGGCGAAGAAGGCCGCCGCGAAGAAGGCGGAGCCGGCGAAGAAGACGGCCGCGCGCAAGACCGCACCCCGCAAGAGCGCCTGACCGTACGGCGGCGACGACTGGTGTCCGCCGGACCGGGTACGCTCCGCCGGCTGTTGGCCACCGGAGGAGCCCCCATGCCGTACACCCCTGACCTGGACCGGTTGTTGACGCCCGGTGCCCGCTTCACCGACGAGTACGGCGCGTACCTGATCGAGGCCCACCGGGTGGACGACGTCGTGCTGCCCACCGGCCAGGTGGTCGGGTGCGACCCGCTGGTGTGCCCGGAGGCCGAGCCGTACACGGTGACAGTGGCGCCGGGGCGGTATTCCGCCCGCGCCTGGGTGGCCGTGGTGCTCCGGGAGGGCGCCGAGGTGGACCGGCGGGTGGCCGCGCTGCAACTGGTGGTCTCGGACGAGCCGGCGGTCCGCTGGGAGCCGGCCGTCGCGGGCGACCAGGACGTCGCCGCGCTCGGCCCGGACGACTACTTCGGGTACGGGGTGGACGCGGGCGCCGGCACGCTCGCCGACCCGACGGCGCTCGCCGTCCTCGACGGCTGGGACTACGACCAGGTGGAGGAGGTGTTCATCCCGAACGAGCTGCCCATGTCGCCGGTCCGGGGCCTGATCACCGCCGTTCTCGACGAGGCCACCGGCGCCAACGTCGTCACCGTGGCCACGGGTTGGGGCGACGGCTGCTACGGCACGTGGATCGGACGCGCGGCCGACGGCGGCGTGACGTCGTTCGTGACCGACTTCATGGTGATCCCGAAATAACGTCCCGCGTGGGCGTCGCTGGGCGATCCGAGGCATCCGGGGCGGGCACGGCGGGCCGCCGGGCGAGTACCGTGTGCGTCGGCTTTCCCCCCGGCACCGGGTGCCGGCCACACCTTCGCAGCAGGGAGTCGACGACGTGAGCGAGCGCACGCAGGAGAACCGGTCGGAGGGCCAGAGCCCGGCGACGAAGGCGGGGCGGCGGCTGGCCGCCCAGCTGGCGGCGCAGAAGGCCGCCGAGGCGAAGCGCCGCCGCCAGGCGTGGGCGGGCGGTCTCGCCGGCGTCGCCGTGATGGCGCTGCTGATCGGCGGTTTCGTGTGGATCGACCGGAACCGGAGTGACGACAAGCCCGCCAACCAGGCCGGCGCGACCCCGTCCGCCTCCGCTCCGGCTGCGGACGTCCCCACTGCACCTCCCGCACCGCAGCTGCCCGAGGGCGCCGACCCGGCGCTGGGCAGCAAGCCGACGGTGGCGGCGGGCAAGGGCGAGCTGAAGAAGCTCACTGTCACCCCGGTGATCAAGGGCAGCGGCCCGGCGGTGAAGAAGGGCCAGACCATCACCACCAACTACGTGGGTGTCTTCTACAAGGACGGCAAGGAGTTCGACTCGTCCTGGAACGCCGGGCAGCCGGCCACCTTCGCCATCGGCGTGGGTCAGGTCATCCCCGGTTGGGATCAGGGCCTGGTCGGCGTGACCGTGGGCAGCCGTGTCCAGCTCGACATTCCGGGTGAGCTGGGGTACGGCAATGACGCGGCCAAGGCCGGCGGTCGTCCGACCGGTCCGCTGCGCTTCGTGGTGGACGTGCTCGCCGCCCAGTGACCCGTCCGGATCGCCCCGGTTGTCGCCGGCACGCGATGGACTTGTTCACATGGGGCTTCCTGCCCGTCACCCTCCGGCAGTAGGTTCGGCGTCACCCCGGGCGGCCCGCCGTCCGGGGTGACCATGCGGACGCGGGATGCGGAGGTGCACGTGACGGCGCTGGACGAGCCCGGGCGGACGGCCCGGTTGCTGTGGACGCACTTCGAGCCGGTGCACGCGGTCACGTACTTCCATCCTCGGGCCCGTGCCGCGACCGAGGCGGTCGGCCTGCGCGGCTACTGGCGGGGCTACTTCGCCGGGCGGGCCGCGCCGCTGGGCGCCGTCGAGGCCGCTCCGGTCATCGCCGCGTTCTTCAACTTCGCGCCGCCGATGGTGAGCCGGGCCCTGCCGGCAGTCTGGCGGCTGGCCACCCCGCAGGAGGCGTTGCGCGCCCGGCTGACCGGCGCGGTACAGGCCCTCGCGGAGCTGACCTACGAACTTCCCGAGGGGCACCTGGCCGAGGCCGCAGACCTGCTGGAGCGGGCCGCCTCGGCAGCGCAGACCTCCGGTCGGGTGCTCGGCTCGGCCAACGCGGCGCTGCCGATCGGGGAATACCCCCTGGCCCGCCTCTGGCAGGCCGCCACCACGCTGCGGGAGCTGCGCGGCGACGGGCACAACGCCGCACTGGTGGCCGCCGGCCTGGACCCGGTGGAGACGCTGGCCTGGCGGGTCGCGGTGGACATGTCGGCGGAGAACCTGCTCGGCCGGGGCTGGTCCGAGGAACAGTGGCGGGCCGCCCGCGAGCGGCTGACGCAGCGCGGGTGGTTGACAGCCGACGGCACGGCCACCGACGTCGGTCGCGCCGGGTTCCAGGCGGTCGAGGACGCCACCGACCTGGCCGCCGAGCATCCGTGGCGGGCTCTCGGCCCGGACGACACGGACCGGCTGCGTGAGCTCCTGGAACCGATCGCCCGGTCCTGCCACACGGTGATCCCGCCGAACAGCCCGATCATGCTGCCCGCACTGCCCGGCTGACCGGAGGTCGACCTCTCGGGCAGGATGGGCCCGTGGCGGATGCGGTGGTTTTCGACCTGGACGGCGTGATCGTGGATTCCGAACCGGTCTGGGAGGAGGTCCGGCGGGCGTACGTGGCGACACACGGTGGGGCCTGGCAGCCGGACACCCAGCGCCGGCTGATGGGCATGAGCACCGGCGAGTGGGCCCGTTACCTCAGCGGTGAGCTGGGCGTGCGGCGCAGCGCCGAGCAGGTCGCCGACGAGGTGGTGCGGGAGATGGCCCGGCGCTACAAAGAGCACGTCCCGTTGATCGACGGCGCCGACGACGTGGTGCGTCGCCTGGCGGCGCGGTGGTCGCTGGGGTTGGCCAGTTCGTCGCCGACCCGGCTGATCGCGGCGGCGCTGGAGGCCACCGGCCTGACCGGCGCCTTCGCCGCGACCCTGTCCACCGAGGAGACCGAGCGGGGCAAGCCGGCCCCGGACGTGTACCTGACCGTCGCGCGACGCCTCGGTGTCGACGCGACCCGGTGCGTGGCAGTGGAGGACTCGTCAAACGGTGTGCGGTCGGCAGCGGCGGCGGGGATGCGGGTGGTGGCGGTGCCACACCTGTCGTACCCCCTCGACCGGGACGCCGCCGGGCTCGCGGCCGTGACGCTGACCTCGATCGGTGAGTTGACGCCGGAACTGGTGGAGGGGCTGGGTTGACGCCTGTCGAGCGGGGTAGAAACGACTGATGAAAGCCATCGTGTACGAGCGCACCGGCGACCCTTCGGTGCTGGAACTGGTCGACCGCCCGGTGCCGGAGCCGGGAGCGGGCGAGGTGCTGGTCCGGCTGGCGGTGTCGGGGGTGAACCCGACGGACTGGAAGTCGCGGCGGGCCTTCCCGCCGGACGGGTGGCAGATCCCCGGGCAGGACGGCGCTGGTGTGGTGGAGGCGGTCGGCGAGGGCGTCGACCGCGAGCTGATCGGCCAGCGGGTCTGGATCTGGGAGGCGGCCTGGCAGCGGCCGTGGGGCACCGCAGCGGAGTACACGCTGGTGCCGGTGCGGCAGGCGGTCCCCCTGGGCGACGCCTCGTTCGAGTTGGGTGCCAGCCTGGGCATTCCGTTCCTCACCGCGCACCGCTGCCTGACAGCCGGCGAGTTCATGCCCGACGCGCTGCGCGCCGGCGCGCTGGCCGATCACACAGTGCTGGTGCAGGGCGGGGCGGGGGCGGTCGGCAACGCGGCGATCCAGCTCGCCCGCTGGGCCGACGCCACGGTGATCGCCACGGTGAGCAGCGCGGAGAAGGCACAGCTCGCGGCGGCGGCCGGCGCCTCCTACGTGATCAACTATCGCGAGCAGGACGTCGTCGACGAGGTCGGCAAGATCGCCCCCGACGGGGTCCACACGATCGTGGAGGTAGCGCCGGCCACGAACGCTGCGGCGGACGTGCAGATGATCCGGCAGGGCGGCGCGGTCTGTGTGTACGCCGACAACGGCGGCACCGAGGTGACGCTCCCGATCCGCCCGCTGTACGTGGTGAACGCCCGCTGGCAGTTCGTGCTTGTCTACACGGAGCCGAAGGCCGCCAAGGCGCAGGGTGTGGTCGACGTGGCTGCTGCGGCCAACCAGGGCGGCGTCCGGGTCGGCGCGGACGCCGGTCTGCCGCTGCACCACTACCCGCTTGCCGACACGGCCGGGGCGCACCAGGCGGTCGAGGACGCGGCGGTCGGCAAGGTCCTGATCAGCACCAGCGACGCCTAACGGGTCGCTGGACACCCGATTTCCCCGTCATCGGGACAGACGCGAACAATTTTCGCAACAATGACGGTGCGGGGTCACCCGTGTGGAGCGGGCGGCCCCGGCGCGGTGCGAACGCCGGGGCCGCCCCTGGGGAGGAATGTCAGGAGTACTCCTCTACCCAACAGGCGACAGTGCCCGGTAAAACGTTACGGTGCTGTCAGCTCCCGGACACTGAGCTCGCCGTCGGCGTACCGCGAACGGACGACCTTCTTGTCGAACTTGCCGACGCTTGTCTTCGGCACCGTGTCGATGAACGCCCACCGCTCGGGCAACTGCCACCGGGCCACCGACCCGGCCAGGAAGTCCCGCAGCTCCTCGGCGGTCACCGACGCACCCTCGCGGACCACCACTGTCGCCAGTGGCCGCTCGTCCCACCGCTCGTCCGGCACGCCGACCACGCACGCCTCCAGCACGGCCGGGTGCGCCATAAGCGCGTTCTCCAACTCCACCGACGAGATCCACTCGCCGCCGGACTTGATCACGTCCTTCGCCCGGTCGGTGAGCGTGATGTACCCGTCCGCGGACAGGGTGCCCACGTCGCCGGTACGCAGCCAGCCGTCGCGGAACTTCTCCTCGTCCGGGGCGTCGTCACCGACGTACCGCGCGGTCACCCATGGCCCGCGGACCTCCAACTCGCCCACGGCCGTGCCGTCGGCGGGCAGCGGGTCGCCCGACGGGCCGACGATGCGCGCCTGCACGCCCGCCGGCACGCGGCCCTGCGTGTAGCGGTAGCGCCACTCCTGTTCGCCTGTCGCCCCCGCGGGCGGGCGGGCGACCGACCCCAGCGGCGACATCTCGGTCATCCCCCAGGCGTGGACGACGTCGATCCCGTGCCGCTCGTCGAACGCGTGCATCAACGCCGGCGGGCAGGCCGAACCACCGACGATCACCTCGGTGAGCGAGGACGTGTCCACGTCGTGGCTGTCCAGGTAGGCCAGCAGGTCGGTCCAGATGGTCGGCACCGCCCCGGCAAGGGTGGGCCGCTCGGCGGCGATCATCTCGGCGATCGGCGCGGCCTGGAGGAACCGGTCCGGCATGATCAGCGACGCGCCGGAGAGGAACGCCGCGTACGGCAGGCCCCACGACATGGCGTGGAACATCGGCACGATGGCCAACTCCCTGTCGGTCGGCCCGAGACCGAAGCCCTCCGGCATGCAGACCTGCAAGGAGTGCAGATAGATCGACCGGTGCGAGTAGGCGACGCCCTTCGGGTTGCCTGTGGTGCCCGAGGTGTAGCAGAGCGCCGCGGCGTCCCGCTCGTCCACCTCCGGCCAGTCGTACGTCTCCGGCCGGTCGGCCAGCAGCGCGTCCCAGTGGTGCACGGTGATCCGGTCGCCGGCGGCGGCCACCAGCGGCGCCGGGTCGCCACCGCCGACCACCACCACGTGCCGCACGGTGCTCAGCTCACCGACCACCCGGGCCAGCAGCGGGATGAGCGTGCTGTCGACGAGCACCACCCGGTCCTCGGCGTGATTGGCGATGTAGGCGACCTGGTCGGGAAAGAGCCGCAGGTTGAGGGTGTGCAGCACCGCGCCCATGCTCGGCACCGCGAAGTAGGCCACCAGGTGCTCGTTGTTGTTCCACATGAAGGTGGCGACCCGCTCGTCGCCGGTGACCCCGCACTCGTCGCGCAGCGCGTGGGCCAGCCGGGCAGCGGCGCGACCCACCTCGGCGTACGTCATCCGGCGGGGTTCGCCGCCCGTCCAGGTGACCACCTCGGCCGTGCCGTGCACCCCTGCGCCGTGGTCGAGGATCCGGGAGACCTGCAGGGGGGCGTCCATCATCGTGCTACGCATGGGTAACAAGCTAGTGTCGGCGGTCACACGTTGGGAACCCCCGTAAATTGTCGCTGGTGAGCATCTCCTGGGCCGACTCGTACGTGGGGCAGTTACGCGCGCTCGCCGGGGACCGGACGCTGATGTTCGTCGGCGCCCGAGCCGTGGTCAACGACGACGCGGGGCGCATCCTGCTCATCAAACGCTCGGACAACGGCCAGTGGGCCATGCCCGCCGGGGCGATGGAGCTGGGCGAGTCGATCGCCGACTGCGCGGTCCGCGAGGTCCGCGAGGAGACCGGCCTGCGGGCGCTGCGGGTCTGCGCGTTCGCCCTCTACACCGGCCCGGACCGGACCAGCACCAACATGTACGGGCACACCTACCAGGTCTTCACCACGGCGTTCAAGGTCGAGGAGTGGGACGGGCAGCTGACCCGGGTCACCGACGAGACCACCGACGCGGGCTTCTTCCCCCGCGACCGGTTTCCCGCCCCACTCTCCGGCTCGGTGCTGGAAACCCTGGCCGACCTGGACGTCTTCGAGCAGACGAACCGGCTCATCCTCAAGTAGGGCCTTGCCTCACTGCGGGTGGCGGAGCCCGGCGAAGTAGCCCTCCTGGATCCAGTTCGGGTACGCGACGGGCAGCTTGGTGGCCTCGTTTAGCTCGGTGAGGTCCTCCGCGGTGAGGGTGAGGTCCGAGGCGGCGATGTTGTCGATCAACTGCCCCTGCTTGCGGGCACCGACGATCACGCTGGTCACCGCCGGCCGGGACAGCAGCCAGGCGACCGCCACCCGGGCCGGGCTGACCCCGTGCCGCTCGGCGACGGCCTTGAGCACGTCGACCACGCGGAAGGCGTGCTCGGGGTCGAAGGGCGTGAAGCTGGAGTAGCCGGGCTGGGCGCTGCGTGCGCCGCTGTCGGCGACGGCGCCGTCCCGGCCGACCTTGCCGGAGAGGAAGCCACCGGCCAGCGGGCTCCACACGGTCAGCCCGATGCCCTCGTCGAGCGCCATCGGCACGACGTCGCGCTCCACGTCCCGGCCCAGCAGGGAGTAGTACTCCTGCACCGAGACGAAGCCGGCCAGCCTCTCCCGCGCGGAGATGCCCAACGCCTTGGAGATCTGCCAGGCGGCGAAGTTGGCGCACCCGATGTAGCGGACCTTGCCCTGCCGGACGGCGTCGTCAAGCGCGCGGAGCATCTCCTCCATGGGAGTGACCTGGTCGAAGTTGTGGATCTGGTACAGGTCGATGTGATCGGTGCCCAGCCGGCGCAGGCTGTCCTCCAGGTTCTGCATGATGTGCAGCCGGGAGGTGCCCACGTCGTTCGGGCCGGGGCCCGTGCGGGAGTGCACCTTCGTCGCCAGGACGACGTCGCGGCGCCGCTTGCCGAGCGCCTGGCCGAGCAGTTCCTCACTCTCTCCGTCGCTGTAGCCGTCGGCAGTGTCGACGAAGTTGACGCCCGCGTCCAGAGCGGTGTCCACCAGTCGCTGCACCTCGGGCAGCGCCAGCCCGCCGAGGGTGCCCCAGAGCGGGTGCCCGCTGCCGCCGAAGGTCATCGCGCCGAGCGAGATCTCCGAGACGTACACCCCGGTGCTGCCCAACAGTCGGTACTTCACGTGTGTCGCTCCTCTGGTGCAGGGCCGTCGGCACTCCGGCGGTCACTGTGTCGGACACTGTGTCCGGCAATGAGCGTACGTCGTCGGTCGCGCCCCCGGCCACCTAGGATCTCGACCATGCCCTCGATCACCCGACGTCGCCCGCCCAACCCGGAGGGGCGGGCCGCTGTCGAGGCACGGGTGTTGGCGGCCACCGAACGGCTGCTCCAGGAGGGCGTCCGCTTCACCGACCTCGGGGTGCAGCGGATCGCCGCCGAGGCCGGCGTGGCCCGGTCGACCTTCTACACCCACTTCCGGGACAAGAGCGAACTGCTCATGCGCCTCGCCGGCACCATGCGGGAGAGCTCCTTCGACCGCACCGGCAGCTGGGATCCGGGCGGGCCCGACCCGCTGGCCAGGCTGACCGAGGTCTTCGCCGACGTGATCCGGATCTACCGGACGTACGCCCCGGTGCTCGCGGCGGTGAGCGAGGTCGCCGCGTACGACGAGGCGGTTCGCGAATACTGGGCGACAGGGCTGGAGCAGTTCGTGTCGCGCACCGTCGAGGCGCTTCGCATCGAGCAGCGGGCCGGGCGTACACCCGCCGACCTGGACGTGGTGGCCGCAAGCCGGCTGATTGTGGTCGGCGGTGACCGCTTCCTCGCCGACCACGTCAGCACGACCTCGCCGGACCCCGCCGCCGACGCGGCAGCCGCCCGGGAGTTGGCCGCAACCTGGTGGTACGGCGTCTACCGCCGCCCCGCCTGACCCATCGTCGGCCTGGTCGGGTGGTCCGCCGAACTATTCGGCTCCCGCCACGAAGACACCTTGCCCCTGCTGGCCGTAGACCAGGTTCCGCTCGTGCAGCTCTTTCACGGCGCGATAGGCCGTGGAGCGCGCGACGTTGTAGATCTCGCCGATCTCGGAGACCGACGGCAACTGATGGCCGGGCGGATACTCCCCGGACTTGATCTTCTGCTCGATGTCGTCGGCAACTCGGCGGTAGTGCGGTGGCCTGGTCGGCATGGCGGCTCTCCTGGACTTCAGCGGAGATCATGTTTCCAGCCCAGGCCCGATTCAGACAACCCGACAATCCAGCAGAGTGGCTACAGTGAGAACTTGACTACAGTGAGACAGTAGATACAGTGAGACAGTGACTGATCGGCTCCTGGACTTCAGCACCCTGGGAGTTCTCCAGTCTCTCCGCCCTGGGGAGCACGACGCATGGACTCTGCCCCCGGGGCGGGCCACTCGTGTCCACCCGGGGGAAGGTGCCGACCATGCCAATCGACGAACCGGCGTCCAAGGCAACCGAACTGTTCGTGGCGAAGCAGGTTCTCGATGCTCACTGGTCAAGGGCACTCGACCGACCGTGGCGAGCAGGTGGGTGCCTGGAGTGCCGGGGTCGCGACAACTGTCCGCAGCTCGATTGGGCCATCACCCTCATCGCGGACACCGCTTCGGTGATGTTTCAGAAGTAGAGTTGCTTGATCGACTCGAGATCGCCGAAGTCGGGGTGTCCCCGGCGCTCGGATACCCCGACTTCGGCGATCTCGAGTCGATCAAGTCGGGCTCGGGCGGCTTCGTCAGGCCGCCGCCGAGGCGGCGACCTCCGCCGCGCTCGACCGTCTCAACAGCCAGCACGCGCAGCCGCTACGCCTCGTGGCCGGGTGACACCGGCCGCCCCGGCTCGGGGCGGCCGGCAGGTAGGCACCTGTCAGATCATCGTCTGGGACTTGGATTCCATGTCCGCGGCTGCCTCTTCCTTCGATTCCTTGGTCAGCGGCTTACCGCCCGGCGCGGCTGCCTTGCCACCCAGCGGGTCGGCGCCGCCTGTGGCACCCTCGGGGCCGGCCCCGCGCAGCGTGCTGTTGGGCATCGCCAGGGTGACAAGCACCGCCACGATGGCGACGAGCCCGGCGGTCAGGAAGACCAGGTGCAGCGACTCCACGAACGACGCCTGGATCGCTCCCCGGACGGCGCCGGGCAGCGCCATGATCGTGGCCGGGTCGTTGATCGAGATGTTCGTGCCGCCGCTCGCCGCGACCGCCGCCCGCTGCTCCGGCGGGAGCTGGGCGATCGCACCGGGCAACCGGTCGGCGAGCTGCGAGTTGAGCCGCGACGACAGCACCGTGCCGAGGATCGCCACCCCGAACGAACCGCCGAGCGACCGGAAGAACGTCGCCGAGGAGGTGCCTGCGCCCAGGTCGCGGACGGACACCGCGTTCTGCACCGCGAGGACCAGCGACTGCATGCACAGGCCGAGGCCGACGCCGATCACCACCATGAAGCCGAACGCCACCCAGAGCGACGTGCCCACCTGCAACCGGGTGAACAGGAACATGCCGACCAGCAGGGTCACCGACCCGGCCACCGGGAACCACTTGTACCTGCCGATCCGGCTCATCGCCCGCCCGGTGAGGATCGAGGTCACGATGATGCCGGCCATCATCGGCAGCATCAGCAGACCGCTGCGGGTCGGCGAGGCGCCCTTGACGATCTGCAGGTACAGCGGGATGAAGATGATCGACCCGAACATCACCAGGCCGAGCACGAAGCCTGCGGAGTTGGCAAGCGCGAACGTGGCGCTCCGGAACAGCCGCAGCGGCAGGATCGGCTCGGCGACCCGCGCCTCCTGGAGCAGGAAGAGCACGGCCAGCACCGCACCGGCGACGAAGAGGCCGATGATCAGACCGGAACTCCACGGGTACTCGTTGCCGCCCCAGCTCAGCGCGAGCAGCAGGCAGCTCACCCCGGCCACCAGCAGGCCGGCGCCGAGCCAGTCGATCGCGTGGTTCCGCCGCTCGAACGGGATCAGCCGCATCACGTGGTAGCAGACCACGATGGCCAGGATCGCCAGCGGCACGTTGATGTAGAAGATCCACCGCCAGTCGGTCTCGGCGAAGTACCCACCGACCAGCGGGCCGGCCACCGACGCGATTCCGAACACCGCCCCGAAGAGACCCTGGTAGCGGCCTCTCTCGCGGGGTGAGACCACGTCCGAGATGATGGTGAACGCCAGCGTCAGCAGACCACCGGCGCCGAGGCCCTGGATGCCCCGCGTGATGATCAGCTGGGTCATGTTCTGCGACAGGCCGGCCAGCAGCGACCCGAGCAGGAACGTGCCGATCGAGAAGAGGAAGACCGGACGACGCCCGTACAGGTCGGCCATCTTGCCGTACAGCGGGGTCGACGCGGTCGAGGCGAGCAGGTACGCCGTCACCACCCACGAGTAGTGGTTGATCCCGCCCAGCTCACCGACGATTGTCGGCAGGGCCGTACCGACGATGGTCTGGTCGAGCGCGGCCAGCAGCATGCCTGTCATCAGGCCCAACATGAGCAGCCGGATCTGCTGGCGATTCAGTACCGGCGCGGCAGAGGCTTCGGTGGTCATCAAGCCCTCTTTCCCGACCACCCCAGAACATGCTCCCGACCACCCCAGAACATGCGTTGATCATGAAGTTATTGCCCCGACACGCCGAACGGGGAGGCAATAACTTCATGATCAACGGGGTCTGGCTGGGGGGTCAGGCGGCGAAGGTTTTGGTGATCTTCGCGCAGAAGGCGGGGAGGTCGTCGGGCTTGCGGCTGCTTGTCAGGTTGCCGTCCGTTACGCACTCCTCGTCCACCCAGGTGGCGCCGGCGTTGGTCAGGTCGGTCCGCAGGCTGGGCCAGGAGGTGATCCGCCGACCACGCACCACGTCCGCCTCGACAAGCGTCCACGGGCCGTGACAGATCACCCCGACCGGCTTGCCGGCGTCGAAGAACGCCTTCACGAACCGCACCGCGTCCGGGTCGGACCGCAGGAAGTCCGGGTTCGCCACCCCGCCCGGCAGCACCAGCGCGTCGTACCCGGCGGCGTCCGCCTTGTCCGCGGTGACGTCCACGTCGTACGTCTTGGACTGGTCCAGGTGGTTGAAGGACTGGATGGAACCGGGCTTGAGCGAGACCAGCTCGGCCGTCGCGCCGGCGTTCTCGACGGCCTCGCGCGGCTGGACGTACTCGACCTCCTCGACGCCGTCGGCGGCCAGGAAGGCGATCCTCTTGCCCTGCAATGTCGCTGCCATCTCGGTACATCTCCTTTCCGGGGTACCTCAATTCCCTTCCCGCCCCCCAACGCCCGAAACACCCCACGCCGGTGACGACCGGCACCGCACCGACGAGGGCGGGACGAAAGGCCGTCGGACCTGCGGCGCAGCCGCCTCGGCGCAGGTTTGTCCCGAGGGCCGCTGGGGACCCGGGGAGGCATGGCAGGAGCAGCAGCGGAACAGCGCCGGCTCGCCAGCGTCGTGGAGAGCTGGCTCGGGCGCCCGGTCCTCATCGTCGGCGACGCCATGCTTGACGAGTGGCGGTTCGCCGACTCCGACCGGCTCTGCCGGGAGGCGCCCGCCCCGGTCCTCACCCTGCGGCGACGGATCTCCGCAGCCGGTGGGGCCGCGAACACCGCAGTCAACGTCGCCACCCTCGGCGGTCGAGCCGTGCTGGTGGCGCCGGTCGGCGCGGATGTGGCCGGCGACGAACTGCACGACTGTCTGGACCGGGCCGGCGTCTGGGACCGTACTGTCAACCAGCCTGGTCGGCCCACCCCGGTGAAGCGGCGGATGCTCGCCGGCAACCAGATCCTGCTCCGGGAGGACTCCGGCGACGCCGACGACGCGCTCGACCCGGACGGGGTGGCCCGGCTGCTCACGGCCTTGGACTGCGCCACGGAGGAGCTGCGCGCGGCCGCCGGCGGAGAGGCGCCGACCCTGGTGGTCTGCGACTACGGCCTGGGGGCACTGCCCGCGCCGGTCCGCGCGTGGCTGGTGGAGCAGCGCGAGCGGTACGCCACAGTCGCGCTGGACGCGCACGACCTCGCCGACTGGCGGGGGCTCGCACCGACTGTGGTCACACCCAGCTTCGCCGAGGCGACCCGACTGTTGGCCCGTGCCGGTGGCGCGCACCGCTCGACCGCCGGCACCGACCTGCACCTGGAACACCCGGACAGCGATCCGGCCGACGGGCCGTCCGAGCTGAGCGTCGGCGCCGCTCCCGGCGGGGCCCGCGTCGACGACCGCCCCGGCCCGGTCGGCGAGCCCACACTCAGCGAGGGCCGGGTGGCTCTCACCGGCGACGGCCTCAGCGTCACCGGCACCGGCGTCACAGTGAACACCGAGGCCGGAGCGGGCGTGGACCGGGCCGTACTGGCCGAGTCGCGCCTCGCCGAGCTGCGCGCGCACACCGGCGCGGACGTGGTCGCGGTGACCCTGGACACCGACGGCGCAGTGGTCGGCGGCGCGGACGGGGAACGGCGGCGCAGCCACAGCACCCCGGTGCCCGCGAGCCACGCCGTGGGGGCCGGAGACGCGTACCTGGCGGCCATGACACTGGCCCTCGCCGCCGACGCGCCGCTGCCCACCGCCGCGCAGCTCGCCCAGCTCGCGGCCACCATCACCGTGTCCGACACCGGTACCTGCGTGTGCCTGCGGGACGACCTGCTCGCCGCCCTCGACATGCCGTCGGAGGCCACCGGGCACCCGGCCGTGGTCGGCACCGACGAACTGGACGCGATCGTCGCCGAACATCGCGAGGCGGGCCGGTCGGTGGTGTTCACCAACGGCTGCTTCGACGTGCTGCACCCCGGGCACGTGCGCTACCTGGAACAGGCCCGCGCCCTGGGCGACCTGCTCATCGTGGCGGTCAACTCGGACGGCAGCGTACGCCGGCTCAAGGGGCCGGACCGGCCGGTCAACCCGGTCGAGGACCGGGGCGCCCTGCTGGCCGCGCTGTCCTGCGTCGACCACGTGGTGGTGTTCGAGGAGGACTCGCCCGCCGCGCTCATCGAGGCGGTCCGGCCCGACGTGTACGTCAAGGGCGGCGACTACCCGCCGGAACTGGTGCCCGAGGCGCCGCTGGTGCGCCGGCTCGGCGGTCAGGTGCGAACGCTGGGGTACGTGCCGGACCGGTCCACCTCGGCGATCATCGAGCGGATCCGGTCGCACAGCCAGGACCCGTCGCCGCATGCCGCCGACCCGTCGCTGAGCCCCCGCACCCAGGCGTCGTGAACCGGCCTCTCGCCCTCGGCAACCCGGCGGAGTTCCGCGCCGACCGGCCGGTCGACGTGCTGATTCCGACCCGTAACCGGCCCGCCGAGCTGGCCGTCACCCTGGCCGGGCTCGCCGCCCAGGGCGGAGTGCCCGGCTTCGGTGTGGTGGTCAGCGACCAGTCCGACGGAGACCCGGCGTACGCCCACCCCGCAGCGGCCACCATGGTCCGGGCGCTGCGCCACGCGGGCCACCCCGTGCTGTTGACCCGCCGGCTGCCGCGCCGCGGGTTGGCCGAGCACCGCGCCTACCTGCTCGCCGCGTCGTCGGCCCGGTACGTGCTCAACCTCGACGACGACGTCTGGCTGGAACCCGGGGCGCTGCACCGACTGGTCACCGCGATCGAGGAGCTGGGCTGCGGGTTCGTCGGCAACGGCGTGCACGGTCTGTCGTACACCGACGACGTACGACCGGACACGCACCGGCACTACGAGGAGTGGGTCGGCCGGCCCGTTCCGGAGCGGGTCCGGCCGGGCACCCCGGAGTGGGACCGGGCCCGCATCCACTCGGCAGCCAACCTGCTGCACGTCACCGCCGAGCTGGCCCTGCCGTCGGGCGCGTGGCGGGCGTACAGGGTGTCCTGGATCGGCGGGTGCGTGCTCTACGACCGTGCCAAGCTCGTCGACTCCGGGGGCTTCGACTTCTGGCGACGGTTGGACGAGAAACACCAGGGCGAGGACGTGGCCGCCCAGCTCGCGGTGCTGGCCCGCCACGGCGGGGCGGGAATCCTGCCCAGCGGCGCCTACCACCTGGAGTCCCCCACCACTGTCACCGAACGCGACGTGGAGGCGTGGGAGGTCGTCCTCGCCGACGAGGACACCCCGCAGCCGGCCTGAGCCCCGCCTACGGGCTGAGCAGTTCGCGGGCCGCCTCGCACACCTCGGCCGTCGGCACGTCGGCGACGAACGAGTCGCGGTGCGGGCACTCGCCGTCGCCGGGCCGGTGCGGGTAGATGCCCGGCGTGCAGTCCACCCCGCAGACCGGGCAGTGCACCATCCAGGAGCTGATCGGCCGGTGCCGGCCCCGCAGCGGTGTCGCCGTGTTGATCAAGTTGCCGACCCAGAAGATGCCCACCGTCGACGCGCCCACTGCGGCGGCCAGGTGCAGCGGACCGGTGTCGTTGGAGATCACCAGCGCGCAGCCGGCGTAGCAGCCCGCCAACCCACCGAGGCTGAGCGTGCCTACCTGCGGCCGGACCGGCACCCCCGCCGCAGCGACCACCTGGTCCACCACCTCCCGCTCGGAGGGTGTCCCGGTGACCAGTACCTCGTACCCGTCACCGTGCAGCTCGCGGGCCACCTCGGCGAACCGCTCGGCAGGCCAGCGGCGGCGGGTGTCGCTGGCGCCGGGATGCAGCGCAACCCGAGGACGGGTCGGCGGGCCGAGCACCTGCTCCGCCTCGGCCCGGTCGGCGTCGGTGACCGTAAGCGTCGGCACGATTGTGGTCGCCGGGGCGCCCACCAGGGCCACCGCCTCCAGATAGCGGATCACCTCGTGCTGGTAGTACACGTAGCGGACCCACCGGTCCAGCGGCGGCGCGTCCTCGGCGCGCAGGCCCGCCGTCACCCGGGCACCGAGGCGGCTGATCAACGGGTTGGAGTTGGCGCCACCGCCGTGGAGCTGCACCGCAAGGTCGAAGCCCTCGGCGTTGGCCGCCGCCACGAAGTCGTCCATCGTGGACGTCGACTCGCCGGGCTCGGGCTCCCGGATGCCGGGGCCCGGCGGCACCACAAGCACCCGGTCCACCGGGCCGGGCCGGTCGCGCCAGAGCTTCGCGTGCCACGGCGCGCCGAGCAGCACGATCTCCGCCGAGGGGTACGCGGCGCGCAACGCCTCCAACGCCGGCAGGACGAAGATGAAGTCGCCGAGGGCGTTGGCGCGCAGCACCGCGATCCGGCGCACGTCTTCGACTCGCCCGGCCGTCGGGCCGAGCAGGGACGGGGTGACCACGTGGCGCGCTACGGCCGGTCGATCTCGCTGGCGGAGTCCGGGTGGTGCATCTCCCGGTCCGCGGCGGGATCGGCCGGGATGGGCGTACCCCCGGCGAGGCCGCCGGAGCGTGGCCCGGTGCGGCCGACGGTGATGGTGCGCGTCGTGGGCCGTGCCGCACGGGGCAGGCGGACCCGCAGCAGCCCGTGGTCCATCACCGCGTCGATGCCCTCCGGGTCGACGCGGGACGGCAGGTCGACGCGGTACTCGAAGCCGCGGGTCTCGAAACCCCCGGGGATGCCCTGCTCGGCGTTGACCTCCGCCTCGGAGCGGGCCCGCACGCACAGCTCGCGGTCGTCCAGCTCGACGGCCACCTCCTCGGGCGCGACGCCCGGCAGCCGGACGACCACCTGCCAACCGTCGGCGGTCTCGGTCAGCTCGACGTCGGACGACCCGGCCCGGCCGCCGACCAGCCGGCTCAGCTCGGCGCGCAACGACTGCAGCTCGCCCATCGGGTCCCACCCCTGCTGCCGTCCGCGCCAACCCCGGCCGGAACCGCCGGCCTGCTGCTGCTCGCTCATCGCGCGTCTCCGATCCGCTGGGTGGCCGTGGTGGGCCGCAGTGAGCTGGGCGCGTCCAGGCCGGCGTCGCGGTCGACGCCCACACCGAGCCGGTCGACCAGCTCACCGCCGAGCCAGGCGCTGATACCGAGGATCGCCACCGCGACCACCTCGATGGCGATCAGCGAACCACCGGCGGCCCGCGAGTCAGCGTTCAACCGGACCGCCCACACGGCGACGAAGAGCAGGATCACCGCGACGTTGGCACCCGCGTGGAGCAGAGCCACCCGCTTCGCGCGGGTGCCGGTCGGTATCGCCAGCAGGTCGAACGAGCCGGCCGCCGCGGCGAGCAGACCGCCGACCAGGCCGACGGTGATGTTCCAGTACGCGACCTCACCGAGGAAGTCGGGCCCGCCGACCGTGTCGACGATGTCGAACAGCACCGCGGTGACCAGCAGCGCGACCGGGAACATGACCAGCATCGGATGGACTGGATGACCCAGCACCTTGAGTCGGCTCTCCATCTCCCGGCCTCCACTGGTCGGCGTTCCTGCGGACGGTACGTGCGGCGGGCGTGTCGGAGGAGGCCGTACCCCCGGCGACCGAGGGCAAACCTCACGCTGGTCACGCGGGCCTAGGCTGGCAGCGGTGGCGCCGCCACCCGGGTCAACGGCTGGAGGAGGATCACGTGACGGTGGAGATCACCTCGCACGAGGAACTGCGGGAGCTGCTCGGCACGCCGGGCGTACGCGCCGCGAACAAGGAACGCGCCCGCCTGCACGAGCGGGACCGGCAGTGGCTCGCCGCCGCGCCGTTCTGCCTGATGGCGACGGCCGGCGCGGACGGCACCTGCGACGTCTCACCCAAGGGCGACCCGGCCGGGTTCGCACTGGTGCTCGACGACACGACGATCGCGCTCCCGGAGCGGCCGGGCAACAAGCGGGCCGACGGCTACCGCAACATCCTGGACAACCCGCACGTCGGGCTGCTCTTCCTGATCCCGGGTCGCACCGACACGCTGCGCGTCAACGGGCGGGCCCGGCTGGTCCGCGACGCGCCCTGGTTCGACGACATGGTCGTCAAGGGGCACCGGCCGGTGCTCGCAGTGGTGGTGGACATCGAGCAGATCTTCTACCACTGCGCGAAGGCGTTCCTGCGGTCCGCGCTGTGGCAGCCGGAGACCTGGCAGCCCGACGCGCTGCCATCCCGCGCTCGCCTGATCAAGGAGGTCGAGGCGCCCTCCGAGAGCCTGGATGACCTGGAGAGGCACTACGGCCCGGAGTACGCCAAGAAGATCTACGTCTGATCCTCCGGGGTGACCGACACCATCCACAGGTGGCCGTCCGGGTCGGCGAAGACGCCCGCGTACCCCCAGGGTTGTGGGGTCGGCGCGGTGACCACCTCGCCGCCGGCGGTGTGCGCCCGCTCGACGATCGCGTCCGCCTCGGCAGGGGTGGTGGCGGCGAGGCCGAGCAGGCACTCGCTCTGCCCCCTCGGCGCCACCTCGTGTCCGCCGATCACCCAGCCGAAGCCGCCGGTCGGGATGAGCATCAGGCGCAGTCCGTCGTTCACCACGAACTGCAACGGCTCCGGGATGCCGTCATCGGCCAGCTCGCCCACCGCCTCCAGGTCGAGACCGTCGCGATAGAAGCGGTACGAGGTCGGGCGGTCGGCGATCGGCAGGCTGATGATCAATGGCGTAGGCGGCATGGACGGCACCTCCACAGGTCGGGCGGAAACGGCCAATCGGGACCGCGCCTTCAGTATGGACAGCGGACCTTGGTGATCGCTGCCCGCCCGAGGGTCGGCACGTGTCGGCGATGCCGGCCCCACCCGGGATGGGCGGGGCCGGCGGGTGGGAAGCCGCGCCTCACGAGTTGAGGTTCATCCGTGCGCAGGGTGTCCAGTCACCGACCGGTGCGCCCGGCCGACGGCCGACCAACCCACACGGCAGCGGCGCCAGCGGTACGCCCAACCGCGGGGCGATGGTGTTGTAGGCCAGCCGGCCCATCACGTCGTAACCTCCCGGCGTGGGGTGCACTCCACACTGGTCCAGATAGCCTTCGGGAATGGATTGATAGTCGATCCAGGTCGGTACGCGCCTGCCGAACTCGTCGATGATCTTCATGCTCCGGTAGATCGCGTCATTGATCACGGCTTCGCTCGCGGGCAGCCAGGCCGGGCTCGGGCCGGGTGGGGTCGTGCAGCCGGTCGTGCCGTGTCCGGCGCTGTACTGCACGAAGGCCGGGTACATGACGACGTCCGGGTCCATGTCCAGCGCCGTGTCGAAGAGTGTCCGGTAGGTACGCTCGAACGCGGTGATCTGCTCCGCGCTGGCGGTCGACAGGTTGTTGTTGGTCCCGCAGTTGACCAGGATCAGGTCGGGTTGGTGCCTGCTGACCAGGTCCGCCATCCGCGACGTCCAGTAGTTGCAGGTCGCGCCTCCCAGCGCTGCCACGGCAAAGGTGTGCGGGACGCAGTTCTCGTTGAGCAGTCGCCCCAGCTCCGCGCGGTAGGCGGCGCTCACCGAGCCGGTTATCGTCGCGCCCTCGGTGATCGAGTCGCCCACCGTCAGGATCTTCATCGTCGGTCGGGCTGGCGTGGGACAGGCGGCTGCGGCTCGGGCGGTGACGGGTGCCCCCGCCGGCACGGACAGGGCGGCCGCCACGAGAGCGAGAACGACGGCACCCAACAGCACGGGACGCAGTTTCATCGCGCTGCCCTCAGCACTCGTCGACGTCCGGATGTGGCGCTGTGATAGCTGTTCATGACATTGACCGTATGGGCATGGACGGGTGCCCCGGAGGTCGGGTGGACGCGGCGACCGGATCGGTGGGGGTTGCTGATCGACCCTCTCCTTCCTGCCCTCTAACGTGGCCGCCATGACCGTCGACGGTTGGTTGGCAGACACCCGCACGTCCTACGACACGGTCGCGGTCAGTTACGCGCACCTGGTCCGGGACTTCCTGGCGCAGGCGCCCTACGAACGGGCAGCTCTGGCGCTGTTCGCCGACCTCGTACGCGCCCGGGGTGGTGGTCCGGTCGTGGACGTGGGGTGCGGACCGGGTCGCATCACGGCTCACCTGAACGGCCTGGGTGTCGCCGCCTTCGGGATCGACCTCTCCCCCGGGATGATCGCGGTGGCCCGCCAGGATCACCCCGAGCTGAGGTTCGAGGTCGGCAGCATGACCGATCTCGACCTGGCCGACGGTTCGGTGGCCGGCCTGGTCGCCTGGTATTCGCTCATCCACATACCCGACGAGCGGCTCGGCCAGGTCCTCGCGCACTTCAGGCGCGTGGTGCGTCCGGGAGGCCCGCTGCTGGTCGGCTTCCACATCGGCGACGAGACGACCCACAAGACCGAGGGGTACGGCGGCCACCCGATGAACCTCCGCGTACACCGCCGTCGGCCGGCCCAGGTCGCGGCCTGGCTACGCGACAGCGGTTTCGCGGTGGAGGCCGAGATGACCGTCGTCTCGCCCGAGAGCAAGCTCGGCGGCATCACCTTCGGACGACGAGAGCCCTGATCTTTCACGTTGTCAGCCCTCCGTGACTCCTGCTAACCTCAAACCGCGAACACTGTTAGCAGTTATCCTGGCGGAACGAGGATCTGATGACGGACGACGCACGGCCGGTATGGGTTCTCGGTGGCGGCGGGGTCGCCGGCATCGCCTGGGAGGTGGGCATCCTCGCCGGCCTCGCGGACGAGGGGGTGATCGTCGCCCCGGACGCGGTGGTCATCGGCACGAGCGCTGGCGCCGTGGTGGGCGCCCAGATCGCCAGCGGAACTCCTCTCGTCGAGCTGTACGAGCGCCAGCGCCAGGGTGTGCCCCACGAGACCGCCCCCGCGCTGGGCTTCCTCGCCCTCCTCCGGCTCGCACGGGCGCAGGTGTTCGTCCGCGATCCCGAGCAGGCCGCTCGCCGTCTCGGCCGACTCGCCCTCTCCGCGCGCATCGACGATCCGTCCCGGCAGCGCCGGATCGCGGAGGCACGGCTGCCGGACCACACGTGGAAGGACACCGACCTCCGCATCACCGCCGTCGACGTGGAGTCCGGCGCTCTGCGCGTCTTCACGCGACACGACGGCGTGTCCCTCCTCGATGCCGTCGCGGCGAGCTGCGCCATGCCGCAATCCGCCGTCCCGGTGGCCATCGGCGGTCGCCGGTACATGGACGGCGGCATGCGGTCCGCTCTCAATCTCGACCTCGCGCCCGGAGACGGTCCGGTGATCGTCCTCGCGCCCAGCACCGCCGCCATCGGGCCCTGGGCCCGCGTCGAACGGCAACGGGCGGCGCTGGACGCCGACCGCCCGGTCGAACTGCTCGGACGCGACCCGGCGTCCAGGCGAGCACAGGGCGCGAGCGTGATGGACCGGTCCGTCGTGCCCGCGCTCGTGGCCGCCGGGCGGGACCAGGGTCGGCACGAGGCGCCGCGCGTGGCCGCCGCGCTGGCGACGACAAGCAAGCCGTAGGCCGCCCGGCCACGCCACCGTCGAGGTCCACCACCGACGGCGACCGCCGGCCCAGCGACCTCGGACCGGGTGTACGTGCCGACCCGGAGCGTTGATCACCATCAGTACGTGGTCACACCGGGCCGACCCGGCACCGCGAGATCGCGTCCCCCGATCGAATTAGCGGCCGTGGATAGAATCGAGCCGTGGCCCGGGAATTCGACACTCAGCTCATCGAGTCGGTCGCGGTTCGCCGTGCCCGCATGCGTGAGCTGCTGCTGTGGGGCCGGCAGCGCCGGGTCCGCGCCACGGGTGACGGGTTCAGGTGGCTGCGTAGCGGTCTCGTGCTGGCGGCGGTGGCCTGCGCCGTGTGTGTGGGCTGGTCCTTCCTGCAGAACGTCGTCGCCGAACAGCAGAAGGCACGCAACCCGGCACCGACCCAACCAACGAGTCCACGATGACGCAACCGCAGACCCTCACCTCCGCCGGTCACCTCAGTCGGGTGACCCTGGCCGGTCCACACCGACGCATCGACCTCGTGCTGCCCGCCGACGAGCCCCTCGGCCTGCTGCTGCCCGAGGTCGTCGCCCTGGTCGGTCACCCACCCACTGATGATTCGCGGGGCTACCAGATCAGCACCCTCGACGGCACAGTGCTCGACCCGGCCGGCAGCCTTCGGCAGGCCGCCGTCCCCGACGGCGCGTTGCTACGGGTCGACCCGATCTCCGAGGCGCCACCGGCGGCGATCGTCCACGACGTCTCCGACGAGGTCGGCGACGATCTCCACCGCCGGCACGGCCGGTGGGGCGACGCCGCACGGACGTGGACCGCCACCGCGGCCTGCCTGGTGGCCGCCACGGTGGCGGCGCTGCTCGCCGGCCCGCAACTCGGGCCCGCCGTGGTCAGCGTCGTCGGCGGCGCGGTCGCCCTGTCCGGCCTCTTCGTCGGGATGGCGGGCAGACGGCCCATCGGGGTGGCGGTGCTGTTGAGCGGTGCCGCGATGGTGCTGACCACCGTGCCCGGCTGGACGGACACCCCTACCCACCGCTGGGCGCTGTGGGCCCTCGGGATCGGCTGCGCCGTCCTCGCCCTGGGTGCCGTGACGGGCAATGGGCGTGCCGGCGTCCTCGGAGGCGGCACGATCCTGCTTCTGGTCGCGGGCTGGAGCGGGCCGCTGCTGCTCGGCATGCCCGCGGCGCGGGTCGCGGCGGTGCTGGCGATCGCGTCGGTGGGCGTACTGGGACTGCTGCCACGGTTCGCGATGATGACATCGGGCCTCACCCGTCTCGACGACCGACGCAGCAACGACGAGCCGGTGAGCCGCGTGTCGGTCCAGGCCGCAGTCGACGCCGCGCACCGCGGGCTGGCCGTCGCGGCGATCGCGGCGGCGACGTCGGCGACGCTCGCCGGGCTCATCCTCGCGTCGGCGCCGGGCCCGTGGAGGCTGGCGCTGGCAGCCCTGGTGGGCGGTGCCCTGCTGCTGCGGATGCGCGCCTTCCCGCTGGCGGCGGAGGTGGTGGCGCTGGTGACCGGCGCGCTGACCATCGCGGGCGGCCTGCTGATGTGCTGGATACGGGAACGGCCCGACACGTGGTGGGCCACCGCGGTGGCGGCGCTCGGCGTCTGTGCGGTGGCCCTGGCGATCCTGGCGTACCGGCCACCGCCGCACGTCCTGGCGCGAGGCCGGCAGGTCGCCGATCGCGTCGAGGCCCTGACCGTGCTGGCGCTGGTTCCCGTCGCCGTCGGGGTGTACGGGCTCTACTCGCGACTACTCGACACCTTCTGATGACTGAGGCGGTGGCATGAGCGCTCCACCGGTGCCCGGCCCGGCACCGCCAATCCCGGCACCGCCACGCACCCCGCCGCCGCCCGGCGCACCGGCGTCGGAGCCGGACGAGCTGTCCATCGCGCGCCGGCCGCCCTTCGGCGACTCCGCGCTACGGCGTACGTGGCGCAGCGCCAGCCGCATGTTCGCCAGCGGCCGGCAGACCCGTGAACTCGTCGACCTCGCCGCCGAGGTGCAGGCACCGGTACACACCGGCCGGCGGATCGCGGTGGCCTCCGTGCAGGGCGGCGCGGGGAAGACCACGGTTGCCGCGCTGCTGGCGTCGGTGTTCGCCGCGCGGCGCGCCGATCCGGTGCTCGCAGCCGACGCCGACCCGTACGAGGGCTCGCTGACCTGGCGGCTCGGCACCCCGAGCGAGCCGTCGCTGCAACGACTGGCACCCGGCCTGCTCGCGGCCCGGGGCGGCGACCTGCGCGCCCTCGAACCACTCCTGCCACGCACCGGGACGGGCCTCTGGGTGCTGCCGAGCGGCACCACCGACCCGAACCTGTGCACCTCGGTCACACGCGCGCTGTCGCGCCTCTTCGCCGTCGCTGTCACCGACTGCCCGCCCGGCCTGGAAGCCCGTACCCCGGCGGGGGTGATGGCCGACGCGCACGCGGTGGTGCTCGTCGCGGCGGCGACACCCGACGGGGTTCGGGGCACCTACCAGACGCTGCGCCGGATCGTCGACGACGGATACGGGTCATGGTTGACGCGGGTGGTCGTCGTGCTGAACGCGAGCAACGCCCACGGCCGCGCGACGCTGATCCACGGCGCCGCCCGCGAGCTGATCGAGCAGACCGGCGTACCGATGGTGGTGCTGCCCTACGACCGTCACCTCGCCGCCGGTGCGCTCATCACGCCGTCGCGGATCGGCGAGGCGACGCTCGTGGAGGCAACCCGCGCCGCCGCGTTGGCTCTGAGTCGCGCTCGGCGAATGTGACCGGAGGCCCACCGCATGTCGACGCGCATGGTGCATCGCCCCGCCCGGATGGCCCGCCCGATGTCCGCCATGGATCCACTCGTGCTGGACCCACCACCGCAACTGCCCGATGGCAAGTCCGCGATGGGGCTTCAGGCGCTGCTGCCCATGGCCGGTGCGGGTGTGGCGATGAGCATGATGATGTTCCTGCGCGGCTCCGGGTTCGCGGCTCTGGGCGCGGTCGTCATGGTGGCGGCACTGGGCGCCGCCGGGGCGATGTACCTCACCCAGTTGGGTAAGGCCGGCCGGCAGCGCCGGGCGCAGCGTGAGCGTTACCAGGACTACCTGGAGGAGCTGCGCGACCAGTTGCGCGAAACCGAGCAGCGTCTGCGGGACGAGGCGAACCTCCTCGACCCGCCGGTGAATCGGCTGCTCGACGTGATCCGCAGCCCGGCCCGCCTGTGGGAACGCCGACGCGCCGACATCGACTTTCTGCACGTACGGCTGGGCATGGGTTCGCTGCCTGTCCGGACGCTCGAGCTGCGCGAGCAGAGCACCCCCACCAACCCCCTCGATCCGTTCATGCGCCACGAGGCGCGCTCACTGATTCACCGATTCGCGCTGACACCCGGCCTGCCGCTGCGGGCGAACCTGGACTGCGCCGGGGATGTCAGCGTGATAACGCCGAACTACGCGGAGGCGGTCACCCTGGCCCGGGCGATCCTCGTGCAGGTCGCCACGTTCCACGCTCCCGACGACGTGCAGCTCGCGATCATCACCACCCCCGAGCGGGCCAGGGCCTGGCGGTGGGCACGGTGGCTGCCACATCTGCTCGACCGGACGTCGATCGGCCCGTCCGGTCCGACCCCGCTGCTGGTCACCGACGTGCAGACGCTCGCCGAGCTGCTCGGCGAGGATCTGGAGGAACGGGCCACCAGCGCGCTCAAGTCGTTCCGTCACGGTGTCGGGCGCACGGAGGCGAAGGCCCGGTCGCGGCTGCTGGTCATCGACGACGCACACGGTGAACTCGCCCGCGGGCTGGCCAGCCCCGACCAGACGGTCGGTCTGGCCAGCCTCGGCATCACCGTGGTGCACCTGCTCGCCGACCGGCTGCACGAACCCGGCGACATCTCCCGCCGGATCACCATCGACGGCGACTCGCTCACCCTGGACGATCTCACCGCGTCCCCGGCGGTGACCGTACGTGGCACCCTCGACGACGCACCGGCCCCGCTCGTGGAGGGCCTGGCCCGCAGCATCGCGCCGCTGCGGCTGTCCGCCGACTCCTACGACGACGGCACCGGCACGCCACCGGCCGACTTCCAGGACCTGTTGGGCCTGTCCGACCCCACCGACCTGGATCTCGCCAACCTCTGGCGGCCACGGGGAGAGCGGGACTTCCTCCGCGTCCCGATCGGGGTCGACCCGGCGGGGCGCCCGGTGCTGCTCGACCTGAAGGAGCCCGCACAACTCGGGATGGGGCCGCACGGGCTCTGCGTCGGAGCGACCGGTTCGGGCAAGAGCGAACTTCTGCGTACGCTCGTGCTCGCCCTGGCGGCGAGTCACCCGCCGGAACGCATGGCGATGGTCCTCGTCGACTACAAGGGCGGGGCCACCTTCGCGCCGTTCAGCGACTTGCCGCACCTGGCTGGCCTGATCACCAACCTGGTCGCCGACGCGGCGCTCGTGGAGCGGATGTACACGAGCCTCGACGGCGAGGTGCAGCGCCGCCAGCAGGTGCTCGCCGACGCCGGCAGGGTCACCGACATCACCGAGTACCACATGCTCCGCGCCGCCCAGGGCGAGCGCACCGACCTGCCACCGCTGCCCCACCTCCTCGTGCTCATCGACGAGTTCGGTGAACTGCTCGCCGCCAAGTCGGAGTTCATCGACCTGTTCCTGCGGATCGGGCGGATCGGGCGATCGATAGGCGTGCATCTGCTGCTGTCGAGCCAGCGCGTCGAACAGGGCAAGATGCGCGGCCTGGAGAACTATCTCGCCTACCGGATCGGCCTCCGTACGCTCACCGAGATGGAGTCGCGCACCGTCCTCGACACGGTCGACGCGTTCCACCTGCCGCCGCTGCCCGGCAACGGCTACCTGAAGGTCGACGTGTCGATCTACCAGCGGTTCAAGGCCGCGTACGTTTCCGGCCCGCTCAGCAACGGCGCGGACGCGGAACTCGCCCCGATCGTCGGGCCGCTGGCGAAGCCGATGCCGTTGTTCGGCACCGCGCGCAGCGACGTCGACGAGAACGTGCCCGAGGAACCGAAAGCGACCCGCCGCACCACCGGGCCGACCCTGCTGTCGACAGTGGTGGGGCAGATGGCGGCGAGCGGGCAGCGGGTTCCGGCGATCTGG
This sequence comes from Micromonospora sp. DT43, assembly GCF_049841645.1. Taxonomy (NCBI): domain Bacteria; kingdom Bacillati; phylum Actinomycetota; class Actinomycetes; order Micromonosporales; family Micromonosporaceae; genus Micromonospora; species Micromonospora sp. DT43. The sequence goes on along the minus strand of NZ_JBNCKR010000005.1, from coordinate 280,356 downwards.
TTGCCGCCCCTGCCAACCTTGCTCACCCTCGACGAGGCGGGCGGTGGGGTGGTCACCACGCCGGAGGGCGTACGCCTGGGAGACCGGTCGCGCTCCGGCGTCGGGTTGCCGGTCCCGCTGGGCCGTCTCGACGATCCGGCCCGTCAGTGGCAGGGCCCCTGGGTGCTGAACCTCGCCGGGAGCGGCGGCAACCTGCTCATTCTCGGCGGGCCCGGCAGCGGCAAGACGACCGCGCTGCGTACCCTCGCGCTCGGCCTGGCCACCACCCATCGCCCCACCGACGTCGGCATCTACGGCATCGACCTGCTGGGAAACGGCCTGTCGGGGCTCGCCGGGCTCCCCCACGTCGGCGGCGTCGCCAGCCGCGAGGACCGCGAACGCGTCCGCCGCGTGGTCGACGAGGTGCACGCGATGCTCGCCCAGCGGCAACGCATCTTCAGCCGGCACCAGTTCGACACCGTCGAGGACCTGCGGCACGCCGACGAGAGCGTGCGCACCGAGGTCGGCTGCGTCGACGTGGTGTTGCTGATCGACGGATACGGCCAGCTCAACGCCGAGTTCGAGAGCCTGGAGACCAAGGTGCACGGCCTGCTCGCCCGGGGCGGCCGCTACGGCATCCACGTGATCGGCACCGCCCGGCGGTGGAACGAGGTCCGTGCCGCGCAGCAGGTCGCCTTCGCCAACCGGGTCGAGCTGCGGCTCACCGAGCCCGCCGAGTCGAGCATCGACGGCCGGCAGGCCCGCGGTGTCCCGCCGGACCAGCCTGGCCGGGCTCTCACCAGCGAGAAGCTGTTCGCCCAGGTCGCGCTGCCCCGCCTGGACGGAATCCAGGACCCGGCCAACGCCGGTCTGATCGCAGCCACCCGGTTGGTACGAGCAGCGTGGACGGGGGCGCTGCCGCCACCCGTCCGGGTCCTGCCCGCGGTGCTTCCCGTGGCCGACCTCGCCGACGCCCCCGCCGGCCACGGAGTGGTTCCCTTCGGGCGCTACGAGAGTGACTTCGCCCCCGCCGTCGTCGACCTGTTCGGCCGCGACCAGCACCTCCTCGTCCTCGGAGACCCCCGGACCGGCAAGACGAACCTGCTGCGGCTGGTCGCCGAGGAACTGATGGGGCAGTACACGTCCGAGGAGCTGGTGTTCGCCGTGTTCGACCCCCGCCGCGCACTCGCCGACGTGGTGCCCGACTCCTACTGCGGCGGATACGCCCCGAACTCGACGCTCGCCCAGCAACTGTCCAGGGCGGTGGGCGACGAGCTGGCGAAACGGCATTCGTCCGATGCGGCGCGTACCCGGATAGTGCTGCTCATCGACGACTACGACATCCTTGCCGCGTCCGCCACGCAGCCGCTCGGCGCGCTGGTCCCGCACGTGGCGGCCGGTCGTGACACCGGGCTGCACGTCGTGATGGCCCGGCGGGTGGCCGGCGCCTCGCGCGGTCTGTTCGAACCGTTCCCGTTGGCCGTCCGCGAGGCGGGCTGCCTGAGTCTGCTCATGTCCGGCGACCGGACGGAGGGTCAACTGTTCTCGGGCGTACGGCCCATGGTCCTGCCAACCGGCCGCGCACAGCTGATCCGCCCCGGCGACGGCCCCCGCATGGTGCAGACCGCGTTCACCGGCCAGACGAAGGAGAAGTGATGACATTCGATGCGGTGGCGCTGTGCCGCGCCGAGCCCGATGCGGCCGCGATGCTCGGCGCCCTGCTCGCGGCCGGCTCCGAGCTGAAGATGGACACGATCGAGGCGGCGGGGCTGGTGCAGCTGTTCGACCCGGGCGACGGGCGTCTGCTCCTGAGCGTCGAGACCGCCCGCCTGGTGCGCGTTCCCGGCGAGGCGCAGCGGCTGCTGGGCCTCGTCCCCGCCGACGACGTGCCCGAATCGGTGTGGTGGGTGGAGAGCCGGGCGCCGGGCGCCGACCCGCAGGCCGCGGAGGTGGCCCGCCGGTTCACCGCCGCACTGGTCGAGATCACGGGAGGGTTGACATGGGAGAGCCGATGAACGGCGCGACCGACACGATCACCGACCGGGCCGTCGTCCTCCATCAGGACCGCGCGGTGGTCGGCCTGGCACCCTGGCTCGCCGAAGCCGCCGTCGACGCGGTACGCGACGGACTGCTGCTCCAGGTCGTCACGCCGGCGGACGGCGTGATCACGTACCCGTTGGAGATGATGCTCGCCCAGGCACAGGGACAGTGGGTGGTGCGGACGGGCGACAGGTACCGCGACGGGCTCACCGGTCTGCCGTTGCACTGGGACGGTCACCGCTTCGCCGGCGCCGACGCCTCGCAGCCCGCCGGTTCGCCGCCGGACGACGCACCGTGGACAGGCGGCCTGGAAATCCAGATCGTCACCCTGCACCCCGTCACCGAGGCCCTGCGACTGGGTGCCAGCACGGAAGCAGCCGTCCGTGCTCTCACCGGCGGCGACCCGGCCGGGTGGGGCGTCGCCGAACCGGTCACCGAGCCGTGGTCACGCCCCGAACTCACGGCGTTCTGTCGTACGCGCGCACCGGCACCCACCAGCCTGACCATCGTCGGCGGCGAGCACGCCGCCGCCACCCTCGGGGTGCTGACGGTCGAACGGGTCGACGTCGGCATCCGCGAACAACTCCGGCTGGCCGGCCCTCCCCTGTCGACTGTCGACGAGACGGCACTCGAGGGGCTCGCCGAGAAGCTGGCCGGGACCGCCCGCAGCATGATCGTGACCGTGCACCCGGGCCGGTCCGGTGGGCTGCGGTCAAGCACGCCGAGCATGCCCGCGCTGCCGTGGGGAATTCTGGTCGGCCACCAGGAGAACCCCGTCGAGTCTGCGCAGGAGATGGTGATGGGCCGCCCGTTGGGGCGGGGCGCCCGGCGCGCGTGGTGGTATCGACTGGACGGCGGCCCCGGCGCCCCGTACGAGACGCTCGGCGCGGTGATGCGTCGCTACGGCCTGAGCGTCCCCCGTTAGATCGACCCGTGTACGCGGAGCTGAAAACGTCAACTCAGTCGAGCGACTCGAGGATCTCCTGAAGGCCTCGGACGAGGTACATGGGCCGATAACCCAACCCTTGCAACTCACCGAACATCTTCCTCGCGGCTGGCTCGTCCAACTGACCTCGGTGGAAGTCCCGGATCGTCAACACATACGGCATGTCTTCGAACGGGATCCCCGCGTCGTCCTCCAGCTCGTGCCCCACCTTGAAGTCGAGCGCCAGGTCATCGGTCTTACCTCGGTAATCAGCGTAGGGCTTGTCGGACGGTTCGAACCGGATACCCAGGGCGGACCTGACCTTGCCGGCCACCCGTTCCCGGTCCTCGACGGACCCGAAATATATCTCCAGGTAGTTCGGCATCAGGACGTTACCGGCCATTCCATGTCTGAGTCCATAACGCAGGTTCGCAATCTCGTGAGCTTCGCAGCGTTACCAGGGGCCCCATTGAGGAATGCGGTGAGGCCCTTGATCGCGTCGGGCCGGATGAGGGACGTATGCCTTACATCGATGATGACATTGCCACCCCGAACTATGGCCCGGCTGGGAACGAAATCTCGTTCTTGACCGTACGGTGTGTCGGGGGGTCGACTGGATGAAGCCGCCGGGCTCCCGGTACCAACGTTCGGCGCGGTGCTGCGCCGCTACGGCCTGAACGCCCCCGCCAAATCGGCGCGCGTGCGAGGGCCGAAGTCGCGCTTCTCGCCGGCCCGCCGAGATCGGGGCTCGTCGGGACGGCTCCCCGTCCGCTCCTGCCGGACGGGGACCCGGAAGCCCGATGAGCACGCCTGGAAGGCCGAGGAGCAGCGGCCTAGGCTGTCGCGATCCCATTGTCGATGGCCCACCGCTTGCTCGCCGCCTCGGCACGGGTCTTCTCATGCAGACTCGGATCGTTTGCCAGCCGGTCGAAATAGTCGCGTTCACCCGCCCCGCCGAGATTCAAGATCACCGGAAGCGTCTCGATCGTGTCACGCCACGGCAGGCGCAGCGTCACCGTCTTGAGCAGGTCGAGCGCTCGGGCCCGCTCCTCGGCGTCCAGATGATCCCGAGCGACCCACCCCAGCCACCGGAGCAGCTCCACGACCAAGCCGTTGACGATGAAGCTCACCCACATCTCCCCGACCGACTCGACGAACTCGTCCGGGGGGTCGGTCCACGTGGCATCGAGGATCTCTGCGACGCCGTCCTCCTTCGCCCAGACACGCACGTTGGTCCGCGTCACATCGGCGAGGGTCGGCAACCGACGCTTGAGGGTCACCTGCAGCAGAAACCAGTCATCGTCGAAGAACGTCTCGGGTAGTCCCCAGGTCGGGTCCTCGCCGTGCCGAGAGGCGCTGTCCAGCTGAAACGCCAGACCTGCTTCCAGGGCCGCGAGTGCCACAGCCCTATCCTCGGGACCGGGCGGCAGATCCTTGATCGCCATGTGAATTCGACCCAAGTCCGCCAACTGCCACGAGGGCGGCAGGCTGGCCAGCAGCTCGGGCGCCACCAGGGAATCGCTCACAGGAACTCAACTCCAAAGGGCCTGAGGAAGTCGCGTGCCGCGGCGAGGTTCGGCAGGTGCTCGTCGAACCAGGCACCCGCCTGGCCCCGCTTCATCGGGTGCGCTGCATTCACCGACGCCTCCTCGGCCGCCTCGCGCAGTTGGCGCAGCTGGTCTGGAGTCAACGTGCGTCCACCTATCTGGATCGGCACCTCCGCGTCGGCGATACGGTCGATCGCGTACCGCTTCGGCTTCGGGTTGGTCATGCTGAACAGGCCCTTCAACCCCTCGTCGGTCCCGATCCGGTAGCCCACTGCGCGGTTGGCGGGATCTGCCGCTCGCCAGGCAAGCATGCGCCGCAACTGATCAGGCTTCTCGTCGATCTTATTGGCCACCGTCTGCGCGGTCGCCTTGACCTCGTCCAGATGCACCTTGCCATCTCTGGTCTGGTACAACAGATCCGCCTCAGGAACTTCGCCGGTACGAACCACCGTGCCGGTGCCGAAATCGACAGGCTCGTTCTTGACGTTGAGGCCGATCTTCGACCCGGGCATCAGGTCGGGGCTGTTGAGAACATCGTTCGCGGCACGCAACTCAGCGGCCGCTCCCGTTGCGGCAGATCGGTCTCCGCCCAACTGGTCCATGACGTCGCGGAGAACGTGGGCCTGCCGGTCGGCGCTGCCCGCCAATCGTCCGGAATCCTGCAGGTCCATGAAATCCCGGGCCGCCCGGTTGGCCACACCGTCCGGCAGGTCGGTACGGGCGAGCAGGTCCTGCACCTGGGTCCTGGCGGCGGGAGAGAGCCGCTCGGCCTGATCGAGCAGACGCTGCTGCTCACCCGGCGTGAGATCCCGCCCCCGATCGGGGACTCCTCCGCCCGGCGTGTTCCCGTCGGGCGCATTGCCGTCCGGCAGATTTCCACCCGGCCCATTACCGTCCGGCAGGTTCCCACCCGGCCCATTACCGTCCGGCAGGTTCCCACCCGGCCCATTACCGTCCGGCAGGTTCCCACCCGGCCCATTGCCCTCCGGCAGGTTCCCACCCGGCCCATTACCGTCCGGCAAGTTCCCACCCGGAGTCACGTCACCCGGATGGTGGCCGCCCGGCGTGTTGCCGCCGGGCAGGTTGCCGCCGGGGCCGTTGCCGCCATCCATGTGCATCACGTCGCCGCCGCGAGTGCTGGGCATGTCGACCTCGAAGCCGCGGCCGACCGGCACGTCGCCGACGATCGCCGGGGCCAGCCCGAGCTGCGGAATCTTGATGTCGAACTTCTTGGCGAAGTTGATGGCCACCTCGCCGACAGTGGGCAGCTTGTCGAGCCAGTTGCCGGTGCGGATCAGCGCGGCACTGACCCGGGCGGCGGTGGCGCTGCCTCGGATGCCGTTCATCGCAGCGCCCGCGCCACGCAGGCCGGAGCCGGCGCCCTTGGTGCCGACCACAGCCGAGACGATGTTGAACGTCGCCAGGCCCGCAGCCTTCGACTTGTCCTCGCCCCACGTGTCGTACGCGATGATGCTCTTGCCCGCGTTGAGCAGGAGGTTGCCCGCCTCACCCTTCTCCAGGAACGGCATGCCGACCGTCTGGTCGATCACGATCGTCACCGGGTTGATGTAGATCGAGACGGCCCAGACGAACTTGCCGAGGCCCAGCCAGGAGTTGCCGGCGGTGCCCCAACTCCACTCGCCGGTGGTCGGGTCGCGGCCGATCAGCCCACCCAGGTCCTCGAGCATGGTGACGAAACCCTCGCCGACGCCGACGAAGAACGCCCCGACGTCACCGAAGAAGCCGCGGTCGTGCTCCTCGTTGCTGCCCCACGGCAGGGCCCCGTCCTCACCAGCAGCGGCGTTGAGCATGTCGGCGGTGAAGCCGTACTCGCCGTCCTCGGCCTGGCCGTCGGCGTTGTCGGCCCGATACTGGCGACCGCCGTACAGCGCGTTAATCGTGTTGGCGCACTTGCGCTGCGCCTCGAAGAAGGCCGCCACCTGCGTGTTGACCGCGGTGATCAGGCCGTTGTGCTGGTTGACCTTGCCCTCGTCCTCGCGCCAGTCCTCGTCGTCCTTGACCGAGCCGACGAACTGCTCCGCCTGGCCCTTCAGGGCCGCGAGCTGGGCCTTGATCTCCTTGACCTCGCTGGCGTACGTGGCCAGGGCCGCTCCGACGGTCTGGATGTCCTCGCCGACCGAGGCCGACACCGTGCGTACGGGGCCGGTGGCGGCGAAGAGCTGCGTCGCCTCCGGCGCCTTGTATACCGGTGCCAGCCCCTGAAAGGCGCTGTCGACCGCCTGGCCGGTGTTGGCGAAGTCCCCGCCGGTGGTCCGGACCGTCTGGGCATGGGTGGCCAGCACGTCCATGTTGCCGGGGATCTGTGGAATCTCCCCCGGGTTGATCATCGGGGCACCGCCCCACGGCCCGGCCCCGGCATCGTGGCCGACGGGTCGGGCGCTGCCGCGGCGCTGCGCTGCGCGTTCGCGGCCATCTCCAGGTCACCTTCGACGTAGGCGTTCGTCGCCTGCGCCGCGGCCTGGATGCACGCCCCCGTGCGAGTGAACACGAACTCAAGATCCGTCCGAATGGACTCCACGAAGCCCTGAAGTGCCTGGCCCACGATCTCCGAACTGGACTCGGTGGCGGATCCCTCCAGCGCCGAGTTCAAGCTCGTCATCTGCCCCTCGAAAGGGGTAGCCGCGGCATGTGTGCGATTCAGGACGTCGCGCACTCCACCAGGGGAGATGTCCCAGGCGCTCACGCTCGTGCTCCCTCGTCAACAACTCGTCGGAAACGGCTCAACCGATGGACTGGACCGCCGAACGGGCCCGGGACAGCGTCGTGTTCGCCGTCTCGTCGTTCTTCGTCATGGTGGTCTTGACCAGATCGATGATCGCGCGGACCTCGCCCGCGGCGCGGTTCCACCGATCCTCGACGGTCCGGTAGTCCTCGGAGACACCGTCGGCCTGGAAGTCGGCCATGGCTCCCGCCACGTCGGCGCTGCGCTGCGAGATCACTGCCTCCAGCCGGGCGACGATGGTGGCGAGGTCGCCCTGAACCTGCTGTGAGGTGCCCGTGTCGAAACTGCGTCGGTCTGTGGTCATGACTGTCACTCCCCCGGGTCAGCGGCTGCTCGAGAACCTGGCCGCGTCAAAGTTCGCCGTGCCCGCCGTCGACGAGGCGTTGTCCGCCATCTCGGTGTCACCCTGACCGAAGGCGGAGTCCATTCCACTCTGGCCTCCGAGAATCGCTCCCAGGGCGGAGTTGAGATTCGCGGTGATCGAATCCGCGTTGGCCTTGAACGAATCGAAGGCGACCCGTCCCGCACCGTTGAAATTGCCCTGCAACGGCTCGGCCGCGGCGATCAGCTGCTTGATCAGAGAACCGAGATCATCGGACGACCCCTGCGTCTGCTTGGTCAGGCTGCCGAGCGTCTGTGCTCCCATGTCGAACTTCATGCCGCTCCTCCCGCACTCTCCGATCCAACGTCCCGCGTCTATGCTACGAGGCCCGCGCCACAAAGCTACGCGCGAACTTGACACATGCCGACAACGATCGTGCCGCGCGTGATCGCGCATCCCGGAAAACACCAGCGTCGGAGGCCGGGAAGAACGCCGCGCCGGCCCAGACCAGGCAGTGGACGTCCACGCCAACGGTGCTGATCGACTCGTGCGGTCCGCAGTAGCCGATGAGGAACTGCATGCTCGGCAGCAGGAAGTGGAGCATCCCGAGGACCGTCAGCGGCGTCCGGGCAGTCGCGAACCCGAACAGGACAAGCGGCAGCGCGGTGATCAGACCGGTGCTGACGAACAACGCCGACCGGACTGGGCAGTCCCCGAAATGACTCTGGCCGGTACACCCGCGAGGAGCAGGCGAATCTCGACGAATGTTGCTCGGCGCACCGATCTCTCCAGATTGGGAAGACTTTGCGGCCACCGGCGTGGGCCTGCTCCGAACTCGTGACGTGCCGGTGGCACCTCGCCTGCGGTGTCGGGTCGTGAGCCGGTCGGGATGTGTCTCAGCTTCGGTCAGGCCCGCAGGTCCGCCTGTTCCGTCACTCAGGTATCAGACGGATCGGCAGCGGCGGTACGTTGCAGGTTGCTCCCTCGGCTGCTCGACCGGGAGCCTCTGACCACTGGCGGCCGAGTTGCAGTTTCCGCCCGCGCCCGGATCACCGTCAGCGGCATCGATCAGGCGGCACTTCCGGAAACTGCGCGCCTTCGACGAATCGCTGCCGGAGGCTGCGCACGGCTGGATCAGATACTTGTCGAGCGACTCTCCGGATCGAGCGAAAGGTGTCAGGCGGGACGCCACTCGTCGTGGGCGTCGAACTCGCCGAAGGGGTCCTCGGTCCAGCCCAGGTCGCGCCAGGTGCCGGTGCCGTCCAGCGGGCCCTCGTAGAGCAGCTCCACGTAGCTGCCGCGATGGGTCGCCAGGCGAATGCGTTCGCCGCGACTGAAGAGGAACATGGAGAGGGCAACGTCGGGGCGGCCGTCGATGATCTCCATGCCGAGAACACCCTTCCACGTCAGCTGGAAGCCGGACGTGGGGACGGCCGGGCCACGCAGCAGGCAGGAGAACGCGTCCTCCATCTCGGTGAGGTTGACCAGCTCCACCGTCTGGTCGAGGTGGGCGGACAAGCTGTCGACGATCGCGGCGATCTCCGCCCGCCATCGTCGCGGGCCTTGACCTGCCTGTTCGTCGTGTCCTTCGGCGACCGTCATGGCCAGTCCTGTTCTTGCCAGCGCTCGCGATTCGGATAGATTACTTCGTTGGCGGGGTTCGGCCGGACCTCGCCATAGTTGGGGTCGCCGGCCCACTGATCCGGGTTCACTGGGCGGGGAGTCTCCGCCCTCTGATCGATCATGCCGTACGCGGTGATCACGGAGTCCTTCTTGCCCGCCTCGGTGATCACCACCGAACGATCGTTGTAGTAGATGTCCACCTCTCGGGTGTAGGCGGTGCCCCGGTAATTGCCGTGGTAGGTGCCGCTGAAGATCCGCTCCGGATTGTTCAGGATCGAGGCCTGCTCGTCCGGCAGGACACCATGGCTCGACCGTGCGTGCCCGGGACGCCCACCCGGTACGGGCGGCGGCGCACCCCGCAGCTCCCCCGGCTCGACCTGCCGCCGGGCGGGACCAGGGTCGGCACGAGGCGCCGCGCGTGGCCGCCGCGCTCGCGACGACCGGCCATCCGTAGGCTGCCCCGGCTCGCCGCCGCCCCCGACCTCCGCGAATTCCGCCCTGACTGTGACGACGTTCTACGCTCGGCGGTCCTCCGGGCGGCTCTGCCGCCAGGCGTAGGAGGCCAGGAAGAACGCCGCGCCCGCCCAGACCAGGCAGTAGGCGCCCAGGCCGACGGTGCTGATCGATTCGTGCAGTCCGAAGTAGCCGATCAGGAACTGCATCGTCGGCAGCAGGAACTGAAGCATCCCGAGGACCGTCAGCGGCGTCCGGACGGCAGCGAAGCCGAACAGGACAAGCGGCAGAGCGGTGATCAGACCGGTGCTGACGAACAAGGCTGACCGGACCGGGCTGTCCCCGAAATGGCTCTGGCCCGTCGTCGACAGGAAGACGATGTACGCGGCGGCGGGAATGGCCAGCGCGGCGGTCTCCACCGCCAGTGCCCGCCAACTCGGCATGGCCGCCCACTTGCGGAGAAGCCCGTAGATTCCGAAGGTGGCAGCGAGACCAATCGCCACCCACGGCGGCCGCCCGGCGTCGATCCCCAGCCACACCACACCCCCCGTGGCCAGGGCCACGCCGGCCCACTGCGCGACAGCCATCCGTTCCCGCAGCACCACCAGGCCGAGAAGGGCGCTGAAGAGCGGGTTTATGTAGTAGCCGAGGGCCGCCTCGATCACCCGCCCACTGTTGACCGCCCAGATGTAGAGGCCCCAGTTCGCGCCCACGAAACAGCCGGCGCCCGCCAGCAGCGCCAGGACTCGCGGCTGGCGGTGCAGCATCCGCAACCAGGTGAGGTCACGCTGGATCGCCAGCACGATGACGACGAAGACCAGCGACCAGACGATGCGGTGGGCGAGGATCTCCATCGCGGGCGCCGGCTCCAGCAGCGGCCAGTAGAGGGTCAACAGACCCCAGAGGAGGTACGCCGCGGTGCCGGGCAGTACGCCCGTGCTGGTTCGGCGTTCACCGGTCACGGCGGGGATCACCTCAGGTGAAGGTGCGGTGTGGCCGGCTCGGGGACGGCCAACGCGCAGCGCAGCGGGGGTGCCGCCCGGATCGGCTGGCCGCGTCATTTCCGCGGCTCGGCGAGGAACACGCCGAGGGCCAGCGCTACCAGGGGAATCAGACAGATGATGGTGAACACGCCCTGGGGCCCCCAGGATTGCGCCGCCACACCGAGGACGGGCGCGAGGAGGCCGCCGATGCTCACGGCGAGCCCGAGCGTCACACCCGCGGCGGTGCCGGGCCGGGTCGGCAGGTAGTCCTGGCCCAGCTTGACCAGGACGGCGAACGGGATGTTCAGGGCGATGCCGGCAAGCACGGCGAAGAGGAGCGGTGGGTACTCTCCGGGCGTGAACCGCAGGCCGACGAGCGCGGGAATGGCGACGATCGCGCCGAGCTGCACGGTGCGGACCATGCCCATGCGGTCGGCGATCCGCCCGCCCAACAGCGTTCCGGCCACTCCACCAACCAGGAAACACGCCAGCGCCGCGCCGGCGAGACTCTTGCCCGCCCCCAGGTGGCGGATCCAGAACAACTCGATGAAGGTGATCGCACCGAAGAAGGCGACCGACCTGACGGTCTCGATACAGGTGAGCACCAGGAAGGGAACCCACTGGTCGCGGCCACTGTGCGAAACGTCGCGTCCTGCCGGCCGCTGTAGCCGGTTGCGGTACAGCAGGAAACCCATGAGTACGGCCGGCGGGATGAAGAGCGCGGTCGCGCCGACACCCATCGCGATCAGCGCGGGAGTGGCCAGTACCGGCGCGAGAAAGAACCCGACACTGCCCCCGGCGGCGAAGATGCTCATAGCTGTCGCGCTCTCGCCCGCCGCCACCCGAGCCGACTTTCCGGCGGCCGGATGGAACATCGCCACGCCGAGTCCCGACGCGCAGAGCAGAAGCCAGACCGCCGCGTAGCTGTGCGCGAGACCGGAGAGCCCGAGCCCGATCCCGGCGAGCGTCACTCCCGCCGCAGCGAGCCAGTCCAGCCGGTACCGGTCGACGGCGACGCCGACAAAAGGCTGCGGAATGGAGCTGCCCAGGGTCGCGGCGAGCGTGAGACCGCCGGCGGCCACGTAGCTGTAGTGGCGGTCCAGCACGAAGTACGGAACGCAGGCCGGCACCAGACCCTGGTAGAGGTCGTCGACGGCGTGGGCCGCGCCCCACAGGCGCATCCGTCGCCACGCCGACGGTTGCCCGTCCCGGTCCTCGGCCGGCACCATCGCTGACCCCGCGCTGAACGGATCCGCTCGGCTGCTTGTCTCCGCCACCATCAGCTCTCTCGTTAGGTGTCCTGCAGGAAGAATGCCCGGTCCGCCAATTGCGGGCTATTGATATCCTGCCGATTAATGTCGATAAGCAGCCACGATGTGGACGGGCCCGCCCGGGTGCCCCTGGCCGACCGCGACCGGATCGACTGGCATCACCACCCGCGCCATCAGTTGGTCTGCCCCCGCAACGGCGTGCTGGGAGTGTCGACGCCGACGGGAATGTGGACCGTGCCACCGGACCGGGCGGTGTGGATTCCGGCCGGCGTCGCCCATGCCCATCGGGCGTACGGCCCCACCGACATGCGCGCGATCATGTTCGACCGGCCGCTGAACCCACTGGGCGTGGACCAGCCGACCGCCCTGGCCGTCTCGCCGCTGCTGCGCGAGGTGATCGTCTGCCTGACCGACGACGAGGAGCTGACCGACGACGAACGGGACAACCTCGAACGCGTGGCTCTGGACCAGCTACGACGGGCGGCCACGTTGCGCCTGCGCCTGCCGTACCCGGCCGATTCCCGGCTGCGGAACCTTGCCGAGATCCTGCTCGACGACCCCACCGACAGCCGCACCCTCGCCGAGCTGGGCATGGCGGTGGGGGCCGGTGCGCGTACCCTCAGCCGGCTCTTCCGGGAGCAGACCGGGATGTCGTTCCCGCACTGGCGGACGCAACTGCGGTTGCACCACTCGCTCACCTTGATCGCCGAGGGCGAGTCGGTGACCACGACCGCCGCGGCAAGCGGTTACAGCGGTCCCAGCGCGTTCATCCAGGCGTTCCGGGCCTACTTCGGGATGACGCCCGGCGAGTACTGCCGGGACCGGCGAGGCTCCGATCTCTCTCCGACCGCGAACTGACCGGCCGCGGGTCCGGGCCGTCGTGCGGCCGGCAGCTCCCACCCACGACTCTTCCGTCGGACACATGCGTGCCCATCCCGCCCCGCTCCACCGGGGCTACGCACCACCGACTCACGTGTCACGATCTCCGCCATGCGTCTTCCGTTCGGCCTGCTCCTCGCATCCGTGGCGGCCGGCCTGCTCTCGGCCGCGGCGGCGCTGCTCGCCATGCCAGCCGCGTCGATGCAGTTCGACCTGGTCATGCTGCTCGCACTGCTCGGCTACGTTCTGCTGCATCGCGGTGCGCGCCGGGTGCGATGGACCGTCGCCGCCGGTGTCGGGCTACTGGCCGTGGTGGCGGCCATGAGACTGCTCTGGCATCAGGAGCAGGTCATCGACGTCGGCTGGATGGCCTACGAGCCAGCGCCCGAGACGTCCATCGTGGGACGATGGCGGGCCTCGATCGACAGGCAACGGCTCGCCGCGCTTGGCATGGCGCTCGGCGTCGTGTGTCTCGCGGCCGGTGTGTTGGCGCTACCGTCCCGGGGCAGACGGCGGGGTGTGGCGACGGCAGTCCTCGCGCTGCTGCTGCTCGCCTGGTTCGTGCTGGACTCGACCCAGGAGTTCGTCGACCACACCCTGCCGGAGTTGCTCGGGACGGTGTGGCCGGCGCTGCTCGCCGCCCTCGTGGGCATGGGGGCACTCGCGCTGTCCGGAGGGCGGTCCGACCGCCGTTGGCTGCTCCCGGCGGGGTTGTTCCTGCTGTCACTCACAGCGGCAGACACGTACTCGAACCTCGCCGGGGTGTGGTCCGGCTGGTGGAAGATGACAAACCCTGACCAGGACCCCTTCCTGGTAGTAGGGACGGTGGTGGGCGCGTCAGGGGAAGCCTCCCCCCAGGTGTCGTCGGCCGTGGAGACGGCGATCGCGCTCGCCGGGGCGGGGTTGGCCGCCGTCGGAGCGCTACGCAGTTCCAGCGAGGCCACGGACCGAACTGACCTCCCGCTGACCGGCGACGAAAGCCCGGACAACGCCGACGATGACGACTTCCCGGCGTAGTGCACCTCGGCATGGTTGGGTCGCCGGCCCACCGATGCGGGTTCACGGGTCGGGAGCCGCTGCCCCCGCAGCTTCCCGTCACGACCTGCCTGCGGCAGCTGTCGAACCCTCTCCTGTGCGCGGTGATGAGGTTCGCTGCCCGGCCTGACGACGGCGAGCAAAAGGCCCAGGTCATGATCGGCGATCAAGCCGGTGACCTGGGCCTTTCTGTGGAGCCGCCGGACGGAATCGAACCGTCGACCTACGCATTACGAGATCAAGATGGATGATCCGGTGACCTGCACATGGGGGGACCTACCAGCGGAAAAACCTCTCGTCATCTCTCACCACTCCCCCACCGCCGGTCGACCTCTTACGGACTGGATGCGGACAGCTCGCTGCCGTGAAGTGGGTCGGCCGCTCACCCTGCCTTGCAAAGATCAAGACCACTGTCGGTCGGCGTCGGTTACTGCCGCTGACCTGCTCGCCGTGTCGCCCGCCGTCGATTTCGGACCGCGTCCGTCAGTGGGCTTGGCTGTACGGATGGCTGTACAGCCACCCTCTGATCCGGAGATTCCCAAGACCATGTCTAGGCCGTCCGATGCCGTCCGCCTAGTCCTGCTCCTCAAGCGCTCGGCAACTCGATCGGTCCCGTCCCGTCCCGTCCCGTCCAGTCCGCCCCAGTGGCTCCCACGCGTGGCTCCCAGACTGTCAGCTTGGGAATTGCCGATCTCCGACAGGCCATGGGCTTGACGGCCTAACCTCGGCAGTCCGGTCAGATAGCCGGACACTTGACAACCTGCATCGCCAACGCCCGGCGCTCTCGGCTCGGAACTACGCTAGGACTAACGCGATCACCAGGGCAGGCAGCATCATGAGGGGCGCCGCAAGGCGGACGAGCTGCCACGCCCAAACGTTGCGTGGCGAACCACGCTTCACGCGGGCGCTCGCGAGCAACACAGTCAAGAGCGCCAACCATCCAGCCCACGTCCCGCAGTGAATCCCGACCACTAGGGCGTCTCCGTTCGGCACCTCGGCCACAAGGTCTCTAATCCACGGCTCGTGGCCAGTCTTGTAAGTGACGTCCGAGAGCAACAGGCTTGGAACAACCAGCCCAACAGCTGGAAGCAGGAGAACATAGAAGAGCCATCGACGCGGCCGATACACGAGCGCGAGCACGGTCACGACACCAACAGAAGTCGCCCGCACACTCCAGCCGATCGTGGCCATAGAGAGCCGGCCGCAGCCGGAGGTCTGGCAAGCTAGCTCGGCAAACCACGGAACGAGGCGTTGCCGGACGTCCATCGCCGAGCCGAGCACAAACGTCGCTCCGGCGCAGACGGCGCACAGCATGACGACGGCCGCGAGACAGCCGATGTTGCCTTTCCACGCCGACGTAGCCACCTCGCTGGGCGTTGCGTCGCGGTCGCTGGTCATAACTGCGGCGAAGGTACACGACCTAGTCAACCCCGGATGCCGGCACCCGTGGTTGACCTGCGCCGCACTGCCGACGGGCACCTACGGGTGCCGACCGCCGTTGACCGTCAGCTTGCGTGCCACGCCAATAGGCACGGCGACCGAAAAGTTATGAGATCAAGATGGGCGTCCCGGCGACCTGCCCGAGTGGCCTATTAGCAGCGGAAACGCCTCTTGACATCTCTCGCCACTCCCCCAACGTCCCTTGACCTCTTGCGGACTGGATGCGGACTGCTCGGACCAGACGGCGGCCTTGGGATTAGAAGAAGTTCGCGGACGGCTGGTCGGGTGGCTGCGCACATGGTCAGCCCGTCCGTCGTTGTCGGGCAGCGTCGGCGTCAGCGGGCGAGTTCGACTGCAACTTCCCAGTATCGAGCCTTGGGATCGAGCACCCAGTGATGAAACCTGATGAAGTAGAGGCGGGTGCCACTCCGCATGATGTAATGGAATAGATCTTCATCTGATTTCCCTGGCGAAAGACCTGAGAGTTCGCTGATTCGCTTCCATGACTCGCGTTTGCGGCGTGTCTCGGATTGGGATTCAGTCGCCATCGGGCGAAGGGAAGCTACCCTTTTGGGCGATGGGAGTGCGTTTGGGGGCACGGCAGTCCTCAAGATTCACCGGAAGGCCCCGAGAACGTTACGAGCTACGGTGACTGACCGCAATGGCGCGACCGAAAGCTGATAGTCGTTCCCGCGCCCGGCCGCTAGCCGCAGCCGTTCGAAGCCTTTCGCCATCCCGTCTGCCGCCGACCCACACACCGTGGAGCGGGCCAGGGCCAGGGCGACAAGGTGGAGCGCCCTACCGGACGAACGACCTTGTCGCCCTGGCCCTGGCCTGCTCGGCTCTGCCTGGGTCGGTGGTAGGCGGGATGGCATCCCACCACCCACGAACCGGAACCGTTCGGCAACTCCATCTCGGAGTCGTCTGGCCCCCGCCGGAGGCATGCCCTTAATTGGCCGGCGCGCCGGCCGATGCCGGCGCTTGCGCCGCCAGCAGGCCGAGCGCGGCCGGCGCGGCCCGCTTGCGGGCCGCCTTGATCTGATAGAGCGGAATTCGGCAACCAACTGCTACCGGTGCTACCGGTGCTCGGCCGACCGCTTTCGGGTGAGGGTGACCCCAGCGAGGACGAGTGCGATGCCGGCCGCGATCGCGGTGGTGACGGCTTCGTGGAGGAAGAGCCACCCGAGGATCACGGCGACGATGGGCAGGAGGTAGGTGACGACAGACGCAGCGGTCGGGCCTTCGTCATCGATGATGCGGTAGTTCAGGACGTAGGCGGCTCCGGTGCCGAGTGCGCCGAGTACGAGCAGGCTTGTGACAGCGTCGAGTCGCCAGGTCGGTGATTCCAGCCCGGCGAACGGCATGGCCAGGGCTAGCAGGGCTGTGGCTGCGCCGAGTTGGGCAGCCGACAGCATGAGCGGAGGGATTCCGCGACCGGTCAGGAATCGGCCCATATGACGCTGGACGTGTACGCCGGGCTGTTCGGTGACGACCTGGACGCGGTCGCCAACCGGCTGGACGAAGCGTTCGCGGCGCGGGATGCGGACTATCTGCGGACCGGCACCACCGATGGCGGTGTGATCAACCTCGGAAAACGGCGAAGCCCAGGCCAATGACCTGGGCTTCTGTACCGAGCCGCCTGACGGAATCGAACCGTCGACCTACGCATTACGAGTGCGTCGCTCTAGCCGACTGAGCTAAGGCGGCAACGATCAGCAAGTGTACGGCACCCCCCGACCCCGGACCGAACGGGATACCCCCGCGCCCCCGCTGGCACCAACCGGACAACAACCGTCATCTGGCGGATTACCGGACAGCGCCTCGGCGGGACCGGTACTACGCTGCGGCGGGTGAGTGACGAACGCGACGATCACCAGACCCCGGCGGGCGAGCCCGACGGGGAGCGGGCCCCTCGCCGGCCGCGCTCCACCGATCCGCTGGAGCTGGGCTTCACCCCCCGCAAGCCGGTGCCCTGGCTGGCCCCGTTCCTGTTGATCAGCACCGGCATCCGGACGCTGCTGGCGATCCTCTTCGGCGCGTACCTGGACAAGCGTGAGTTGCAGAACGCCTTCGGCGACGACATCTTCCGCCAGGCGGGGCCGGACGGCGGGCTGTGGCTCGACTACGTGGCCGACCTGGGTGACGGCTTCCACGCCACCTACTCCGTCGCGTACCTGCTGGCGCAGCCGGAGCTGACCGTGGACGGGCACCGGCTGCCCCGCGCGCAGACCCTGGTGATGGGCGGGGACCAGGTGTACCCGTCGGCGGCCTACGCGGAGTACGAGAACCGGTGCAAGGGGCCCTACCAGGCCGCGCTGCCGGCGACCCCGCCCGACCGTCCAACGCTGTTCGCGGTGCCGGGCAACCATGACTGGTACGACGGCCTTACCGCTTTCCTGCGCTTGTTCGTCCGTTCCCGGGACCGTAACTTCGCCGGCTGGCGCACCGGGCAGTCGCGGTCGTACTTCGCGGTGGAGTTGCCGGCCGGTTGGTGGCTGCTGGGTGTGGACGACCAGTCCGGCTCCTACCTGGACGACCCGCAGTTGGCCTACTTCGACGAGGTGGCCCGGCGGCTCACCCCGGAGTCGAAGGTGATCATCGCGGCGCCGTCGCCGACGTGGGTCAAGGCCGCCGACGACCCGACGGCGTACGACTCGATCGACTACTTCGTCCGGACCATCATCGACCCGACCGGGGCGCAGGTGCGGCTGCTGCTCTCCGGCGACCTGCACCACTACGCCCGCTATGCCGGCCCGGGCCGACAGTTGATCACCTGCGGGGGTGGTGGGGCGTATCTGTATCCCACCCACAAGCTGCCGGAACGCATCGAGGTGCCACCCCGGGACACCCTGGCCCGACGGGCCAGCCGCACCCAGCCGTACGACCTGGTGGCCCGCTATCCGGACGCGGCCCGCTCCCGGCGCTACGGCTGGGGCATCTTCGCCCGGCTGCCGTTCCGCAATCCGGGCTTCACCACCCTGCTCGGCACCCTGCACACCCTGCTGATGCTGGCCATGGCGGGAGCGACGGCGAACTGGGCCGACAGCACCGACCAGCGACTGTTCAGCGTCCCGCTGGTGCTGATGGTGCTCGTGACGGTGGTGGCGGCGGTCCTGTTCGCCAAGCCGCCCAGCGCCAGCGGCAAGCGGCATGCGCGGCACTGGATTCTCGGCGTCAGCCACGGCGTGGCCCAGGTGGCGCTCGCCGCCGGTGGCACGTGGATCTGGTTGGCGCTGCCGTTCTACGACTGGCCGTGGCCGCTGCCGGCGGCCGCCGCGGCGGTGCTGTACGGCCCGGTCATCGGCCTGGCGGCGAGCCAACTGGTGGCGGCGTACCTGCTGGTCGCCGGTTCGTTCGGCGTGAACGTCAACGAACTGTTCGCCGGGCAGGGCATCGAGGACTCCAAGTCGTTCCTGCGGTTGCGCATCGACCCGGACGGCACGCTCACCGTCTATCCGATCGGGGTGGACCGGGTCTCCCGCGACTGGCAGGTGAACCCCGACGACTCCCCCGCCGCAAGCTGGCTGACCCCGAAAACCCCGCTAACCCCCCACCTAACGGAACCCCCCATAACCCTCCCCTAACCGTGTTGGGGACTGGGGGTTAGGGGGTGTAGTGCTGGTCGTGGGCTTGACGGGGTGCGCAGACGGAGGCGCGGGAGCAGGAGCAGCGGGAACCGTCGGCGTCCAGGCGGACGGTCACCGCGTCCCTCGGCACGCTGTGGCCGACCACACGACCCTCGCCCTCCGGGGTGGAGACACGGCTGCCGACGGCCGGCGCGGTCGCCTGGAAGCGCTGGTAGAGCGGGTGCTCGTACTTCAGGCAGCACATCAACCGGCCACACGCCCCGGAGATGCGCAGCGGGTTCAGCGGCAGATCCTGGTCCTTGGCCATCCGGATGGTCACCGGCTCGAAGTCGGTGAGGAACGTCGCGCAGCACAGGTCCCGACCACACGAGCCGATGCCGCCCTGGACGCGGGCCGAGTCCCGTGCCGAGAGCTGCCGCAACTCGACCCGGCAGTGCAGGGTGGCGCCCAGGTCGCGGACCAGGGAACGGAAGTCCACCCGGTGCGGGGCGGTGAAGTAGACGGTGCTGCGCTCGCCGCCGCCGTCGGCGGAGCCGAGCACGTGGTCGACGGCCACCACCTTCATCGGGAGACCGTGTGCGCGGATCAGCCGCTTCGCCGCCACCTTCGCCTCGGCCTTGCGACGGCGCAGCGACTCGTCCCGGCGCAGGTCGTCGTCGCCGGCCAGCCCGACCAGCCGGGGGAAGCCCTCGGTCTCCTCGGTCACCCACTGGGCGGCCCAGACGCACTCGGCCACCTCCGGCCCGTCGTCCGTCGGCACGAGCACCCGGTCACCCACCTGCGGACGCAACTCGCCCGGGTCGAGGTAGTAGAGGCGCCCGTACCGGTTGAAGCTGACCGCGCAGAGCATGCCCATCCCCCCACCTTACGACGCAGCACCGCCAACGACGCAGCGGCCAATCACTCCACTGCCATCCATGACCGTCGACTCGACCGATTGCCGGGCCACCCGTCGTGCCGATGACCCTCGCCCGGACGGTTGAATCCGGCCGCGGGTGGGGGACAAACGCAGCCCGGCGGCGTTGAGTGGAGGCAGACCTGCGGGGGGTGCAGGGGGAAGACCACGGCGTCGCCGTGGGCGTCGACTCTGCTCGGGCGCCCGCGAGCGACGCCGTGGCCTGTCCGGGAACGCGGCGACCGGCTACCAGCCGACCCGGGTGGGCTGGTCGTAGCGGGGACGGCCGTCCAGCGGCGACCGCCAGGTGGACTCGGCCAGGCTCGGCGCCCACTGGCGCAGCAGTGTCTCGGCCCCGTCGTACGCGACGCACAGCACCGCCAGCACCCGCGCCGCGATCTCGGCCGCGTCGGCGACACCCGGACCGACAGGCGTCAAGCGGGCCGGCGGGCCCGCGGCGGTGGCGGCGACAACGGCCACCGCCTCGGCCGAGCGCAGCACGTCGGCGATCGTGCGAGCCAGGGCGAGTCGACTGCCCTCCACCCAGTCGGCGAGCGCGTCCGCGTACCCGGCGGTGGAGTCCAGTCGGCCAACCAGGCTCTCCGGGCCCTCGTCGAGATGACGCAGCAGCGCCGCGCGCTCCTGCCCGTACGCCGAGGCGGCCGGGCCGGACCAGAGCACCGGGTCGGTGAGCGCGGCGCCGACGTCGTCGTACCCCCGGACGAGCCGGCGGACGGCGTGCCCGGCGCTGGCGAGCGGCGCCGGGTGGAGGTCGAGGAAACCACGGACGGCGTCACCCGGCAGCACCTGCATCCGGCGCAGCAGAGGCCAGACCCGGTGCCCCTCGGGGACGCCGGCCGCGAGCAACGCGTCCACCCGGTGGAGCAGGTCGAGGCCCGGTTCGGCGAGCCGGTCCAGTGGGTCCATCACGGCTCTCCGATGATCCGGCGGCGGGCGGCGCGGTCGACCTCGGCGTACCGGTCGGCGGCCTCGCGGATCGCCGAGGCGGCGGCGGCGAGCCGACCGGCGGCGGCTCGCGCCTCGCGGGCCCGGTCGTCGGTGGCGGCGGTCCACTGTCGGTGCAGCGCGCGACCGATCTCGCCGGGGCGGCCCGGGGCGTCCGTACCGAACGCCGCCTGGGCCGGGTCGCTGGCGGTGACCGTGTGGGACAGGGTGGTGAGCGTGGCGCTCGCCTCGTCGAGCCGGGCGGAGAGCGCGCGCAGTGCGTCCATGTCAGGCCCCCGCGAGCGGTCGGTAGGCGGCGAACGTCTCGTTGTGCAGCTTCTCCCGGGCCCACTCGGCGGCGTCGGCGGCCGCGGTGACGGCGGCCTGCACCGAGCCGGCCACGTCCCGTGGGCTGCGGGTGTGCAGCGGCCCGAGGAACCGGACGTCGGTGATCCGCCCCCCGGCGGTGACCACCACCTCGACCAACCCGTCCGGCGACCGGACGGTGACCTCGACTGTCGACACGGCCTGGTCGAACTCGGCCTGCAGCGATTCGATGCGGCGGTAGCGCCGCACCGCCTCCTCGATCCAGGCCTCGTCGATCTCCCCCCGCGGCATCGGCGGCTCCTCCCGGATGGGCCCTCACTGAGCGTGCCGCCACCGTCACCACGGCACACCGGACCGTACCGCACAGCAATCGCGCGTGTCGATGGCTGTGGACAACCGGCTGGAGCTGCGGGTCAGCCCTTCCAGAGGGCGAGCATCATCGCCTCGACCGCGATCCGTGGCTTGACGTTCGCCTCGATCGCCGTCCGGCAGGCGAGGACGGCCTCCAGCCGGCGCAGCGACCCCTCGGCGTCCCACTTCTGGGCCCCCGCGCCGGCGAGCGCGGCGGTGTCGGTGTGCACCGGGTCGATCGGGGCTCGCAGCGCCATGGTGAGCGCGTCCCGGTAGAAGCCGGCCAGGTCGACGAGCGCCCGGTCCAGCGCGTCCCGCTGGGCCCGGGTGGCCCGCGACTTCTGCCGCTTCTCCAGCTCCTTGAGCTGCCCGGCGGCACCGCGGATCGCGCCGGCCGCGCCCCGGCCGGTGCCGCCCGCGCCGAGCGCGGTCTCCAGCGCGGACCGTTCGGTCGCGTCGGCCTCGGACACCGACGCCTCGGCCTCCGCCTCGGCCGCCTCGATCAGCGCGGACGCCGCGTCGAACGCCGCACCGACGCCTGTCAACCGTCGTGGCACGGCGAGCACCGCCTCACGCCGCTTGCGCGCCTCCGGGTCGCGGGCCAACCGGCGGGCCCGACCCACGTGGCCCTGCGCGGCCGCCGCCGCCCACTGCGCCACGTCGGGCGCGATGCCGTCCCGACGGACCAGCACCTCGGCCACCGCCGCGGCCGGCGGCTGCCGCAGGGGTACGACGCGACAGCGCGACCGGATGGTCACCGAGATGTCGTCGGGGTGGGTGGAGGGGGCGCAGAGCAGGAAGACCGTACGCGGCGGCGGCTCCTCGACAGCCTTGAGGAGCGCGTTGCTTGCCGCCTCGGTGAGCCGGTCGGCATCCTCGATGACCACCACCTGCCAGCGCCCGCCGGACGGGGTGCTGGCCGCGCGCAGCACCAGCGCGCGCATCTCGCCGACGCCTATGGAGAGCCCCTCCGGCACCACCATCCGGACGTCGGCGTTGGTGCCGCCCATCGTGGTGTGACAGCCGGGGCACTCGCCGCAGCCGGTGCCGTACGTGCACTGCAGGGCGGCGGCGAAGGCGCGGGCGGCGACCGAACGGCCGGAGCCGGGCGGCCCGGTGAAGATCCAGGCGTGCGTCATCCCGGTCGACGGATCCAGCGCGCCGGGTTCGGTGTCACCGGCCTCGGCAGGGCTGGCCGGGCCTGCGGCGATCAGCGCGGGCGCCCGGTCGGCCGCACCGGCGCGCAGCACGGCTGCCGCCGCGGCGGCGGCCCGGCGCAGTTCGGCTACCGCCTCGTCCTGACCGACCAGGTCGGCGAAGACGTCAGGCATCAGGTCTTGTGCTCCATCATCACCAGCTCCGCGTCGGATAACTCCGGCTGCACCGACGTGTCCGGGCCCTGCGCGGGACGGGGGTGCACGATGCCGCCCGGCTTGCCCAGCATCTCCTGCACGCGCCGGACCACCAGCCCGGTGATCTCGTCGGCCGGCCGGGACGCGTCGAGCACCAGGTAGCGCTTCGGGTCGGCGGCGGCCAGATCCAGGAAGGCGTAGCGGACGCGCTCGTGGAAGGCGATCGACTCGGCTTCCAACCGGTCGGCGCCCGCGTTGCGCGAGGCGACCCGGGACAGGCCGGTCCGCGGCTCGACGTCGAGCAGCACCACCAGGTCCGGCTTGAGCCCGCCGGTGGCCCAGGAGGAGAGCCAGGAGACCTCGTCGACCGGGAGCGTCCGCCCCGCGCCCTGGTAAGCCAGAGACGAGTCGACGTACCGGTCGCTGATCACCACATCACCGCGGACCAGCGCGGGCCGGACCACGGCGGCGACATGGTGCGCCCGGTCGGCGGCGTAGAGCAGCGCCTCGGCGCGCGGGGAGGGAGCGTCGTCGCCGGAGGTGTCCAGCACCAGGGACCGGATCCGCTTACCGACTGTCGTGGCCCCCGGCTCCCGGGTGACCAGGACGTCCCGCCCCTGGCTGCGCAGCCGCTCGGCGAGCGCGGCGAGCTGGGTGGACTTGCCGGCGCCCTCGCCGCCCTCGAACACCACGAAGAGCCCGGCGGAGACGAACGGCTCGGAGGGCATCAGCGGGCGACCACGGATCGAGCCCCAGAGGTCGGCGAGGACGGGGACGCCCTTCTTGTCGTCCATCTGGCCGAATGCGCTGATCCCGGCGAAGATGCCTGCGGCACCGGCCGCGAGAAGCAGCAGTCGGGTGGAGGAGACGGAGATGCCGAGGTCGGCGATTGTCAGCTTGCGGGAGCCGCCGACGCCTACCAGCACGCTGCTCAGACCGATGGCCAGGATCAGCACCAGCCGGGTGCCGATCTGCACCACAGCGAAGACCCGGCCGCGCACCTCGTCGGCCACCTCGCCGCCCAGCAGCGTGGTGCCGGCCAGGAAGGCCATCCCGGCGCCGGCGCCGACCAGGACCGCGCCGACGATCGCCATCGACAGGTGGATGGCGAAGGCGAGGGTCATCACGGCGGCGCTGGCCAGCACGATGCTCATGCCGAACCACCGACGCCGGGACATGTCCTTGACGATCATCGGGCCGAGACCGATGCCGAGGGCCAGACCGGCGAACATGGCGCCGAAGAGCAGCGAGAACGCGGCGTCGCCGGCGCCGAGCGAGTTGGCGAAGAACTTGGCCGTGCCGACCACGATGCCGCCACCGGCGAACGCGCCGAAGATGCCCAGCACCAGGCCACGCACCAGCGGGGTCTTGCCGATGTATTTCCAACCCTCGGAGAACTGCCGGAACATGCTCTGTTCGGCGCGCTCGACCTCACCGCGTTGCGCCTCGCTGATCTCCTTGATCCCGAAGGCCACCACCAGTGCCGTGGCGAGCCGGGACAGCGAGTTGATCCAGAGCGCGAGCTGGGCCGGCTCGGCCCAGGAGGGCAGGTCGCCGCCGACGGCACCGCGGACGCCACGGTCGAGCACGGCCAGGCCGACGGCTGCGGCGATCGGGGTGAGCCCGTACGTGGTGATCAGGGTGAGCTGGTTGGCCGCCTCCAGCCGGGCCCGCGGGATGAGGTTGGGGACCGCGGCCTCCTTGGCCGGGATCCAGAGCAGGGTGATCGACTCGATCAGGAAGGTGGCGATGAGCGCCCAGCCGACCACCAGGCCGCCCGCGGCGCCGGAGAGGGCGTAGAGCGGAATGGACGCGAAGAGCACGAAGCGCAGCAGGTCACAGATGACCATCGTCCAGCGCCTGTCGAACCGGTCGGCGAAGACGCCTGCCACCGGGCCGAGCACGAGCGCGGGCAGCAGCCGGATCGCTGTCACCCCGCCGAACGCGGCGCCCTGGGCGGTGCTGCCCTGCACCTGCGAGGCGGCGAAGAGAGCGGTGGCCAGCAGACCGAGCCAGTCGCCGAAGGAGGCCGCGCCGAGCACGATCCAGAGCCGCCGGAACGGCCTGATCCGCAGAACCGAGCGGATCGCGGCGTAGCCGGACGGATCGACCTGACCGGAGCTGGACTGGTTGGCGGCGTTGCCCGACTGGTCACCCGCGCGCGACACGCCGGGCGACTCGCCGCTGTTCTGGCTTTCGATGGCCGTACCTCCACGTGCCGGCCCATCGCTGGGCACCCCCGGTGCAACACTCTAGACCCGGTGGGGGCCGCCCCACCGGCGACATTCTCCTGCTCGCTGAGCCTAGGCCGCCGGAGGCACCGGCCGCAGCCCGGGACGTACGCGAGGGTGTTTCGCATTCACCGCCGGACAGTTAGCGTGCACACGTGCCCATCGAAAGCGACAAACTGCGCGACCGCCTGGACCGGGCGACCGCCCATCTCGACCCCCCGTACGCCGTGGTGGATCTCACCGCCTTCGACGCCAACTCGGCGGCCCTGGCCGACCGCGCCGCCGGCAAACCGATCCGGCTGGCCAGCAAGTCGGTGCGCAGCCGGGAGCTGATCGGCCGGGCGCTCGCCCGACCCGGCTGGCACGGCGTGATGGCGTTCACGCTGCCCGAGGCGATCTGGCTGGTCCGGGCCGGCCTGAGCGACGACGTGCTTGTCGCGTACCCGAGCGCCGACCGGGCCGCGCTCGCCGAACTGGCCACCGACCCGACGCTCGCCGCCGCCATCACCCTGATGATCGACAGCATCGGGCAACTGGACTTCATCGACGCCGTCCGAGCCCCGGGGCAGCGCGCCGAGCTACGGCTCTGCCTGGACCTGGACGCCTCCTGGCGACCACTGCGCGGGGTGCACGTCGGCGTCCGCCGCTCTCCGGTGCACAGCGCCCGGGCGGCCGGCGCGCTCGCCGCCACCATCGCGGACCGGCCCGGCTTCCGGCTGGTCGGACTCATGTCGTACGAGGCGCAGATCGCCGGCCTGGGCGACGCGCCGCCGGGGCGGACGCTGCTGGCCGGCGCGATCAGGCTGGCCCAGCGCGGGTCGTACCGCGAGTTGCTGGCCCGCCGGGGCGCGGCGGTGGCGGCGGTACGCGAGCACGCCGACCTGGAGTTCGTCAACGGCGGTGGCACCGGCAGCGTGGCGGCGACGAGCGCCGATCCCGCGGTCACCGAGGTCACCGCGGGATCGGGCCTGTACGGGCCGACGCTGTTCGACACGTACCGCGCCTGGCGGCCCAGCCCGGCGGCGTTCTTCGCCTGCGCGGTGGTCCGCCGGCCGACGCCGGAACTGGCGACGGTGCTCGGCGGCGGTTGGATCGCCTCCGGTCAGGCCGCCGACAGCCGGTTGCCCCGACCGTGGCTGCCGGCCGGCCTGAAGCTCGTCGGCACCGAGGGCGCCGGCGAGGTGCAGACACCGCTCTCCGGCGCGGCGGCGGCCACCCTGCGCGTCGGCGACCGGGTGTGGTTCCGCCACGCCAAGGCCGGTGAGCTGTGCGAACGGGTCAACGAACTGCACCTGGTCGAGGGGGACGCGGTAGTCGCGACAGTGCCCACCTACCGGGGCGAGGGCCACGCGTTCCTCTGACGGGCGCGCGGGGCGCCCACTCAGGCGTGCTGGACGACCTCGGCCTGCTGCTCGGCGGCGGAGTGGTCGCTGTCGCGCCCGTCGACCTGGCGGTGCAGGTACTCCCGGATCAGCGCCTTCGCCTCGAGCAGCACCCGCTCGTCGCCGTCGGACTTCCGCCGGAACGCGAGCTTGATCAGCGCGTCGGCCGCCTCCACCGCGATCTCCAGGACGAAGCGCAGCTTCGGCACGTCGGTCAGCCCGAAGCGCTCGATGAGCACCCGCGCCAACTGGTCGGCGATCACGCCGTTGTTGTCCCGTTGCTCATCGAGCAGGTGCAGGTCGACCACGTCGCCGAAGTGCAGGGTACGGAAGCCGGGGACGGTGCGGTGCATCGTGATGTACTCGTCGATGCCCGCGTCGACGCCGTCCCACCAGTGGGTCATCTCGTCGGAGGCGAAGCGCTCGTCGAGCCGCTGCAGGTAGGACTCCATCGTGCGCAGGGTCAACGCCTGCACGATCGCCCGCTTGTCCGGGAAGAACTGGTAGACCGACCCGATCGCCACTTCGGCCCGCTCGGCGAGCAGGGTCGTGGTCAGTCCCTCGTACCCCACCTCGTCGACGAGTTCGGCGCAGGCATCCAACATGCGCTGGACCCGCGCAACACTTCGACCCTGCACCGGTACGCGGCGCAGCGGCCCGGTCGTGGCGGCTGGTGTGGACACTCGGCGCCACCCCCCTTCGACGGATGAACATATCTCCACGTCACGAGTCCGTGACTACCGGTACAACGAGCGGATCGCAATTGCGGTATTTACCAGGTACAACGTTCCTGATATGAAGTCAGTTCATATTCATGAACGAGGAGCGCGCATGGTCGGCACCGCACCGCTCACCGCCCGCTGGTCCAACTGGGCAGGCAACCAGCGTGGCAGCGCCACCGCGATCCTGCGCCCCGGCTCGCCGAACGACGTCGCCGAAGCCGTCCGGGCCGCCGCCGCCGCCGGAGGCCGCATCCGCGTCACCGGTAGCGGCCACTCGTTCACCGCTGTCGCCCTGGCCGACGACAGGCGGATGGAGCTGTCCGACCTGGACACCGGCGTCAGCGTCGACGTCGCGCGCCGACTCGTCACCGTACCGGCGGGAATGACCCTGCACACGCTCAACGGGCTGCTCGCCCGGCACGGCCTCGCACTACCCAACCTGGGTGACATCGACGCGCAGACCGTCGCCGGCGCGATCTCCACCGGCACCCACGGCACCGGCGCCGGCTACGGCTGCCTGTCCACCTTCGTCGAGGCCCTCACAGTGGTCACCGGCACCGGCGAGGTGCTGCGCTGCTCCGCCGACGAACACCCCGACGTCTTCGCCGCCGCCCGGGTCTCGCTCGGCGCGCTCGGCGTCCTGGTCGAGGTGACCCTGCGCTGCGTGGACGCCTTCGTCCTACGCGCCCACGAACGTCCCGCCGAGCTGGCCGACGTGCTCGGCGAACTGCCCGCGCTGATCGGCCGGCACGACCACGTCGAGTTCTACTGGTTCCCGTACACGTCCCGGGTCCAGATCAAGGCCAACGACCGGGTGCCCGCCAACGACCGGCCACTGCCCCGCTGGCGCGGCTGGCTGGACGACGACTTCCTGTCCAACACCGTCTTCGCCGGTGCCTGCCGCCTCGGCCGGGCCGTGCCGGCACTGGCACCCGGCATCAGCGCCGTCTCCGCCCGCGCGCTCACCGAACGGCAGTACACCGGACGCTCCGACCGGGTGTTCTGCACCCCGCGCCGGGTCCGCTTCGTCGAGATGGAGTACGGCCTGCCCCGCGAGGCGCTGCCCGAGGCGCTCACCGCGCTGCGACGGATCGTGGACGGGCTGCCGTTCAAGGTCCTGTTCCCGGTCGAGGTGCGCTTCACCGCCGCCGACGACATCTGGCTGTCGCACGGCTACGGCCGGGACAACGCGTACGTAGCCGTGCACCAGTACGTCGGCATGCCGTACGAGCCGTACTTCCAGGCGTTCGAAGAGGTGGCCGCCGGGCTGGGAGGTCGTCCGCACTGGGGCAAGCTGCACTACCGCGACGCCGCGTCGCTGGCCACGGCGTACCCCCGCTTCCCCGACTTCCAGGCGGTCCGCGACCGCCTGGACCCCGACCGCGTCTTCACCAACCCCCACCTGACCCACGTCCTCGGCGCCTGACGTTCGCCCGTTCCGTAGATCTTGGTACGAGACGGCCCCTCCAGGGGCGCCCGCGTACCAAGATCTCGGGCGGTATCCACAGGGACGGACACCTGTGGGGGCGCGGAGGCAGGGTGGGTCCGTGCGGGCGAATTCGGAGTGGGTCGGGCTGCGGCGGGCGCTGCCCGGCGACGACGCCGACGAGCTGACCTGGCTGCTGTTCCAGCAGGATGCCGTCATCAGCCTCGACCAGGCACGACGACACCTGTCACCGAAGGCGATCCGCCACCGGGTGTCCAGCGGCCGCTGGCGACGGGCACACCGGTCGGTCCTGATCACGCACAACGGCCCGATCACTGCAGAGCAGAGCCGGTGGATCGCCCTGCTCGCGGCTGGCCCCGCCGCGCTGCTCGGTGGCCTGACGGCCGCTCACGCCTGCGGACTGCGCGGCTACGACAGCCGGATCATCCACGTGCTCCTGCCGGCGAGGCATCAGATCCGTGCGATACCGCCGGGTGTACGCGTCCACCGCACGACCCTCCTTCCCGCAGTCGACGTCCACCCCTCGGCGCGACCGCCCCGCACCAGAGCTGCCCGGTCGCTGGTGGACGCGGCCCAGTGGGCGCGCACCGACGCCGAGGCGAGGGCCATCATCGCGGCCGGCTTCCAACAACGACTCGTCGCCGGCGACGACCTGCACCACGTCCTGGGGCGGATGCCCCAGGCCCACCGTCGACAGTTGATCCGGCGAACCGCCGTGGACGCCCTCGGCGGCGCACACTCACTGGCCGAGCTCGAATTCCTCGACCTGGTCCGTCGCGCCGGGCTGCCCGAGCCGTCCCGCCAGGCCGTCCGACGCGATGCCGCCGGGCGCCGCCGCTATCTCGACGCATGGTTCGACGAGTGGCGAGTCCACGTGGAGATCGACGGCGGGCAGCACCTCGATCCGCGAACCGCCTGGGCGGACATGCGCCGGCAGAACGACCTGTGGATGGAGGGCGACCGGGTTCTTCGCTTCCCCGCCTGGGCGATCCGCGCAGACGCCGCCGAAGTCGTCCGTCAACTCCGAACCGCGCTCGAAGCCGCCGGCTGGCCCGGCTGACAGTCCCGCCTGGCCGAGATCTTGGTACGAAACGGCCCCTGCGGGGGCGCTCGCGTACCAAGATCTCGTGAGAGCCGGGTTACTCGGTGCTGGAGGCGGCCTTGCGCGGGGTTGCCTTCTTGGCCGGGGCCTTCTTCGCGGCCGTGGAGGTGGCCTTGGCCGTCGTCGTCTTCTTCGCGGCAGTGGACTTGCTGGCGGCGGCCGTCTTCTTGGTGGCCGTGGCCTTCTTCGCCGCCGTGGCCTTCTTCGCGGGCGCCTTCTTCGCCGCCGCCTTCTTGCGCGGCGCCGGACCCTTGGCACGCTTGTCGGCCAGCATCTCCGAGGCTTCCTCGAGGCTCAACGCCTCCGGGGTCTGCCCGCGCCGCAGGGACGCGTTGAACTCGCCGTCGGTGACGTACGGGCCGAAACGCCCGTCCTTGATCACCAGCGGCTTCTCGGTCAGCGGGTCGACGCCCATCTCCCGCAGTGGCGGCGCGGCGGCCCGTCGACCCCGGGTCTTCGGGGCGGCCAGCAGGGCCAACGCCTCGTCCAGGGTGACCGTGAACATCTGCTCTTCGGACTCCAGCGAGCGGAACTCCTCGCCCTGCTTCACGTACGGGCCGTAGCGACCGTTGTTGGCGAACACCTCGACACCGTCGGGCGCGACGCCCACCAGCCGGGGCAGGCTGAGCAGCCGCAGCGCCTCCTCCAGGGAGAGCGAGTCCGGCGTCTGCGAGCGCAGCAGCGAGGACTTCCGCTCGCCGCTGGACACGTACGGGCCGAAGCGGCCGGACTTCAGCACGATCGGCTCGCCGGTGGCCGGGTCGTCGCCGAGCTTGCGCTCGCCGCTGCCGCCGAGGAACAGCTCGTGCACCTTCTCCGGGGTCAGCTCGTCCGGGGCGAGGCCCTCGGGGATCGGCGCCCGGTCGCCCTGGGGGCCGCTCTCCTCACCCTCACCCGAAGCCGCAGCCGTCCCCGAGGCCGAAGCCCCCGTCGAAGCCGAAGCCGCCCCGGCAGCCGTCGCCGCCGGCTGCTCGCCGCCGGGCAGCTCACGCTGGAGGTACGGTCCGTACCGGCCGACCCGGACCACTACCTCTCGGCCGTCGTCGTCGGTGAAGAGCGGGATCGAGTTGACGCTGCGCGCGTCGATGTCGCTGAGGTTCTCGGTGACCAGCTTCTTGAGCCCACCGGAGCGGGCGATGTCCTGGTCACCGGCGCCGTTGGCGCTGCCGAAGTAGAACGCGGTGAGGAAGTCGACAGCGGCGTGGTCACCGCCGGCGATCTCGTCCAGCTCGTTCTCCATCGTGGCGGTGAAGTCATAGTCGATCAGACGCGGGTAGTGCCGCTCCATCAGCCCGATCACCGCGAAGGCCAGGAACGTCGGGATCATCGCCTGGCCGCGCTTGGTGACGTACCCCCGGTCCTGGATCGTCTGCATGATCGAGGCGTAGGTGGACGGCCGCCCGATGCCCAGCTCTTCCAGGGCCTTGACCAGCGACGCTTCCGTGTAGCGCGACGGCGGCTGGGTGTGGTGGCCCTGCGCGGCGAGCTCGTCGGCGGTCAGCGGCTGGTCCTTGACGAGGGTGGGCAGCCGGCGCTCGGCGTCCTCGGCCTCGGCGTTCTCGTCGTCGCTGGACTCGACGTACGCGCGCAGGAAGCCCGGGTCGGTGATCGTCTTGCCGGTCGCGCCGAAGTCGGCCTCCTCCTGCGAGGTGGAGACCGCGCGGATGCGCACCGACACGCTGGAGCCGACCGCGTCGGTCATCTGCGAGGCGATCGTCCGCCGCCAGATCAGCTCGTAGAGCTTGAACTCCTCGGCGGACAGCTCCTTGGCCACCTCGCCCGGGGTGCGGAAGTTGTCCCCCGCCGGGCGGATCGCCTCGTGCGCCTCCTGCGCGTTCTTCACCTTGCCTGTGTAGCGACGCGGCTCCGGCGGCACGCTGCGCTCGCCGTACAGCTCGACGATCTGCCGGCGGGCCGCCGAGATGGCGGTCTCCGACAGGTTCACCGAGTCGGTACGCATATAGGTGATGTAACCGTTCTCGTAGAGCCGCTGCGCGGTGCGCATCGTCTGCTGCGAGGACAGGCGCAGCTTGCGGGCCGCCTCCTGCTGGAGGGTCGAGGTGATGAACGGCGCGTACGGGCGGCGGCGGTAGGGCTTCTCCTCGACGCGGGTGACCGTGAACGGCCGGCCCTCCAGACGGGCCGCGAGCCCGCGGGCACCGCCCTCGTCCAGGTGGACGACGCCCGCGCCGGCCCGGACCCGACCGGTGGTCGGCTCGAAGTCCTTGCCGGTGGCGATCCGGTCGCCGTTGAGCGCGATCAGGGTGGCGTTGAAGGCGCGCGGCCCCTCACCGGCGTTGACCACGGCGAGGGTGGCCAGGATGTCCCAGTACTCGGCGGTGCGGAAGGCCATCCGCTGCCGCTCCCGCTCGACCACGATCCGGGTCGCCACGGACTGCACCCGGCCGGCCGAGAGCTTCGGCATGACCTTCTTCCACAGCACCGGGGAGACCTCGTAGCCGTAGAGGCGGTCGAGGATCCGCCGAGCCTCCTGGGCGTCGACCAGATCACGGTCGATCTCCCGGGGGTTGGCCACGGCCGCCTGGATCGCCGGCTTGGTGATCTCGTGGAAGACCATCCGCTTGACCGGCACCTTGGGCTTGAGCGTCTCCACCAGGTGCCAGGCGATCGCCTCGCCCTCGCGGTCCTCATCCGTCGCCAGGAAGATCTCGTCGACCTCCTTGGACAGCTTCACCAGCTTGCTGATCTGCTGTCGGCGGTCGGCGGAGACGACGTAGAGCGCGTGGAACCCGTTGTCCACGTCCACCCCGAGCCGGGCCCAGGATTCGCCCTTGTACTTCGCCGGCACGTCGGCGGCGTTGCGCGGCAGGTCGCGGACGTGACCGAAGCTGGCCTCCACGACGTACCCCGGGCCGAGGTAGCCCGAGATCGTCTTGGCCTTCGCCGGTGACTCGACGATGACCAGACGGGTGGTTCCAGCTTTGCTCGGCACGTCTCTGTCGACCTCACTCCTGCTCGTGGCCTGCCGGCGCCGGGAACAGCGACCGCTCTCGACCCCGCCGCGGCACCGGCGGTCCGGATGTCCAACGTAACGCGCCGTCCGCGTTTCGGGTTTCGCGGGCGGCAATCCGCTGCGGCGCGGCGGTCAACTCCGCCCCGCCGTGCTCGGCACTGCCGGACGGCGCCACCGTACACCGTGAGTAGGGCTCGAAGCGGGTCACTGTGACGATGGCGGGCCATCGACCGAGGCCCGACCCGCCCGTTTTCCTCTGAATCGGCCCGCCGGCTGTCCGGCACCGGACAGCCGGCCACCCCTCCCGACTTGGGCGGATTGCCTGGTTCAGGCCCGGCTGGGCCAGGCGTCCGTTGGCGCCGCCGGCGGTGGCCCGCCGACCAGTTCGGCGAGTCGCGCCAACCGGCGCCGGCCGGTGATCCGATACGCTGGGCCGCCCTCGTCGGGGCCGACCAAGGTGCCGGCCAGGCCGGCGGCGGCGAGAGCGGCGCCGATCGCGTCCCAGGACTCCTGGTCGCCCGCGCCGAGCCGCAGCAGGAACCCGCTGGGCGGCTCCGGCGTCCCGGCGGCGGCGAGCCAGAGCCGCAGCCGCCGGCCGGTCAGGTGGAAGACCGCCGGCGGGCGCTTCGTCGGGCCGTGCAGCCAGGCGACCGCGAGCGGCTTCAACAGACGGGTGTACGACGTACGAACGGTGTGTCGCTCGTCCTCGGTCGGCTCCCAGCTCGCGGCCAGGCCGCGCAGCGCCAGTTCGGCGACGAGCACGTGCACCCGCCAGGCGGCGTCCACCCGTATCGCGAGTCGGGCCGTGCCGCCCATCCGGACCACCTCGCCCGGCCCGGCCAGCAGCCCGGCCAGGTCGGCGACCGTCGGTTCGGCGGCATCCGCGCCGAAGAAGACCAGTTGCCGGCCCGCGTGATCATCGCGCGGCGGCGGGGAGTGGGCCGGCCCGCCACGACGCCCGTTCGGGCCCGACGACGGGGTGTCGACTCCCGGCGGATCGGGCTCGGGTGCGGGGAACAGCGCCTCCAGCGGCTGCGCCGCCGCAGAGTCACCGAGCCCGTTCAGCGACACTCCGGCACCTCGTCGAAGGCCTGTTTCAACTCCTCGGAGTTGAGCTTGCTGGTGTCCAGAGCGCTGGCGTCGTACTCCTTGTTGAGCGTCTCGACGGCGGCCCGCACGCCGTCGTAGAAAGCTGTCGGCTCGCCGGTGCCCAACCCCTCGATGGTGTCCAGGGCCCGGCCGTAGGCGTCCCGCATCTTGCTCAGCGAGCCGCGGAACCCGGCGGAGATGGCCTCGCCGTTGTCGGTCTCCGGGATGCCGGCCTGCTCGACCTTGCGGCGCGCGGTCTCGCTGGCCTGCTCCGCGCCACCGAAGAGCCGCACCAGGTTCTCCTTGGCCTGCGCCGGAGTGGTCTGCGCCGTCATCTGCTGATCGGTGCTGCTTGTCAACTTGCTGATCTCGGAGCGCCACGGCGTGAGCGCGCCGCAGACCGACGCCGCCCAGGCCCGCGGGCTGGGCCCGCCGCCGCAGCCGGCGAGGACGACGACGAGCGTGGCCAGGACCACCGTGAGCTTTCCGGCGGCAGACGCCCGGCACGTACGCATGCGTTGCAGCGTACGGCCTTCGGCCAGGCGTGGCACCGGTCCGGATGGCCGGGGTCCCCGCCCGACGGGTACGTCGAACGGGGACCCCGGTGCCGGTGTCGCTCAGGCGTTTACCGTCTCCGGCCGCTGGTCGGCGCTGCCCGCACCGGTGTTGCCACCGGCGTCGGAGTCGTCCATCGCGATGCCCTTGCGCTTGCTGAAGACCACCGACGCCACGATGATCAGCGTCGCGACCAGCGCGATGCCCACCCGCAGCGCGACGTTGCGGTCGTCACCGACGCTGTACGCCACCACGGCGGGCGCGATCAGCAGCGAGACCAGGTTCATCACCTTGATCAGCGGGTTGATCGCCGGGCCGGCGGTGTCCTTGAACGGGTCACCGACGGTGTCGCCGATGACCGTCGCGGCGTGCGCCTCGGAACCCTTGCCGCCGTACGCGCCGTCCTCGACCAGCTTCTTGGCGTTGTCCCACGCGCCACCGGAGTTGGCCAGGAAGACCGCCATCAGGGTGCCGGCACCGATCGCACCGGCGAGGTACGCCGCCAGGGCGCCCGGCCCGAGGCCGAAGCCGACAGCGATCGGCGCCAGGATGGCGAGCAGGCCGGGGGTCATCAGCTCGCGCTGCGCGTCCCGGGTGCAGATGTCGACGACCTTGCCGTACTCCGGGCGCTGGGTGCGGTCCATGATGCCGGGCAGCTCACGGAACTGCCGGCGAACCTCCATCACCACGGCGCCGGCCGAGCGGGACACCGCGTTGATGGCCAGCCCGGAGAAGAGGAAGACGACAGCCGCACCGATGATCAGGCCGACCAGGTTGCGCGGGTTGGCCACGTTCAGCGCGTTGAGGATCTCCGCCTCGACGTTGCCCACCTTCGCGTCCCCGTACGCGGCCTTCAGCGTGTCCGTGTACGAGCCGAAAAGCGCCGTCGCCGCCAGCACCGCGGTGGCGATCGCGATGCCCTTGGTGATCGCCTTGGTGGTGTTGCCGACGGCGTCCAGTTCGGTGAGCGTGCGCGCGCCGTGCTCGTCGATGTCGCCGGACATCTCGGCCACGCCCTGGGCGTTGTCGGAGATCGGCCCGAAGGTGTCCATGGCGACGATGACGCCGACAGTGGTGAGCAGGCCGGTGCCGGCCAGCGCCACCGCGAACAGCGACAGCGTGATGGAGCTGCCGCCGAGCAGGAACGCCCCGAAGACGCCGGCGCCGATCAGCAGCGCCGAGTAGACAGCCGACTCCAGCCCGATGCTGATGCCGGCCAGGATCACCGTTGCCGCGCCGGTCTGCGAGCTCTTGCCGATGTCCTGCACGGGCCGGCGGTTGGTCTCGGTGAAGTACCCGGTCAGCGCCTGGATCGCCGCGGCCAGCACGATGCCGATCACCACCGCGCCGATGGCCACCAGTCGCGGGTTGCGGTCGACGTCGGTGAGGCCACCCTCCAGCTCGGCGAAGGTCGCCGGCAGGTACGCGTACGCGGCGATCGCCACCAGCACCGCGGAGATCACGGCCGAGATGTAGAAGGCCCTGTTGATCGCGGTCAGGCCGCTGCGGTCGGAGGCGCGCAGCCGCGTGATGAAGACGCCGACGATGGCCACCAGCACACCGATGGTGGAGATGATCAGCGGGAAGACCAGACCGTCCTCGCCGAAGGCGGCGCGGCCGAGGATCAGCGCGGCGACGAGCGTCACCGCGTACGACTCGAACAGGTCGGCGGCCATGCCGGCGCAGTCACCGACGTTGTCGCCCACGTTGTCGGCGATGGTGGCGGCGTTGCGCGGGTCGTCCTCGGGGATGCCCTGCTCGACCTTGCCGACCAGGTCGGCGCCGACGTCGGCGGCCTTGGTGAAGATGCCGCCGCCGACCCGCATGAACATCGCGAGCAGCGCGGCGCCGAAGCCGAAGCCCTCCAGCACCGTGGGCGCGTCACCCCGGTAGAGCAGGACGACGAGCGCGGCGCCGAAGAGGCCGAGGCCGACGGTGAGGAAGCCGACCACGCCGCCGGTCCGGAAGGCGATCTTCATGGCCGCCTCGCGGCCACCCTGTCGCTCCCGGGCCGCGGCGGCCACGCGCAGGTTCGCGCGGGTCGCCAGCCACATGCCGGCGCCGCCGATGGACGCGCTGAACACGGCGCCCACGACGAAGAAGAGCGAGCGGCCGAGCTTCACGGCCATCTCGCTGCCGTCGGTGTCGTGCACCGGCAGCAGGAAGAGCAGCACCACGGCGACGACTACGAAGATCGCCAACGTGCGGAACTGGCGGAGCAGGTAGGCCGAGGCGCCCTCCTGGACCGCCCCCGAGATCTCCTGCATGTTGGTGGTGCCCTTGCCGGCTGCCAGCACCGTCTTCGTCAGAGCGGCGGCGAAGACGAGCGCCACCAGCGCGAGGACCGCGGCGATGACGACGTACGTGACATTGCTTCCGGTAAGGGAAAGCCCGCCGCCATCGGCGGCCAAGGTCTCGGACATCTGTGTCCTCCTGTTACCGAACACTCGCGCCGACGGTGGAGACGCACCTGTCGACGCCTGGATGCGGACTCGCAAGCGCGCGCCAACCCACCCCAGCGGACCAGCGAAACCCACCCATACCCGCTGGCTGCGGGTTGGATCACTTGCTGACAACCCGGGTACTGTAGCCCTCCACAGTGTTCGAGGTCACATCGAGGTGGCACCGTGTCGCGATGATCTTCGTCGCTGTGTTATGAAACGAAATCTGATATAGGGCCCGATCCATGACGAGAAGGCCGCACCCCCGAGCGGGGATGCGGCCTGACTTGCCGAAACGGGTCAGCGGCCGACCGGCCACACCATCCGCACCTCGGTGCCGACGCCCTCGTCGACCGGGCGCACCTGCAGATCCTCGACGAAGCCCGCGAGCAGGGCGAACCCGACGCCAGTGGTAAGCGCCTCGTCGGTAAGCGACTCGTTGGCCAACTCGTCCGGCGGCAACGCCGCCAGCCCGATGCCTGCCTCGATCGGCGCGCGGTCCACCACCCGCACCGCGTACGTGCCGCCGTCGGACATCTCCACCAGCACCGGATCGGCCAGGCCGTACTGGCGGTGCAGGGCGACCGCCCGGGTGCACGCCTCACCGATGGCCAGGCGCACCTCGTCCAGCAGGTCCTCGCGGACACCGGCACGCCTGGCGACGGCGACGCCGACCAGTCGGGCCGTACGCACGTGCACCGGCGCCGGGGAGAAGGAGAGCCGGACCGTCGCCATCACGCGTTGGCGCCGGTCGGGCCCGCGCCTACCGCCGCCTCGACCGTGGGGTGCAGCGGGAACACCTGGTCCAGCGCCGTGATCCGGAAGATCTTGAGCAGCGGCTCCTTGTCACAGACCAGGGAGAACGAGCCGCCGGCCGTCCGCAGCCGCTTGTGCGCGCCGACCAGCACGCCCAGCCCCGTGGAGTCGAGGAAGTCCACCCGCCCGAGGTCCACGACCACGTGTCGCGCGCCACCGTCGATCAGCTCGAGGAGTCGTTCACGGAGCCGGGGCGCGGTGTAGACGTCCACCTCACCGCCGACCTCGAGCACCGTGTGCTCGCCCACGGTGCGCGTCGCCAGCGACAGCTCCATCGGTCCTCCTCGCCAGAGCCGTAAACTCTCCTGGGCATCTAACCACTACCGCCGGGACACCCTGCGGTCACCGGCGGAGGCTTCCCCTTACCCCCGGCCCCGGCTTTTCATCTCCGAACACCAGTGCGAGAGTGCAGGACGTGACCTCCAACGACTTCATCTCGGCGCGCGCTACGCCGCGCCGTGAGCTGGAGTCGTCCGTCGCGCCCACCGTATCCGCAGGTCACGACGCTGGCCCAGCGCCTGTCGACCTGCTGCGCCGGCTGCGCGCCCGGGGCGCCGGCGATCCGGTCACCCACGTCGAGCGGGTGCCGGCCCGCGTCGGGGTGCCCGCACCCTGGCCTGCGTGGGCGCCACCGGAGCTGCGCGCGGCGTTCGCCCGTCGCGGCGTGGTCGCGCCCTGGCAGCACCAGGCCGAGGCGGCCACCCTGGCGTACGAGGGCGGCAACGTGATCGTCGCCACCGGCACCGCGTCCGGCAAGTCGCTGGCGTACCAACTCCCGGCGCTGGCCACCCTGCTCGCCGACCCCCGGGCCACAGTGCTCTACCTGGCACCGACCAAGGCTCTCGCCGCCGACCAGCTGCGGGCCGTCGCCGACCTGGCCCTGGAGGGGGTACGCCCCGCCTGCTACGACGGCGACACGCCGCGCGCCGAGCGGGAGTGGATCCGCCGGCACTCCCGCTTCGTGCTGACCAACCCGGACATGCTGCACCACGGCATCCTGCCCGGCCACGCCCAGTGGTCCGGTTTCCTGCGCCGGCTGGCGTACGTGGTGATCGACGAGTGTCACACCTACCGGGGTGTGTTCGGGTCGCACGTGGCGCACGTGCTGCGGCGACTGCGCCGGCAGTGCGCCCGCTTCGGCGCCACCCCGGTGTTCGTGCTCGCCTCGGCGACCTCCGGCGACCCGGCGACCGCGGCCGGACGACTGACCGGCCTGCCGGTGACCGCCGTCACCGAGGACGCGTCGCCGCGCGGCGGGGTGACCTTCGCGCTCTGGGAGCCGCCGCTGCTGCCACCCGACTCTTCCACCTCTCCTCCGGTACCCCCGCAGGCGACAGGTGAGCACGACGAGCTTCGCCAGGTCCGCCGGTCGGCGCTGCGGGAGACCGCGGACCTGCTCGCCGACACGGTCGCCGAGGGGGTACGCACGCTCGCGTTCGTCAGGTCCCGCAAGGGCGCCGAGGTGGTGGCCGCCAATGCGCGCCGGGCGCTGGACGACGCCGTGCCGGGGCTCGGTGACCGGGTCGCCGCCTACCGGGGTGGCTATCTGCGCGAGGAGCGGCGCGAGCTGGAACGGGCGCTGCTGCACGGTGACCTGCTCGGCCTGGCCTCCACAAACGCGTTGGAGCTGGGCGTCGACCTGGTCGGTCTGGACGCGGTGCTGATCTGCGGCTATCCGGGCACCCGGGCGTCGCTGTGGCAGCAGGCGGGCCGCGCCGGACGATCCGGGCAGGAGGCCCTCGCGGTGCTGGTGGCCCGGGACGATCCGCTGGACACCTACCTGGTCCACCACCCGGAGGCGATCTTCGGTGCGCCGGTCGAGGCGACGGTGCTCGACCCGGCCAACCCGTACGTGCTGGCGCCGCAGTTGGCCTGCGCGGCCGTCGAGGCGCCACTCACCCCGGCCGACCTGGCGCTCTTCGGCGACGGGGCGAAGGAGGCCATCGACCAGTTGGTCGAGGCGGGGGCGCTGCGGCAGCGGCCCACCGGCTGGTACTGGCGGCACCGCGAGCGCCCCGAGGTTGACCTGCGCGGCGAGGGCGGCGCCCCGGTCGTCGTGGTGGAGTCCGCCACCGGTCGCCTCCTCGGCACTGTCGACGGCGGCTCGTCGCACTTCCTGTTGCATCCCGGCGCGGTCTACCTGCACCAGGGCGTCTCGTACGTGGTCGACGACCTGGACCTGGCCGACGGGTGCGCGCTTGTGCATGTCGAGGAGCCGGACTGGTCCACCCACGCCCGGGATGTCACGGACCTGTCCGTGGTGTCGGTGCGCTCCTACGTGGACGCCGGGCCGGTCGGCATGTTCCTCGGCGAGGTGGACGTGACAAGCCAGGTCGTGTCGTACCAGCGGCGCCGGATCGCCACCGGCGAGGTGATCGACACCCGGCCGCTCGACCTGCCCACCCGGGAGCTGCGCACGGTGGCGGTCTGGTTCACGCTGTCACCGCGGTCACTTACCTCAGCCGGGGTCCAGCAGGCCGACGTGCCGGGTGCGCTGCACGCCGCCGAACACGCCGCGATCGGCCTGCTTCCACTGATGGCGACGTGCGACAGGTGGGACATCGGCGGGCTCTCCACCGCCCTGCACCCGGACACCGAGGCGCCCACGGTCTTCGTCTACGACGGACACCCGGGCGGGGCCGGCTTCGCCGAGCGGGCGTACGGAACGGCGTCGGCGTGGCTGCGCGCCACCCGGGACGCGATAGCGGAGTGCGGCTGCGAGACCGGCTGCCCGTCCTGCGTGCAGTCGCCGAAGTGCGGCAACGGCAACAACCCGCTCTCCAAGCCGGACGCGATCCGGGTGCTCGACGTGGTGCTGGGAAATCTGCCCGCCTGAGCCACCTTGCATGAATCCGCACGGCTCTGGGCACAATGACATGGGAGCGCTTCCATCGATGCCTGTTTTGTAGTTCGCCCCCGCGCCCGAGGAGAAGCTGTGGCCGACACGATCGCCGAGACCGTCGACCTGCTCTACACCATCGACCAGGACCAACTCACCCTCGACCAGCAGATCGCACTCGGGGCCGCGCTGGCCGCCCTGGCTCAGGCGGAACGCCTGGAGCAGATCAACGAGCGGCTGCGCAGCATCCACCAGGTGCTCAACACCTGGGCGTTACGCGTGACCGTGGACGGCCGCTGACCGTCGTCGGGGCCGGTCCGGCGGGGCGGGGCCGGTCGGGGTGGGAGCGCCGGGGCACGGGCGGGCAGCGGTTGCCCGGCTGTGCGAGACTCCGGCGCACCATCCCCCTGAGGAGAACAGATGCAGCTCGACAACTTGCAGACCCTGCAGCAGTTCCACATCCGCCAGCGGCTGCGGATGATGGTCAACCAGTACGAGGTCCGGGCGGTCGCGCCGGATGGCACGGAGGGTGAGCTGCTGGCGTTCGCCCAGCAGAAGCGGCTCGCCTTCAAGGAGCAGGTGACGATCTACACCGACGACTCGAAGCAGCAGCCCCTGCTCGGCTTCAAGGCCCGCCAGCGCATCGACCTCGGCGCCACGTACGACGTCACCGACGCGGCCGGTAACGCGATCGGCCTGTTCCGCAAGGACTTCGCCCAGTCTCTGCTGCGCTCCACCTGGCACGTCGAGCAGACCGGCCTGCCGCAGGTGACGGGCCAGGAGCGCAGCCTGCCGGTGGCGCTGCTGCGCCGCTTCGTCGACTCGCTGTCCTGGCTGCCGTACCACTTCGACTTCACCGCCGGCGGCCAGCCAGTCTTCTCCGTGGTGAAGAAGTGGGGCCTGCGCGACAAGTACGTCGTCGAGGTGCAGAACCCGCAGATCGACCGCCGCCTCGTCATCGCGATGGCCGTCGCCCTCGACGCGCTCCAGGCCCGCTGACGCACCCGGCTCACACCTTTTCGGCCGCTGGCCGGGACAGGGCGCGCTGCCCTGTCCCGGCCAGCGGGCTGCGGTCGGAACAGCCCAGCGGTATTCGGCCGGGCTTCTACGCAGCGCACGCCGAGCCGGCGGCCATCGCCTCAGCCGCGTACCGGGCCGGCGCGGGCCGTGGACGCGGCGACCCGGGTCAGGCCCGGAAGCGGTGTGAACGCCACCTCGACGGTCACCAGTACGTCCAGCCCGTCGAGGTGACAGTCCACCAGTCGGCCGGCGTTGCGTTGGGCGATGTCCGCTGCGGACGCGCACGCCACCGCGTCACCGTCGAGCGCACGGGCAGCCCCGGCCAGCGCACCGAGATCGGCGGCCACCGCCGCCCGCTGAGCCGCCATCCCGGCTGCGGTGACGGCGGCGCCAAACGTCCCGACCAGCACGAAGACCAGGCCGAACGCGAGTAGAAGCAGGGTCGCGCCACCTCGCTCCACGTCCCGACAACCGTCGCCAAGTCTCTCGGCGCCGTGTCCATCGGCGCCGTGTCCATCGGCAGCGTCTCCATCGGCAGCGTCTCCATCGGCGGCGTCTCCATCGGCGCCGTGTCCATCGGCGGCGTCTCCATCGGGGTTCGGACTCTCATTGCTGTCACGTGACCGAACGGCAGGACGCCGCATCACCAACTCCCCTCGCTGACGCCCGGTTCCAGGGCTGCGACGGCGGTGGCGACGACCGTGATCCGCGGTAGCCGGGCGCCCAGCGCGCGGACGGGCGCGCGGACCGTCGCCTGCACCCGGTCGCCGTCGACAGACACCGACACCTCCGCCTCGGGCGGCGCGGCGCGCACCCCGCCCGCACTGTTGTCGCCCCGGGCCGCGGCCAACGCCGTTTCCCGGGCCGTGTGCAGGCAACTCGCCTGAGTGCTGACGGCGTTGACCGCGGTCAGGCCGGCGAGCAGGAGCAGGAGTAGCGCCGGCAGGCCGGCCGCCAACTCGGCGGTGAAGGAGCCCCGGTCGCCGCCGCCGAGGTGGACCTGCCACCCTCCGTCGCAGGCCCGCCCGGGGGTACCCGTTTTCCGACCATGGCCGACCTGCCGGCGCCCGATCACTTGAGCGCCCGGTCGATGACCGCGGTCAGCGCCGACTGGACGTTGCCGGAGGTCAGCACCTTCAACAGGATCCCGGCGAAGGCCACTGCGGCGAGCGTGCCGACGGCGTACTCGGCGGTGTTCATCCCGTCGTCGCCGCGGAGTCGGGCGATGAGTTTGCGCATGCGTCTTCCCTTTCTCGATGGGTCAGAGCACGTCGCCGAGGACGGCGACGATCACCGGCACCAGGCCGGCGAGAATGAACGCGGGCAGGAAGCACAGCCCCAGCGGCAGCACGATGAGGACGCCGGCCCGGCGGGCGGACGCCTCGGCGGCAGTGGCCCGGTCGGCCCGCAGGTCGTCGGCGAGACGGGTCAGCGCACCGGCCAGCGCAGCGCCGCTGTTGGCCGAGCGGAATGCCGCTGCGGCCATCCGCTCCGCTCCCGGCACCCCGTCCAACGCCGACCATGCCTCGGCCGGGCCACCGCCGAGAAGCAGGGTGCGGCCGACCCGGGCCAGTCGGCTGGCGAGCGGGCCGTCCAGCGCCTCGGCCACGGCCAGCACCGAGCGGTCCACCGGCGCACCCGCCCGCATCGCCGCCGCCAGCAGGTCAGCGGCGAGTGGCAGATCGGCGGCCTCCCGGAGTCGCCGACCGCGGACCGCCGGAGGCTCGATCCGCCGCAGCAGCACGTCCAACAGGACAGCGGTCGGAACCGCACCGAGCAGCCCGAACCAGCCCCCGACGACCACCGCCACGGCGAGCCCGGCCATCCCTGCCGCGAGCCGGATCGCGTCCGGTCGCCGCCGCCTCTCCACACCGCCAAGACCCGAACCGTCCCGGTCCGGCGAGCCGCGCCGACCGCCCGCGCCGCCTGGGCGCACCGGGGACATCAGGCGGCCCGCCCCGACGCCGCGCCCAACCGCTCGGCCCAGAGCAGGCCGACGACCTGTAGGGCGACGGCGAGGACTGCGCAGACCCCACCGACAGTGCTGTGCAGGAGCACCGCCAAGGGATCGACCCCGATCCCGTAGCCGAGCCCGATCCCGCCGACCGGCAGGGCCGCCAGCAACCAGGCCGTGGCGCGGGCGCCCGCCGCCTGGGCCGCTGCGGCGGCCAGGCCCCGGTCGGTCGCGCGGGCGTCCGCCTCGATGCGCTCGATCAGCTCGGCCAGCGGTGCGCCGGTCCGGTCCGCCAACCGCACGGCGGCCGAGGTCAGCTCGCGAAGTCGGTCCGCTCCGCCCACCCCCTCGACGGTGGCGACCTCCAGGGTCGGCGGGACGGGCAGGCCCGCCCGGAGGTCGGCCGCCAGACCGCAGAGCAGGTCCAGGCCGCGCCGCCGAACCATCTCGGTGTGCCGGTTCGCCCTCCAGCGGAGTAGGGCACGCATGGCCAGCGTGCCGTAGCCGGCCAACGCGACCGCGGCCACCGGCCCGGCGAACACCCCGCCGACACCTGCCCCCACCAGGCCAACCAGCAGCAGCACTCGCCTCGGCGACCGACGCACGCGTACCGGATGCGCCGCGTACGACCCGCCGGCCGTCTGGCCCGCCGGGTCAACGAGGCGGTGGTCCGCCGCGCCGACGCGACAATCGTCGGCCGGGCCAACGAGGCGGCGCTCGGCCAGGCCGAGGCGGCCGTCGTCCGCCGGGTCAACGAGG
This sequence comes from Micromonospora sp. DT43, assembly GCF_049841645.1. Lineage (NCBI taxonomy): Bacteria > Bacillati > Actinomycetota > Actinomycetes > Micromonosporales > Micromonosporaceae > Micromonospora > Micromonospora sp. DT43. The sequence goes on along the minus strand of NZ_JBNCKR010000005.1, from coordinate 236,328 downwards.
CGGTGGTGCGCCTGGTCGACGCTGGCGTGGCCCGGGTGATCGACGGTCTCCAGGGTCTCGGTCTCCGGCCGGGCAGTGGCGGCCGGGCGGCGAGGATCCCGACGGATCGGCGGACGGGCCGGGCCGGCCGGCCGCGTGGATCCCCCCGGGCCGCCTGTCGCCCTCGGGCGGCTCGGGCTGCCGTCGAGGTCCCGAGTGGACCAGGCGACAGCCGTCCGCCCGCCGCTGGACGCCGACGCTCCCGGCGTGCGCGAGAGGCCACCCGGGCGGCCCGAGGCCGACAGGTCGCCGAACTCGTCGGTCGGCCCGCCCGGTCCGCGAGCGAGGCCCCTGATCCATTCCACCAGGGCGTCGTCCGGGTCAGCGCCGATGACACCGCGGCCCGGTGCCAGTACCCGGCGGCGGCGGGCCCGAACGGTCCGCGCGGGCCAGGCCAGCAGGGCTGCGGCGGCCAGCAGCAGCCCCACCACCAGCACCGTTCCGCCGGTCATGACGGACCCGCCGATCCGGGCCACGGCTCGCTCAGGATCGGTGGCACCGCCACGCCACGATCTCGCAGCAGCGTGCCGAAGGTACGCGCGGCCAGCCCCAAACCGCGTCCACGTATCCAGGCAGGCACCACAGTGGCCAACCGCTCCGGCCCTTCGGGAAGTAGCAGGCAGATCGACTCGAGGACTCGACCCCGGTCCCCTCGGCGTACCTGGAGCAGCACCTGGAGCGCGGCGACCACCTGGGCGTGCAGCGCGGCGCGGGGCAGCCCGCCCAGCATGCCGAGCGCCTCCAGCCGGGCCGGCACGTCGGACGGGGTGTTGGCGTGCAGCGTCCCGGCGCCACCGTCGTGGCCGGTGTTCAGCGCGGCCAGCAGGTCGACCACCTCCGCGCCCCGGCACTCACCGACCACCAGCCGGTCCGGGCGCATTCGCAACGCCTGCCGGACCAGGTCGCCGAGGCTGACGACGCCCGTCCCCTCGACGTTTGCGGTACGCGCCTGGAGCCCGACCACGTGCGGGTGCCCCGGCTGCAACTCGGCCGCGTCCTCCACCAGGACGATCCGCTCGGTGGCGGGCACCAACCCGAGCAGTGTGTTGAGCAGGGTGGTCTTGCCCGAGCCCGTGCCGCCCGTGACCAGGTACGCCAGCCGGGCCGCGACGACGGCGGCGAGCAGGGGCGCCACCGGTCGGGGCACCGTTCCCTGGCGCACCAGTTCGTCGAGGGTGAACGGGCGGTGCCGGAACGTCCGTAGGGACAGGTAGGGGCCCTCGGTCGCCACCGGCGGCAGCACTGCGTGCAGTCGGGTGCCGTCGGGGAGCCGGGCGTCGGCGTACGGGGAGCCGTCGTCGAGCCGCCGACCGGCGCTGGCGATCAGTCGCTGCGCCAACCGGCGGACGTCCTCGACTGAGCCCACCGGGACCGCGACCTGGTGCAGGCCCGCGCCCCGGTCGACCCAGACGCGGACACCGTTGACCAGGATGTCGGTCACCTCCGGATCGGCCAGCAGTGGGGCCAGTGGCCCGGCGCCGACGAGGTCGTCGTGCACGCGGTCGGCGATCCGGAGTACTGCGGTGTCGCCCAACACCGCGGCGGTGGGCTCGGCGCGTACGGCGGACACGATCGCCGCCGGGGTGACCGGGTCGGTGGCGGCGGCGATCCGCTGCCGCACCCGGGCCGCGAAGGTGCCCTCCTCCGGCCGGCCGTTCATGCCGCGCCCGTGGCGGGGACGCCGGTGAGGTCCGCGACGATCCGCCGGCAGAGAGTGGCGAGCGGGCCCTTTCCGGCCGCGGCCGGCGCTTCGCCGCGTTCGAGGCCCCGACAGAGGCCGGGCTCGGGACGCAGCGTGCCCGCGAGAGGAAGCCCGAGTGCCCGTGCCACCTCGGTGGCGCGAAGACGGCCCGGGGCGGGCCCGCGCACCACCACCGAGAGCGCGGCACAGTGTGGGGCGGCCGCAGCCACCACCCGGGCGGCGGCAGCGGTGGCGCGCAGCTCCGCCGGTACGACGACGAACGCCTGGTCGGCCGCCTGCAACGCGACCACGGCGGCGTCGTCCAACTGTCGGGGCAGGTCGATGACCACGAAGTCCCGGCCACGGTGGGCGGCGTCGACGGTCGCTGCCATCGCGGCGGCGGGCAGCGCCAGCATCTCGCCGCGATCCCAGGAGAGCACCACCAGGTCACCCCGGCTGGGCAGCGCGTCGACCAGCGCGGGCGCGTCCACCCGCCCGTCCGCGTCGGTGAGCGACGGCCAGCGTAGCCCTTCCAGCTGCTCCCACCCGAGCACGAGGTCGAGGCCACCACCGAGCGGGTCGGCGTCGATGAGCAGGGTGCGCAGTCGGGCCCGCGCCGCGGTCACGGCGAGCCCGCCCGCGAGCACGCTCGCGCCGGCACCGCCCCGGCCGCCGAACAACGCGACGACCCGGGCACCCGGGCCGGCCGGCTGCTCGGGGCCCTGCTCGGCAAGGCGGTCCAGCAGCCAGGGCTCGGCGGCGGGCAGTGCGGCGACGTGCTCGGCACCGATCAGCTCGGCGATCTGCCAACCGGGATCGAGGTGACCGGTCCGGCCGACCAGCACCAGTCGGGGCCGCTTCGGCAGTCGGGCACGTAGGCACGCCTGCGCCTGGTCGGCACCGAGCAGCACCAGCGGAGCGGGACCCCAGCGGGTGCGGGCCGCCGCCGGGTCGGCGGCGAGCTCCACCTCGGTGCCGCCGGCGGCGGCGAGCCGCAGCAGGTCGTCGAGCAGGTCGCCATCGGCCGTGACGACCAGCGGGAGCCGTCGGATCGGCGGGACGGAGGTACGGGGTGCCATCGCGGCCTCCAGCGGTCGGGATCGGATGCACCGCCGACCCTGCTCGCGAGCGGCCCCGCACACCGCCCCGAGGACGCCGCCTGTGGACAACTTCGCGTGCTGTGGACAACGCCCGGCGAAAGAGTTGATCTGCTAGGCGCGCGAGGTGCAGTCATCGTCGTGCCGGAACTGAAGCGCACACCGGTAAACCAGCGGACACGTCGCGGTGTCTTGCTTAGTGACGAGACCGGAGGTCAGATGCGAGATTCGCGGGGCGCGGAGTTCGACGAGTTCGTCCGTACCCGGTCGGGCGCGCTGTTGCGTGTCGCCTACCTGCTCACGGGCGATCGGCACGCCGCCGAGGATCTGCTGCAGGAGGTTCTTGAGCAGGTGTACGTGCGGTGGCGTCGCGTGCAGACCAGTCCGGAGGCTTACGCACGGCGTGCACTGGTCAACCAATCGATCAACCGGTGGCGGCGACGAAGACGGCGACCCGAGCAGGCCCTTGACGACCACGACGTCGTCACACGGGACCACGCGGACGATGTCGCGCTCCGCCGGGCGGTCGTCGCGGCACTGCGGGACCTGCCGGCCCGGCAACGCGCGGCCGTCGTGCTCCGTTACCTGGAAGATCTCCCCACCGCCGACGTCGCCGCCACTCTGGGCTGTTCCGAGGGAACGGTGAAGAGCCACGCCTCGCGCGGCTTGGCGCGCCTGCGGACGGCGCTTGCCGCGCCACGTCTCGTCATGTCCCCCATCGACAGGGAGAGTTCGCGGTGAACATGAGTGACGACGACGTGCGGGAGGTCCTGCACCGGGCGACAAGCCACCTCAGTGGTCGACCCGACCTGTTGGAAGATGTGCGCCGTGGTGGCCGTCGGCGAGTGCGGCGCTTCCGGGTCACGCTTACGGCCGTCTGCGCGGCAATGGTGGTGGTCCCCCTGGGCGGTGTGCTCACGGTTCCGGTCGGACGCGACACCGCAGGGGTGGCCTCGCCGATGTTCGACGCACCCACAAAGGGTGACCTGGCTGGTGACGACGCGTACCTGCGTCAGGTCCGTACGGCCTGGCAACGGCAACTGGAACGCTCGGGCGAGACGCAGGTGCCGAGTGACCCACACGTCGTCTGGGCGGGACGAACGCCGGCCGGCCCAGCAGCCTACGTCGCCGCCGCCAGCACTACCGATCCGAACGAAGGCGCGGAGGGCGAGCGCATCGGATGGGTGGCATTCGTCGAGCCCACCGCCGACGGTCCACAGGTCAGGACGATCGAATCCCTCACCGACGACCCGCGGCAGCGTAATGCGCAGGCCGCGTTTCTCGGGGCGGAGCGCGACGTACTCCTCATCCTTGACACCGGACAGCCGATGGAGTTCTCCCCCGAACTGCGGTACACGTCGGATGGCAAGGTCAGCCGCACCTACCAGCCTGTGACATTCGAGGACGGCGCGGCGATCCTGCGAATACCCCCGCAGAGGACGAAAGTCACAGTCGCCCTCTCCGTCACGCCCCTGAGTGACGTGAACATGGTGCACATCCTCGGTGCCGCGGACGTCCTCTTCTCCGACGACGGCGCTCGCCGGGACGTACAGCGGATCAAGCGCACGCTGCCGGGTGCCGAACAGGTGTGGGGCGGCGACCCCAGTGATAACCGATACGACCAGTCCGGTTACGAGATCGACGCCGGGGCCGAAGCTCTCGCCGCATGGATCGACGTTGCCGGCTTTCACGCCCAGGGGGACGGCCCTGAGCTGTTCGTCTACGGGGCGACAGCCGACGGCCGACGGTTACTTGTGCGGACCATCCAGTACGACAGCGATCCCGCTCGCGTCATTGCGCTGCTCGCACGCGGTAATGCTCACCTACAAGCCGTGGCCAGCGCGTTTGTCGACGGGGAGGCGCCGTTGCCGATCCGGCTGCGCCTGCCGGACGACCAGGGCATCCTCGTTGCCGCCGAGGGCTCGGCGCTGAGTTATCGGAGCGGCGCCGGCCAGTGGCAGGACGCCGGCCGGAACGCGGCGCTGCTGCCGTCCACGGCCACCGAGGTACGGGTAACCGCCACCGGCGGCGCCGTCAGCACTGTGTTTCTCCAGTAGGACGGATGCCGGCGTCGAGCTCGGTCCGTCCGCGTCCGGTGTGATGAGGACACACATCGGGGCCGCTCCCGAGGGAGCGGCCCCGATGCCGGCGGTCAGCCGATCCGGTCGGTCCAGGCCGTGTCCAGGATCAGCTGGTACGCGCTGATCCGCACCGGCGTCAACGTCAACAACTCGTGGGCGAGCAGCTCACCCGTCTTCGGGCCGAAGATCAGCAGAGACTGCTGGTCGTGCTCGCGCTCGTCGACGGTGACCGCGACACCTGCCCGGCCGGCCCGGTCGATGACATGTCCCCGCCAGCGGAAACCGGGCACGTCGGCGAGGACCCGCAGGATCTCCGCTCGGGTCGCCCGCGGTACGGCGTACCTCGCGTAGAGCGTGCTGACCTCCTTGCTCGCCGCCCCCGCGCCGTACTCGACCTTCAGCCGTTCGCGCAGCTGCGACGGGTCGGCCGGCGGCGGCGTGAGCTGCATGGGGGGCAGCGGGATCGGGGCGGCGGTGTCGGCCACCTCGGGAGCCGCGAGCTTGCGCTGCCAGTAGTCGCGGGACTTCTGATCGGGGTACTGCGGTTCCAGCTGCGTGTTGCTCTGGCTGCCGGTCCCGTCGGCCGCCATCCAGACCTTCGACTCACCGGCGAATGCCACGTGGTAACGGTCGTCGGGGGAGCTCATCACCGGATCACCCCACACCTTCGTGTGGTGGTACATGTAGCGCCCGGTGCGGTGGTCGTACTCCGTATCTTTGATCTTGCTGGCGAGCGTGCGTAGCTGCGGGCCGGCCGCCGGTGGGTCGGCGTCGAACTGGTACGCGACAGGCACCAGCAGCGTCCCCACGGCACCACCGGGTCCGCCCGGATCGTCCGACGTTCGCTTGTCGAACGGTCGGAGGACGGCCACGGCACCGGCCGCGACCGCGACCGTCCCGGCCGTGAGGACCAGCCGGCGTGTCGGGTGTACGCGACGGTGTCCCGTCGCGGGGTCGGTTGCGCCGGCACGCTCGATCAGATCCCGCGCCGGAACCGGCGGCGGCGCGACGACGATGTTCCGGGCCGGGTCGGCGGGGCCGAGAAGGGTACGGGTGCGTTCCGCTCCGTCCATCACAGATCCTCTCGGGTAGCGGCCAGCATCGGGCGTGGGGAGCGGGTTGGCCGTTCCGCCATCGCTTCGGTAAGACGACGGCGGGCGCGATGCAGGCGCACCGCCGCGGTCGCACGGGTGCAGCCGACGACCTGGGCCGCCTCGGCCACCGTCAACTCCTCCCAACCGACGAGCCGCAGAATCTCCTGATCCAGGTCGTTGAGGGTGGCCAGCGCGGCCCGCACGTCGGCAACCCCCAACGTCCGGTCGGCGCCGGACGGGTCGGCCACCCGCGTCAGGTCGACGTGGGCGATCGGCAGGAGGTCCGGGGCGGCGCGTCGGGACCGCCACTGGTTGGCCAGCAGGCGACGAGCCACCCCGTACAGCCAGGGCAGGCTGCGGTCCGGCACCTCGCCGCGACGACGCCACGCGACGACGAAGACCTCCTGCGCGAGTTCCGCCGACGCGTCGGAGTCAGCTAATCGGCGCAGGCCGTACCTCACGATGTGCGCGTACTCGGCGGCGTAGAGGCTGGTGAACCAGCCCTCGTCGCGCTTCCCCGGTGGACCCACCCGAACCCCCATTGCCTCGGCGACTCTCACCCTGGCTTGTGTCACGGGAGGCCCGACGATTACCGCGCGCCCAACCTGTCACAGCCATCGGGGACACTCCCGGCCATGGACGTCGAGGAGTTCTGGAGTGTCGTGGAGCGGGCGCGAGCTGCGGCAGGCGTGGCGGCCGACCAGCCGCAACGCGACGGTCAGCCCAGTGCGGTCGCCGAGGCCCTGGTGGCGGAGCTGATGCGACTCCCGCTGTCACACATCGTGGCATTCGACCAGGTGCGCGACGAGGTGGTGGACCACGCCGACACCTGGGATGTCTGCGCGGCGTGCTGGATCATCGAGTACGGCTTTCTCTCCGACGACGGATTCTCCGATTTCCAGGCAGGGCTGGTCGGTCTCGGCAGAGTGGCGTTCGAGTCGGCCGCGCGTGACCCCGACTCGCTCGCCGACCATCCCGCGGTACGGCAGATCAGCGCAGCGGAAGGCCGCGACCTGTGGATCGGCGACGAAGCTCTCCAGTTCGCCGCACAGACGGCGTACGAGCGGCTGACGGGCGACGATGAGGCATTCTGGGACGCCGCCGAGTCGGCGCAGTCCGCGGCTGGGCCACAGCCCGGGCCGGAGCCTGCCGACGAGCGCTGGGACCTGACCGACGAGGGCGAGTGGAGCAGGCGGCTGCCCCGGCTCTTCGAGCTGTTCCGCGTCCGCCGACTGGCAGTGCAGTAGGAAGAGCGAGCCGCGCGGGAGCGCTCCCTGAGAAAGGGACGACCCCCGTCGGGGGGAGACGGGGGTCGTCGACGGTTCGGCTCCGGGGGGGTCGAGCCGAACCACTCAGCGGTCACGGGGGGTGCAACCGCCGAGGGTCTGTCTGTTTCGGGATGTGAAAGCGCGTCGTGCGAACAAGTCTGCCTGAGCCGGCCCGTCACGTCGAGTGTTGTTCACTCCACTCAGCGCGAAAATCTCCTCGCGGAGTGTGAGCGCGGTCACGCCGAGCGAAGTTGGAGGCACCCGTCCGCAGGTCCGAGGGGTGGCCTGGACCCCGGGCACCCGCCGACGATAGACCATCCGGCTAGACTTTCGCGCCGTGGGCCGAAGTGCCGCTTTCTTCGATCTGGACAAGACCGTCATCGCCAAGTCGAGCGCCCTGGCGTTCGGTCGGCCGTTCTACCGGGACGGGCTGATCACCCGGCGTGACGTGGTCAAGTCGGCGTACGCGCAGCTGATGTTCCGGCTGGGCGGCACCGACGAGCAGACCATGGCCCGAACACGGGACTACCTGGCCGCGCTCTGCAAGGGCTGGCAGGTGGAACAGGTCCGCCAGATCGTCGCGGAGACGCTCCACGAGCTGATCAACCCTTACGTGTACGCCGAGGCTGCCATCCTGATCGCGGAGCACCAGGCGGCCGGGCGGGACGTGGTGCTGGTCTCCGCGTCCGGCGAGGAGATGGTCCGGCCGATCGGCGAGCTGCTCGGGGTGACCGACGTGATCGCCACCCGGATGGCGGTGCGGGACGGCCGCTACAGCGGCGAGGTCGAGTTCTACGCGGCCGGTCCGAGCAAGGTCGAGGCGGTTGGCGAGTTGGCCGCCGTGCGCGGCTACGACCTGGCCGACTCGTACGCCTACTCCGACTCGTACAGCGATCGTCCCCTGCTGGAGTGCGTGGGTCACCCGAGCGTGGTCAACCCGGACCGGCAGCTGCGCAAGCTGGCCTCGGAGAACGCCTGGCCGGTGCTGGAGTTCCGGCATCCGATCCCGCTGGGTCGCCGGCTGCGGGAGCGGCCGGCCGTTCCGGTGGCCGCAGCGGCCCTGGGGGTCGGCGTGGGGGTGGCCATCGGCATCGCCTGGTACGGGCGGCACCGCCGCACCCGCGCCGCCGCCACCGCCTGACCTTCGCCGATCGTCGGCGGTCCACCCGGTCGCCAACGCCTGCGCTCACGCAGCGACCCGCGCTCACGCGGCAGGTCGCGCTCACGCGGCGGATCGAGCTCACCCGACGGGCCGCGCTCACGCAGCGGATCGAAGTCGCGCTCACGCGACGGGTCGTGCCGCGGTGACGGGTCAGGCGGCGGTGAGGATCTCGTCGCCGATCGCGGTGAGCTGGTCGGCGCCGACCTCGACGGCCGCCATGTAGTGCCGTAGCCAGGAGCGCAGCCCGTCCGGGGTGCCGGTGGCGAACGCGCCGGCCGAGCCCACGTACTCGGGCTCCCGTTCCCGGTGGCCGACGTCGACGCCGAGCAGGCCGCGCGGGTCGAGGCCGCTGGCGAGCAGCACCAGCCGGGCGGCGCCGCGCGCCACCACGCCGGACGGCCCGGCGAAGGGACGCAGGTTCAACAACTCTCCGTGTACGACAGCAGCGAGCACCAGCGGCGAGACCTTCGTGCCGCCGGCCACCAGACCGGCGAGCCCGTCGAGGCGGGCGGCGACCACCGGGTCGACCACCGGTCGGCCCAGCTCGGCCTCCGTCACGATGTCGCGGGCGGCGAGGACGTGCAGCCGGGCGAGCGCCTGCCGGGGGGCCTTCGGCCAGAGTTCGCTCAGGCCGGGTAGCGCCCCGGCGACCCGCAGCGCCCCCTGGAGCACCGGGTCGGTGACGGTGCCGGCCCGAACCTCCTCCCGCTCGTGGACGGCGCCTTCGAGCGCGGCGCTGGCCACCGCCGACCGGAGGCTGACCTCGGCCGCGACCTGGCCACCGTTGCGGCGCAGCGCGCGGTGCCCGAGCGCCTGGTCGAAGCGCTCACGGGCCCGGTCGACGGCGGCGGCGACGTCGGCGAGCGCGAGCAGCGGAGCGAGCGGGTCGGTGGTCACCCCGCCACGCTAGCGACCCGTCCCGGCCCAGCGGGCCGCACCCGCCCGCAACGCGACCCGGGCCACCCGGCACCGGCCCTGCGGCGGGCCGCACCCGCCCTAACGCGACTTGGGACACCCGGCACCGCCCCGGCCCGGCGGGCCGCACCCGCCCTGACGCGACCCGAGCCACCCGGCGCCGGCCCGCCCCTGCTCCTCGACCGCCGTGCGGCGGCCCTCCGCCTCGGCCCGCGACCCGCCCCTTCGACCCTCGGCCTGCTCTCTCGGCCCGCCGCCGGGCAAGGTCAACACGGGTTCAGCGCAATCGGGGTGTTCCACCGGCCTGAATACCGCCGTTTCCCTGAACCCGCGCCGCTCAAGGCCCGCCGCGCCGTTCCGTGCCCGCCGTGTCGATCAAGGCCCGCCGCTCCGTGCCCGCCGAGCCGCTCCGTGCCCGCCGAGCCGACGGCCCGGGCGGGCGGGTGGGCCGTCGGGCGCGTGGCGGGGGCCGCTCGGCGCGACGGGGTGGGCAGCGGTCGCCGGCCGGGGACCCCGCGACTACCCTCAGGCCCAGCGAGACGCAGGTCACCCCGAGGACGAGGAGTCACGGCATGAGCGAGGCATTGGCCAATCTGCTGAACGAGACGCGCCAGTTCCCTCCGCCGGCCGAACTCGCCGCGCACGCCAACGTCACCGTCGACGCGTACGCCGAGGCGCAGGCCGACCGGCTCGCCTTCTGGGCGAAGCAGGCCGACCGGCTGGCCTGGTCGAAGAAGTGGGACGAGGTGCTCGACTGGTCGAACCCGCCTTTCGCGAAGTGGTTCGTCGGCGGGCAGCTCAACGTGGCCTACAACTGTCTGGACCGGCACGTCGAGGCGGGTCGGGGCGACAAGGTGGCGATCCACTGGGAGGGCGAGCCGGGCGATACGCGCACCCTCACGTACGCCGACCTGCACGCGTTGACCTGCCGGGCGGCGAACGCGCTCACCGACCTGGGCGTCACGGCGGGCGACCGGGTGGCGATCTACCTGCCGATGATCCCGGAGGCGGCGGTCGCGATGCTGGCCTGCGCCCGGATCGGCGCGGCGCACAGCGTGGTCTTCGGCGGCTTCTCCGCGGACTCGTTGAGCAACCGGATCCAGGACGCCAGCGCCAAGGTGGTGATCACCGCGGACGGTGGTTACCGGCGGGGCAAGCCGTCGGCGTTGAAGCCGACAGTGGACGAGGCGGTGGCGAGCTCACCGTCGGTGGAGCACGTGCTTGTGGTCCGCCGCACCGGTGAGGACGTGGCGTGGTCGGAGAAGGACCACTGGTGGCACGAGACGGTGGAGACGGCGTCGGCCGAGCACACGGCGCAGCCGTTCGACGCCGAGCACCCACTGTTCATCCTCTACACCAGTGGCACCACGGCCCGGCCGAAGGGCATCCTGCACACGACAGGCGGTTACCTCACCCAGGCGTCGTACACGACGCACGCGGTGTTCGACCTGAAGCCGGAGACGGACGTCTACTGGTGCACCGCCGACATCGGCTGGGTGACCGGCCACTCGTACATCGTGTACGGCCCGCTCTCCAACGGCGCCACGCAGGTCATGTACGAGGGCACCCCGGACACCCCGCACAAGGGCCGCTTCTGGGAGATCGTCGACCGCTACGGCGTGACCATCCTCTACACCGCGCCCACCCTGATCCGGACGATGATGAAGTGGGGCGAGGACATCCCCGCCGGCTTCGACCTGTCGTCGCTGCGGCTGCTGGGCAGCGTCGGCGAGCCGATCAACCCCGAGGCGTGGATGTGGTACAGGCAGCACGTCGGCGGCGGCGAGCTGCCCATCGTGGACACCTGGTGGCAGACCGAGACGGGCGCCATCATGATCTCCCCGCTGCCGGGGGTGACGGCGACGAAGCCGGGTTCGGCGATGGCGCCGCTGCCGGGCATCGTCGCCGACGTGGTCGACGACCAGGGCCAGTCGGTGCCCAACGGCGGTGGCGGTTACCTGGTGCTGCGCGAGCCGTGGCCGTCGATGCTGCGCACCATCTGGGGTGACGACAACCGGTTCATCGAGACGTACTGGTCGCGGTTCGAGGGCATGTACTTCGCCGGTGACGGCGCGAAGAAGGACGACGACGGGCACATCTGGCTGCTGGGTCGGGTCGACGACGTGATGCTGGTGTCCGGGCACAACATCTCCACGACCGAGGTGGAGTCGGCGCTGGTGTCGCACCCGTCGGTGGCGGAGGCCGCGGTGGTGGGCGCGACCGACCCGACCACCGGCCAGGCGATCGTGGCGTTCGCCATCCCGCGGGGCAGCACCGACATCGCCGGCGAGGCGGGTGAGCAGCTCATCGCCGACCTGCGCAACCACGTGGCGAAGACGCTCGGCCCGATCGCCAAGCCGCGGCAGATCATGCTGGTGGCGGAGCTGCCGAAGACCCGCTCGGGCAAGATCATGCGTCGATTGCTGCGGGACGTGGCCGAGAACCGGTCGCTCGGCGACGTGACCACGCTGCAGGACTCGTCGGTGATGGACCTGATCTCCTCCGGGATGAGCGGCGCGAAGTCCGACGAGGACTGACGACAGGCGTACACAAGCGATGGGTGACGGTCCGTCCGGACCGTCACCCATCGTCATCTTTTGTGGAGGTACGCCCACACTCAGCGGCCGCCGCGAGTGGTTGGACGAATAACGCCTCCATCACGTTCCCGCCGTTCGGTGTGTTTCTCATTTAGTTTCACGAAGGTCGGCTGGCCTCGATGCGCCTCCGCGCGCCCCGAGTCGGCCGGCTTCCTCCGCCCATGCCCGAGAAACGGAGCGGCATGAACAGAAACTCCCATCCGGGGTCGCGTCGACGACTACTCGTCGCGCTGCCCGTCATCGCCCTCGCGGCCACCTCGCTGACCGTGAGTGGCAGTGCGTCGGCGCAGCCGTCCACCACCCCCCGGGCGGTGATCGGGGCCGACGAGTACTACATCAACTACGCCGAGCCCGAGGTGCAGACGGACACCACCGGCCGCGAGGTCAAGGGCAAGGGTGGCGTCTACGCCCCGGCTGTGGACGACGCGCGCGCGTTCGACCAGAAGCACGCGCGGGGCAACCCGGTCGCCGCCGAGCAGCTGGCCAAGATCGAGGCCAAGTCGATCAAGACCGGCAAGAACCCGCGGCAGATCAAGCAGGCGCCGACCACTCAGACGGCGAAGCTGCTGACGCTGCTTGTGGAGTTCAACGACCAGGCGAACGACGACTTCACGGGCGTGATGGTCCCGAAGACGGTGTTCGAGGACCGCACCTGCGTGCCGGGCACCGTGCAGAACGGCCCGAAGCACAACACGATCCCGAACCCGGCGACGCTGGGTTACGAGGACAACAACTCGATGTGGGTGCCGGACTTCTCTCCGCAGCACTACGACAAGATGCTGTACACCAAGAAGGGCATCACCGAGCGGGTTCGCAAGGACCTGAAGGGCCCGGACGGTAAGAAGGGCATCGACATCTCCGGGCGCACCATGCACAACATGTACCTGGAGATGTCCAAGAACGCGTACACGGTGGACGGGCAGGCCAGCCCGTGGATCAGCGTGCCGCACTCGGAGGGCTGGTACGCCGCCAACCGCTGCACCAAGGACGAGAACGGCAACTGGGTTCCCGGCCGTGAGCAGTCGATGAACGGTCACCCGGACAACCCGGCCGGCGCGGGCCGCCTGGCGACCGACGCGATCGACGCGCTCGCCGCCAAGGACCCGAGCTTCCCGTGGGCCGACTACGACAAGGAGGACCAGGCCGACCGCGACGGTGACGGCAACCTCTTCGAGCCGGACGGCGTGATCGACCACCTCGTGCTGGTGCACGCCGGCCAGGGCAAGTCGCGTGGCGGCGGCGACCAGGGCGTGTACGCCGTGTGGGCGCACTCCTCCACGGTCGCCGGTGGCTACAGCATCCCGGGCACCAACCTCAAGGTGTCGAACTACATCGTGCAGCCCGAGGACGCCGGCGTCGGCGTCTTCGCCCACGAGTTCGGTCACGACCTCGGTCTGCCGGACCTCTACGACACGTCCGGCAACGCCGACTCCGACATCGACTTCTGGGACCTGATGGCCTCGGGATCGCACTCGGGCGAGGTCTTCCAGGCGCTGCCGACGCACATGGGCATCTGGGACAAGTGGGTGCTCGGCTGGGCCGACCCGCTGACCATCCGCCCCGGCTCCAACCCGCGTGAGGTGAAGCTCGGGCAGACGTCGCGGACGCCCATCGACTCCGAGGACGGCATCAAGGTCGACCTGCCGGACAAGGTGACGGTCCTGGCCACGCCGCACAGCGGCACGAAGATGTGGCACAGCAACAACGACCAGGAGTGGGCCGACGTCAAGCTCAGCCGCTCGGTCGAGGTGCCCAACGCCGCGGACGCCAAGTTCTGGATGTGGAACAACTACATCATCGAGGAGGACTGGGACTACGGCTTCGTCGAGCTCTCGACGGACGGCGGGACGACCTGGACCGAGCAGAAGGTGTACGCCGAGGGCGGCGCCGTGGTCACCACGCCTGACGACTACCAGGACCCGAACGGCCGGATGAACGACTTCGGCGGCAAGAAGTACGGCCTGACCGGCAGCACCGACGGCTGGCGGCACGACTACGTCGACCTGTCGGCGTACGCGGGCAAGACGGTGCAGCTGCGGCTGCGTCAGGCCACCGACGAGGCGTTCGAGGAGCGCAACTGGTTCGCCGACGACTTCTCGGTCACCGGCGGCGGCGCGACCACGTGGAGTGACGACGTGGAGGGCGGCGCCAACGGCTGGACGGCCACCGGCGGCACCTTCGTCGACACCACCGGCGAGGGCTGGAAGGTCTCCAGCGGCACCGAGGTGCACGCGCAGTTCTACCTGGCCGAGTGGCGTAACTTCGACGGCTTCGACAACGGCCTGAAGTACGCGTACGACACCATCTACTCCCACGAGGCGTGGAAGGTCGACCGGCTGTCGTACAACGCTCCGGGCATGCTGGTCTGGTACCGGGACTCCGCGCTCGGCGACGTCAACCACGTCACCGCGCAGATGACCTCGCTGCCCAGCTACGGCGCGAAGGGCGGGCTCCTCATCGTGGACTCGCACTTCGACCCGCTCCGGCGCACCGGCACGGCCGCGGAGAAGGACCCGTCGGTGACGGACAACCTGCCCAGCCGTCCGCAGTCGTCGAACGCGGCCTTCACGCTCCAGAAGACGTACCCCTTCACGGAGTGCCTGGAGGCCGAGGGCGAGCCGTACAGCGCGTACTGCACGAAGTTCAAGGCGCAGGCGCCGGTGAAGTCCTTCACCGACGCCAAGGGCTGGTACCCGGGCATCGAGATGCGTGACGGTGCTCCGTACGCGCGGGACAACGACGCCTCCGTGGTGCTGCCGTCGCGGGGCAACGCCCCGTACACCACCCGGGTCACCCACCCGGATGGCAGCCCGGCGCCGGAGTTCTACGGCGTGACGCTTGGCGGTGGCGCGATCGTTCTCGGCACCGGCAACCCCGGCGACGCGGGCGTGAACTATGGCGTCTCGCTGACCATCAAGAAGGCCGCGCGGGACAACTCGTCCGCCACGATCTTCGTGACGCCGGCGAAGAAGTAACGCTTTACTGATCAGGAACTGACTGTGGGGCCGGTGGCGGGAACGCCACCGGCCCCACTGTCGTACAACCGATCTTCTTGATCGAAATATGTCGCTGTGGGAGTGACTGCGCCCCGACCGCGCCGGCTCGTGTGCTGATGAAGCGCAGGGGTGTGACGGTGGAAAGCATTCCCAACAAAATCTTGCAACAAATCGACGCGCACATCTTCCCACCCGTCCCAGCAGTGTCTATGTTCACCATTGGTCCCACTAGTGGGATCGATCTATCGCCGGCCTCACCCCCGTTGGGCCGGTTCCCTCACACCGGAGGTACCACGTGCGCAAAGTCGCAGTGGGTCTGATCGGGCTCTCACTGACGGCGACAGGGCTGGCGTTCGGACCGTCCGCCAGTGCCGCGCCGCAGCCGAAGTTGCCGACGGCCGCTCCGTCGGTCGCCGAGCCCGCCCTTGCGGACCACGACCTGCCGAACCCGCTGGAGGACAAGCGGCGATCGCTGCGCCAGGAGGGCCTCAGCAAGGTCCTGTCCGGCAAGTCCAAGGCACAGAAGATCAACGGCAGCACCGTCGTCAAGGTCGGCAAGACCCAGTCCGACGGGGCCAGCGCCCGCACCACCGGGGCGGGCACGGCCCAGACCGAGGACCAGTACGTCGAACTCTCCCGCGAGCGGACCGACAAGATCTTCGTGATCCTCGCCGAGTTCGGCAACGAGCGGCACCCGGACTACCCGGACAAGAACACCAGCCCCGACACCGCGGGGCCGACCAAGTTCGACGGGCCGCTGCACAACGCGATTCCGGCGCCCAACCGGGCGGTGGACAACTCCACCGTCTGGCAGCCGGACTTCAACGCCGACCACTACCGGCAGCTCTACTTCGGCACCAACCCCGGTGACGAGTCGCTGAAGCAGTACTACGAGGCCCAGTCCTCGGGTCGCTACAGCGTCCAGGGCGAGGTCACCGACTGGGTCAAGGTCAAGTACAACGAGGCCCGCTACGGCCGGTCCGACGACCCGATCGCGGACGACTCCCCGAACCCGGCCAACGACCCCGCGGTCTGCGACAGCAACGTCTGCGACAACACCTGGGCACTGGTCCGCGACGCCGCCAACCAGTGGGTCATCGACCAGAAGGCCGCCGGCCGCACCGACGCGCAGATCGCCGCCGACGTCAAGTCGATGGACGAGTACGACAGGTACGACTACGACGGCGACGGCAACTTCAACGAGTCGGACGGCTACATCGACCACTTCCAGATCGTCCACTCCGGCGGCGACCAGGCCGACGGTGACCCGATCCAGGGTGAGGACGCCATCTGGAGCCACCGCTGGTACGCGTACGCCTCGGACCAGGGCAACACCGGCCCGGACACCTTCCCGGGTGGTGGCACGGAGATCGGCAACACCGGCGTCTGGATCGGTGACTACACGATCCAGCCGGAGAACGGTGGCCGGAGCGTCTTCTACCACGAGTACGGCCACGACCTCGGTCTCCCGGACGACTACAACGTGGGCGCCAGCGGCGACAACAACAACGAGCACTGGACCCTGATGGCCCAGAGCCGGCTGGGTGCCAAGAACGACCCGGCCATCGGTGACCGCGGTGGCGACCTCGGCGCGTGGAACAAGCTCCAGCTCGGCTGGCTCGACCACGACACGATCGGGCCGAACGAGAAGCGCACCGTGAAGCTCGGCCCGCAGGAGTACAACTCGCCGGAGGCGCAGGCCGCGGTGGTCGACCTCCCGCCGCGTGAGTACACCTTCTCCAACGGCGCGCCGTTCGAGGGCAGCAAGCAGTTCTTCACGGGCAACGAGGACAACCTCAACAGCACGATGACCCGGACGCTGGACCTCACCGGCAAGTCGTCGGCCGCCCTGACCATGAAGGGCCGCTACAACATCGAGACCGGGTTCGACTACCTGTTCTTCGAGGCGTCGCTGGATGGCGGCAAGACGTGGGCGACCCTGCCCGGCACCGTCAACGGCAGGCCGCTGAAGGAGATCTCACCCGGGCGTTTCGCCCTGGACGGTTCCAGTGCCGGCAAGTGGGTCGACGTCAACATTCCGATGAACGTGGCGGCGGGCAAGGTCGTGCAGTTCCGGCTGCGCTACCAGACCGACGGCGGCCTGTCCCGGGGCGGCTTCTACGGTGACGCGATCACCGTGACCGCCGACGGTCAGACCGTGTTCACCGACGGCGGCGAGAACGGTGCCAACGGCTGGACCTTCGCCGGGAAGTTCGAGATCGCCTCGGCCACCTACACCCGCATGTTCGCCAACTACTACATCGCCGGCACCCGGTCGTACACCTCGTACGACAAGTACCTCAAGACCGGCCCGTACTACTTCGGCTACGCGAACACCCGCCCGGACTACGTGGACCACTACGCGTACCAGGAGGGTCTGCTGATCTCGTACTGGAACCTCCGGTTCGCCGACAACAACACCATGCCGTACGACCCGGAGCTCAACCCGGGTGGTCACCCTGGTGAGGGCCGGAACCTGTACATCGACGCGCACCCGCGGCCGCTCTACAACCTGACCGGTGCCCCCTGGCGGGCCCGCGTCCAGGTCTACGACGCGCCGTTCGGCCTCAAGAAGGCCGACTCGTTCACGCTGCACATCAACAGCCAGCCGAACTACATCCGCGGCCAGGCTGCGCAGCCCCTGTTCGACGACACCCAGCAGTACTGGTACCCGGAGCTGCCGAACCACGGCGTCAAGCTCCCGGCGACCGGCCGGAAGATCAAGGTTCTGTCGCAGGACGGCATCTACACAAACGTCCGCTTCTTCTGATCCTCGGATCACGCGACACCCGCACCACGGCGATGCCCGGGCAGGTCACCTGCCCGGGCATCGCCCGTTCCGGGAACCCCGACGCAGCCCAGCACGTCCGATCACCCGTGCACCCGCGAACCCGCACCACCCTGACCGGCGCCGGTCTGGCCGCCCTGCTGGCGCTCACCGGCTGCACCGGAACGCGGATCGAAGGAGACCCCGTGCCCACCGAGCAGACCCCGTCCGGCACACCCTCGATCGGCACACCGTCCTCGGCCGCGACGCCGAGCAGTCGCACCGATCCGACGGGGTCGTCCCCCTCCGACAGGCCGTCACGTAGCCAGATCCCACTGCCCACGCTGCGCCCGCCGACCGGGCCGCCACGCAACCCGACCGACGCGCGCAAGGCGATCGTGCTGGCCGGCCGGATCAGTCGGGGCGGTGACGGGCCCTGCTACGGCCTGGTCAGCGAAGAGGGCCGGCAGTACGCCCTGTACGGGCCGGGAATGGGCTCCTTCGCCGTCGGCACGACGGTCCGGTTGACCGTCGACACCGCCGTTCCTGACATCGACTGCGGGTCGGGCACTCCGGTCAGGATCGTCTCGATCAGGGCGGTCGGTTGACCGCAGCCCGAGACTCCCGCCCCAAGACGGGCCGGCGAAACGGCTGCTCGTCGGCGAGGTCCTAGGCTGTCTGCCATGACCGACCAGCGCGGCGGAGTCGTCGACGAGTCCTGCGTCCTCACCGAGGGGCCGTGGACGCACCGTTTCGTCGGCGCCAACGGCACCCGGTTCCACGTGGTCGAGGCCGGCACCGGGCCGATGGTGCTCTTCCTGCACGGCTTTCCCGAGCACTGGTGGGCCTGGCACCAGATGCTCCCGGCGGTCGCCGACGCCGGCTTCCGCGCGGTCGCCGTGGACCTGCGCGGTTACGGCGCCAGCGACAAACCACCCCGGGGGTACGACGGCTACACCCTCGCCGCCGACATCGCCGGCCTGATCCGGGCCCTCGGTGAACGGTCGGCGACGCTGGTCGGCAGCGGCGTCGGCGGCATGGTGGCCTGGACGGTCGCGTCGTTCCACCCCGCCCTCGTCCGCCGGCTGGTGGTGCTCGGAGCACCCCACCCGCTGCGCCTGCGCGCCGCCATCTTCGCCGACCCGCGCGGGCAGTTCGCCGCCTCCACCCCGGCGTTGAAGTTCCAGCTCCCCCGCTACGAGCACGTGCTCACGAGGGACGGCGGGGCGGCCGTCGGAGAGATCCTGCGTCGCTGGGCCGGGCCACGCTGGGCGGCCAGCCCGGGCTTCGAGGCGTACGCCGAGCGGTGCCGGGAGGCGATGCGCGTACCGCAGGCCGCCTTCTGCGCACTGGAGGGCTACCGCTGGGCCTTCCGCTCGGTGCTGCGGCTGCACGGCTACCGGTTCGTACGCCTCATGCAGAAGCCGCTGGTCACGCCGACTCTGCAACTGCACGGCGCACAGGACGTCGCCGCCCTACCCCGGACCGCCCTGGGTTCCGGCCGGTACGTCGTGGCGCCGTACGAGTGGCGCCTGCTCGACGGGGTGGGGCACTTCCCCCACCTCGAAGCACCCGAGCTGGTGCTCGGCGAGATCCTGCGCTGGGCCAAGTCCTGACCGATCAGACCCGCTGCTCCCGCAGGTCGGTGACCTCGGCGGCCGGCGCCCAGCCCTGGTAGACGCCGAAGTCGAAGACCTCCAGCCGCATCGCCTCGGCCACCGGCCAGCGCCCGCCCGTGTACTCCACGCGCAGCCAGTTGTCGTGTTTCCCGAGCACGATGAACGGCTGTCCCTGCCACGTGCAGGTGGTCCGCACGTACGCCAGGTCCTCGATCTCGCTCGCCGGCAGCACCCGCACGTACCGGCCGGGGCGGACCTCCTCGAAGCCCTCACCCGGCTCCGGCTGGTAGAGCCGGATGTCGTCGCCGTCCGGGCTCGCCTGGTACTCCCGACCCTGCCAACGCGCCACGTAGCCGTCGCGCATCATGCCTCCCCGACCCGTCGCCAGACCACCGCGTCGGTGTCGAGCACCGCGACCACCCGCTCGGTGCCGTCCCCGCCGATGCGCAGGAGTTGCGCGCCGTGCGGAAGGCGGGCGCTGTCCACCTTGAACTCCGCCACCACGTCACTGCTCTCGCCCGGGGCGAAGCCGTTGCCCCGAAACGGCGGGCGCTCGATGACCCAGCCCTCCATGGCCCGCATCGCCGGCTCGTTCTGGCCGCCGTACGGAATCCGGTAGAGGCTGGGACGGTGCGCCGGCCAGCGCAGCACGTAGATCTCCTCGGCGTCCCGCACGAACGGCGAACTCGGGTAGCTGAGACCCAGCGCGTCGTGCAGCTCGGCCGGCGTGGTCAGGTGTGCCAACTCGCCGGCCCGGTGCACGAAACCGGAGACCCGGTCGTACCCCCGCTCCAGGTAGTACGCGAGTTGACTTGGCGCTATCGCCTTCTGCATCACTGTCGGTCGGGCCGGATCGACCGCTGCCGGGGCGTACCGGGTGCGGGCCGCCGGTTCCGCCTCGACCGCCGGTTCCTGCGGGTCGACCTCCAGGTCGTCGCCGAGCCCCACCTCGGCGGCCCAGTTGGCCAACGCGACGATCTGGTCGCCGGGCAGCTTCGCGCCGACAGGCGTGCCCGGGTTGACGGCGAACGACCAGTCCTCGTCAGGCCACCGCCGGATCAGCTGGGCGAACTTCACCCGGACCGTGTCGATGTCACCCTCGACGTGGTCGGCGAGGCGCTCCGGCGACGTGTAGACCACCACGTACGTCTCGCCGTCGAGCTGCGCGGTCTGCCAGACGAAACCCGGGTCACCGGGACGGCTGCCGCGCACCGAGTCCGTCGCCGCCGGAAGCAGGACCCGGGCCAGCAGCAAAGTGGACAGGAACGTGTCGGTGCTGCCGGCACCGGCCGCGCCGAGCAGATCCTCCTCGACGGTGTTGGCCGGCTCGAACGGCACCGACGCGGGCTCGTCGACCATCGCCCGTTGGCCGTCCGCTGCCGCGGGTTCCCCGGTGGCGGCGTTGTCGGTGCGTGCCGCCTCCGGCGCATCGCCGACCGGGGAGCGGAGCGGCGTCCCACTGCCGTCCAGGCCGGCCGGGCCGCCGCTCAGGTCACCGCCGGCCAGGTCACCGCCGGCCAGGTCACCGCCGCCCAGGCCGGCGTCGTCCACCGGACTGCCGCCAGCCCGGTCATCGTCTCCCACGTCGGTGCCGGTGTCGGTGCCCAGTCGGTCGGCGCCACCGTGCGGGCCGCCCCCCGCCGGGCCGAACAGGCCCGTGCCGCCTTCCGCCGCATCGAGAAGGCCCGCGCCGCTGTCGGTCGCGTCGATCGGCCCCGCGTCGACGCCTGCCCCGGGCACGAACGAGCCGAACGTCGACGGGCCGGACGTCGACGGGCCGAACGCCGACGGGCCGGACGCCGACAGGCCGGAGGTAGACGGATCGAACGCCGACGGGCCGGGCGCGGACGAGCCGAACGCGGACGGGCCGGAGGTAGACGGGCCGGACGCCGACGAGCCGAACATCGGCGGGGCGGGCGCGGACGAGCCGGACGCCGACGAGCCGAACATCGGCGGGGCGGGCGCGGACGAGCCGGACGTAGGCGGATCGAACGTCGACGGGCCGAACGTCGACGGGCCGGGCACGGACGGGGCCGACGCTGGTGGGGCGGTGGTCGGGCCGGGTCGCCATGGCTCGTCGAACGCCGGGCCGACCTCGGTCGGGTCGACGAGATCCCGGGACTCGATGATGGTGCCCTCGATGACGATGGGCGTGAAGCCGCGCCGCGGGGCGGGTGGGCCGGAGACCGGCTCCGCGACCGACGGCGACAACTCCTCCACCGGCTCGAAGCGCTGCCGCTCACCGGGCCGGCCCCGCGGGATCGCCTGGGTCTCGTCCGCCGAAGAGACGGGAGCCCGCGTGCGGGTCGGCGACGGCTCCTCCCCGGCTGGGCCGGGCACCCGGAACGCATGGGTGGGTTCCTCGGCCAACGGGCTGGGCCGTCGCGGCGGCAGAGGTTGCGTGGCCTCGTGGTCGGTCGCCGGCGCTCGTACGACCCGGGACGCGCCCAGGTCGCCGGCCGAGGGCCGTAGCGGTCGGGTGGCGTCCGGTGCCGGCATCGGGAAGGCCTGTGTCGCGCTGTCACCACCCGGTGCGTCGGCGGGCCGGCGGCGCGGGAAGGGCTGACTGCCCCGCCCGAATCGGGACGGCGGCACTGCGCGGTCGCCCGGCCGACCGTCGCCGGAGACCGGGCCGGACGCCCGACCGGACGTCGGTTCGAAGAATGAACGTCGGCCACCCTGGCTGCTGCCGTCACCGGCGGCCGGCACGTCGCCGTCGCCCGCCGGGCGGCTCGTCGACGGCCGGCCGGCGTTGGGGTCGGGCTGGTCGGCCGGGGCGCGGTCGGTGGAGGCCAGCGGCACGTACCGGGATGCGCCGGTGCGGCCCGAGCCCGGAACGGCGCCGGGGCGAGCCGGTCGGGGCGGGGCGCTCGGCTGCCGCTGACCGGCGGCGGGCGGGTCCTCCGAGCCGGGCCGACGCGACAGATCACCCAGACCGGAGGGCCGGGTCGGGATGCCCGGGGCCGGGGGCACACCCACCGGCGGCACTGCGGTCCTCGGCGCGGGTCGTCCCGGCGGTGCCGGATCCGACACGGGTGGCGGGGGCGGCACGAACCCGGTGGTGGGTGGGGCGTCCCGGCCGGTCGTTCCTGCTCTCGACCGGGCCAGCGTCTCGGCCCGCTCCAGCCGGGCGCGGGCACCCATGGCGCGGCCCGGCAGCCGGACGTCACCGCGGGAGAGCTGGGAGACGAACCAGGCGGGCAGGTAGCCCTCGACGGGCAACCCGGGGTTGACCGCGAGCCACCACTCGTGATTGGGCCAGCCGAGAGCGAGGTCGGTGAACGGGACGCGTCGATTGGTGCCGGCGTGCTCACCGAGGCAGGCCCGCAGCGCCGCGGCGGAGGTGAAGGCCAGCACGTGAGTGCGGCCACCTGTGGTCCAGGTGCCCCAGCCGGCGGACGCCTGCCCGGACGGCGCCGGCGTGGAGACCGGCAACAGCAGATCGGTGCGGGACAGGAGCCGGAAGTAGAGCTCCTGGTCGTTGGCGCGCAGCGCGTCCCACATCGCCACCTCGGCCTCCGTGGCCGGCTCCCATTCGGTCACGGCCACCTCTCCTTCCGAGAACAGGCCACAGGTATCGCGTACAACCTACAAGGTGGTATCACGATCACAACGGCTGGCGGGCGGCGGTGCGCCGGGGCGGCGGCGAGGCGATAACATCCCGTTCCGACGCCGACACGATACGGAGGCTGTCGATGTCCCGATCGATCGCGCGCCCCGTCCTGGCAGGTCTGGCCGCCGCCCTGCTGACCGGCGCGACCGGTCCGGCCGTCGCCGCCAGCGCCGCGCTGCGGATGGCCCCGGTCTGCGCGACCCCACTGGCGCCCGTCCGGCCGGTCGAGGCCACACCCTGGCCCCAGCAGAGGTACGACCCCGCGCGGCTCGCGCCGCTGACCACCGGCGCCGGGGTGACGGTCGCGGTGGTCGACTCCGGAGTCGACCGGGCGCACCCCCAGCTGACCGGACGGGTGCTGGCCGGCGCGGACCTGCTCGACCCGGGTGGGGACGGCGGCCGGGACTGCGCCGGGCACGGCACGGGCGTGGCGAGCATCATCGCGGCGACGCCCCGGCCCGGTGTCGCCTTCCACGGCCTGGCTCCGGCCGCCCGGATCCTGCCGATACGGGTGAGTGAGCAGCAGGTGGTGCAGGGCCGGGAGTCGGGGCGCACGGTAAGCGCCGACGAGTTCGCCCGCGCCATCCGCTGGGCCGTCGACCACGACGCCGACGTGGTCAACTTCTCCGTCGTCCTGTACGCCGACGACCCGGAGGTCCGCTCGGCTGTGCGGTACGCCGTCGAGCGGGACGTGGTGCTGGTGGCCGCCGTGGGCAACCTGCACGACAGCGGCGACCCGATCCCGTTCCCGGCCGCGTACGACGGGGTGCTCGGGGTGGGCGCGATCGGGGTGGACGGGGTACGGGCGGCCTTCTCCCAGACCGGCTCGTACGTCGATCTGGTCGCCCCGGGCAGCGCGGTGCTTGTCGCCGCGCCCGCGCAGGGCCATCAGCAGGTCGAGGGCACCAGTTACGCGGTGCCGTTCGTGGCCGCCACCGCGGCGCTGCTGCGGGCGTACCGACCCGAGTTGACCGCCACCGAGGTGGCGGAGCGGATCGTCGCCACCGTGGATCCGGCGCCGGGGACGGGACACGGCGGCGGGTACGGCGCCGGCGTGTTGAACCCGTACCGAGCGGTCACCGAGACCGGGGGTGGCCTGCCTGCGGGTCCGCAGCCGGTCGCCGCACTCGTCGACGACGGGCCCGATCCGGCGCTGCTCGCCCGCCAGGCCCGCCGCGCGAGCGCCCGGGACCGTGCTCTGGTGGCCGGGGCGGTGATCGGCGTGACGGCGGTCGCCGTGGTGTTGCTCGCCCTCGTGCTGCCCCGCGGCGCCCGCCGGCGTTGGCGACCGGCCGAGCCGGCCTGACCCGACCCCGCTGCCTGAGCGCCCCTCGTCGGAGAGTGACCGGGGCGCCGACGCGGGCACCGTCAGCGCTCCCGGCCCACCGGCGTCACTGGAACAGCCCGGTGTTCTTCTTCTCCGTGTCCAGATAGTCGGCAGCGGAGTCGTCCACCGCCAGCTTGATCGCGCGCAGCATCGCCTGCAGGTCCTGCGAGGCGGACCGCCACCGCGCCTGGCGCTGCTCGTACGCCTGTCGGGCGTCACCCTCCCAGGCCGACACCAGCGGCGCGGCGTCGCGTTCGAGCTGGCCGAGCTGCGAGTCGAGCGTGTTCAGCGCCCGTTGAATGTCCACGCCGGCCTGTTGCAGCGCGGCGAAGTTGACGACCAGCACACCGTTGTCCATCGGAACTCCCTCCCGGCAGGTCAGAGCGGCAGCTGAATGCCGCCGCGGTTGGTGCCGGCCACCCGGCTGGCCGCCTCGTCATCGGAGACGTCGTACTGTCGGCCGGCGGTGCGGATGGCCCCTGCGGTCTCCCGCAGGGCTCGGTGCAACGCCGCCTGATCCTGTGACCACTGCCGCTTGACCTGCTCGAACGACCGCCCACCGGCGCCGCGCCAGGCCTGCTGCAACACCTCCAGCTCGGCCAGCAGGCCGGTGAGCATGGACTGCAACGACTGGTCCACCTGCTCGAACTTCGCGGCGGTATGCCGCATCACCGCCGCTTCTGCCTGGGTCTGGGACACCCGGACATCACCTCGTCTCCTCGGTTGTGCCTGGCCGGCGATGCGCCCACCGTGGGAGCGCACCGATCGCGTGGCCCGGTCGACGAGCAAGGGTGGACGCGGGTCAGCGATGAACTTCGTGGCTGACGGTAGCGGCCCGGTAGCCGTTCTGCTACCCCGCGCACCTCCCCTGTGGACAACCACGGGAGCCATCGGTCGCTTACGATGTGCGGCAGCCACGTCGCGGCGCGTGACGGGCAACCGGGGCGGTCGGCCGCCCGGCACGTCCCACACTGGTCGAGGAGGCGCGGTGTCGCCGATCACCACCGGAGGCCCGCAGCCGGCGAGCCGGCCCGGTTGGGGCCCGGCCCCGTCCGCGAGCGCCGCGACAGCCGGGCCGGGCATTCCCACCGTCGTCGGCGCGATCACGTCCGTCGACGCCGCGCCGGGTATCGACACCGAGGCAACCGCGACCGCAGCGCCCGGCGCCGCCCCGACCGCGCTCGGCCTCGCCGGGCCGGGGGCGGCTCGGGACGGCGTACCCGGTCGAGGGCCTCGCGACCGGTGGGCCGCTCTCGGTCGGCGCGGCGCGGGGTTGCGCGTGGGTCAACTGGTCACCGGGCAGGTAGCCGTCGCTGTCGTCCTCGCCGCGCTGGGCCGGGGCACTCCGGTCACCGTCGCGGCGCTGATGGTGGCGGCGCTTCTCGTGGCGGCCGCCGGGGTCCGGGTCCATGGCCGGTGGCTCTTCGAGTGGCTGGGCATCGCCGCCGGGCATGTGACCCGACGCCGGGCGCTGGGCGAGCAGACCGGCCCGACCGGGTTGCTCGACCTGGTCGCCCCGGGCACCGTGGTCCACTCTACGGAGCTGCCCGGCGGGCCGGCGGCGGTGCTTGAGGACACCGGCGGCATGGTGGTGCTGCTGGAGCTCGGCGACCCCGGCGACCTGCTCGGCGACGCGTCCCGGGCGATCCCCACCCCGTCCGCGCTGCTGCCGACGCCCGGACCGGACGTCCCGCCGCTGCGGATCCAACTACTCCTCAGCGGGACACCGGCACCCGTCCCGGCGGCGGGTGGCACGGTAGGAACGTCGTACCGGCAGCTCACCGACGGCCGACTCACCGGGCGCGAGCGGGCGGTGCTGGCGGTCCGGGTGCTGCGGGCGGACGGGTGGACGCCTGAGGCCCTGCGTCGGGCGCTCGCCGGCACGGTACGCCGGATCGTCCGCCGACTCGGGCCGCTTACCGCCCGGCCGCTCGGCGTACCGGCGGCACTGCGCGTGCTGGGCGAGCTGGCCCAGCACGACGGCCAGCCGGTGCGGGAGTCGTGGCCGCTGCTCCGCTCGGGCGCCCTGGTCCAGGCCACGTTCCGGCTCGCCCACCGGCCGCAGACCGGCGCCCCGGCCGCGCGGCGGCTGGTGCCCCGGCTGCTCGCGCTGCCGGCGACCGCGACGACGGTGTCGCTCTGCGCGGGGTCGCCGCCGGGCGGCGGCACCGGCGCGGCACCGACCGAGCTGGCCGTACGCCTGGCTGCCGCGTCGACAGCCGAGCTGACGGTGGCCGTCGACGCGCTCGGCAAACTGGTCGGTGGCGTGGGCGGGGAGCTGCGCAGACTCGACGGCGCGCACCTGACCGGGCTGGCGGGCACGCTGCCGCTGGCGCTCAGCACCGCCGGGGCGCAGCCGAGGGTGGCGCTTGACGACTGGGAACTGACCCTGGGCGAGGCGGGGATGATGGTCGGCACCAACCGGCACGGGGGCGCGGTGACCGTGCGGTTGTTCCGGCCAGAGAGCACGCGGGTGTTGCTGGTGGGCGGGGTACGCGTCGCGCAGTTGGTGGCGCTGCGCGCGATGGCCCTGGGTGCGCTCGTGGTGGTGCAGACGGCGCGACCGCGGGTGTGGGAGCCGTTCGTGCGAGGTGTGGGCGCGCCGGGTGGAACGATCCCGCTGCTCCCGCCGGGTCGACAGGTCTCCGGGTCGGTGGGCACCGCGCTCCAGCCGCTGCTGCTGGTGGTCGACGCCGGGCCGATGCCGGCCGAGACCGAGCCTGGTCCGCCATGGCGGGCCACCCTCGTGGTGCGCGACGAGCTGACCTCGGCCGATGTGGACGCGTTGAGCCGCGCCGACCTGGCGGTGCTGCAACCGTTGCACGCGGCCGAGGCCGTGCTGGCCGGCGCGGCGTTGGGGCTGGGCGGGTCGGCCGACTGGCTCACCCGGATCCGGGACGACATGGTGGCCGTGGTGAACCGCCGAGCCCTGCGGTGGGCGCTGCTCTCTCCCACTCCGATCGAGGCCCAGTTGATCGGCGTCCCGGCGCGCGGCTGAGCCGATGGGGCGTCGACCCGAGCCGCGTCGTCCCGGGATGGTCAACCGGTGGGTTACGCCGGTGAGTGGTCCGTGGCACGATCCCGGCCATGGGTTTTCTGAAAGGGTTGCTGATTCGGCTGGCCTCCACGGCGCTGGCCTTCTGGTTGGCCACACTGCTCATCCCGGGCATCGACCTGGAGTCGACCTCGGCCGTGCAGACGGTCACCACGCTGATCCTGGTGGCGGTGATCTTCGGCGTCGTCAACGCGGTGCTCCAACCGGTCATCAAGACCGTTGGCTGCGGCTTCTACCTGCTCACCCTGGGGCTCATCGCGCTTGTGGTGAACGGGCTGCTGTTCCTGCTCACCAGCTGGATCGCCGACCAGGCCGGGCTGCCGTTCTCGGTGGACGGTTTCTGGCCGGCCGCAGTGCTCGGCGCCCTGTTCGTGAGCATCGTGACCTGGATCCTCGGCGCCGTTCTCGACCGGGACTGACCCACTACCGACGATCGACCACGACCGACAGGCACCGCCCGGCCCCGGATGGGCCGGGCGGTCCGGTGACCAGACTTCGGGAATTGGCCGGCCGGCGAACCGGTCGGGTTGGCTAGCCTCGCGGACGTGTTCTCGCTGACTCGCGCCGACGGCCACCTGATCTGCACCGACCCCGCCCGGCTCGACCTGGACCGGATACACCACTGGCTGTCCACCGACGCGTACTGGGCGCTGGGGCGCGACCGGGAGACGGTCGTGCGGTCGTTCGCCGGGTCGCTTCCGTTCGGGGTCTACCGGCCCGGGGACGGCCGTCAGGTGGCGGTGGCCCGGGCGGTCACCGACGGCCTCACCTTCGCCTGGCTCTGCGACGTGTACGTCGACAGCGCCTCCCGGGGCCTCGGACTGGGCGGTTGGCTGGCCGGCACGGTCCGCGACCACCTGGCCGAGCTGGGCGTACGCCGGATCCTGCTGGCCACCAACGACGCGCACGAGGTGTACGCGCGGGTCGGCTTCACCCCGTTGGACGCTCCCCAGCGGTGGATGCAGCTCGACCGCCGGCCGCCCGTGACCCCGATCACCGGAAAGGAACAAGGCGGAGGTTCACCCCTTACGGTGGAGGCGTGACGCCACTCCGCCTGGGATACCTCTACGGCATCGGCGCGTACCTGCTCTGGGGTTTCTTTCCGCTCTACTTCAAGCTGCTGCGACCCACCGGCCCGCTGGAGATCCTGGCCCACCGGATCGTCTGGTCGGTGCTCTTCGTGGCCCTGCTGCTCGGCGCGCTGCGCAACGTCGGCTTCCTGCGGACGCTGCTGCGCCGACCCTGGACGGTGGCCGGGATCGTCGCCGCCGCCGCGCTGATCGCCGTCAACTGGGGCACCTACATCTACGGGGTCAGCTCCGACCGTGTCGTGGAGACGGCGCTCGGCTACTTCATCAACCCGCTCGTGGTGGTGCTGCTCGGGGTGACGGTGCTGCGGGAGCGGCTGCGCCCGGCGCAGTGGATCGCGCTGGGCGTCGGTGCGGCGGCCGTCGCGGTGCTCGCCGTCGACTACGGCCGGCTGCCCTGGCTGGCACTGACCCTGGCGTTCAGCTTCGCCGGCTACGGCCTGATCAAGAAGCGGCTCGGGCTGCCCGCCGCCGAGGGGCTCTTCGTCGAGTCGGCGGTGCTGGCACTGCCCGCGCTGGGCTATCTCGCCTGGCTGAGCCGACACGCCGAGTTGACCTTCGGGCATGTCTCGGCCGGGCACACCGCGCTGCTGGTGCTGGCCGGTGCGGCCACCGCCATCCCGCTGCTGCTGTTCGCCGGGGCCGCCAACCGGCTGCCCCTGACCGGCCTCGGCATGATCCAGTACCTGGCACCGGTCCTCCAGCTCGCCTGCGGCGTGCTGATCTTCCACGAGCCGATGCCGCCGGCCCGCCTCGCCGGTTTCGCACTGGTCTGGCTGGCCCTGATCGTCTTCACCGCCGACGCCGTCAACCAGTCCCGCCGCACCCGCGCCCACACCCGCGCCGCCGCCGGCGAGGTGCCCGTCCCCACCCCCTGACGGGAGGGCTACGGGACCGCGTACGTCAGCAGGGGCGTGCCGTCGGATCGTTGGAGTTCCACGCTTACCAGCTCGGCGTCGGTGAAGCGGGTGACGCCTGTGAAACTGAGGTCGTCGCCGGGGGCAGCCAGCCAGGAGCCGATCTGCTCGCTGCTGCCGTTCGGACCGTGCGCCACCAGCCGGAACGGGTACGCCTTGCCGTAGCTCGTCCGCGCGTCGTACCCGCAGTGCATGGTCACCTCGGTGCCCGACTTGCTGCCGGCCAGCCCGATCTCTGCGTGCACCGGCCCGGCGGTGGCCACCGGCCGCATGGCGACCATCGACACCTGCGGGCCGGGGCGGGTGCCCTGCGCCCCCGGGGGGACCGGCCCGGCGGCCGGTCGGGGCAGGATCACGGCCGTACCGACGCCCACCACCAGGGCGAGCGCGGCGGCGGCGAGCGTGGTCAGGGCGTACCGCCGACGGGTCGCGGCACGCTCGCGGCGCCGGCGGCCCCGGGCCTCCTCGATCAGCGCGGGCGCCCGGGGCGGGGACGGCGGCGGCAGGAACTGCTCCAGGCCCGCCGGGTCGAGGCGGCCGAGCAGTCCGGGGAGGACGGCGATCTCGGCGACCGCGTCCCGGCAGGACGCACAGCCGGCGAGGTGCCGCTCGTAGGCCGCCCGCTCGGCGGGGGCCAGGGCACCCAGCACGTACGCGCCGTCGTCGTGCGCGAACTCGCACCGCGTCATCCCGTCACCCCCATCTCGGCCAGGACCAACCGTAGTGAGCGCAGGGCATAGTGGGTGCGCGACTTCACGGTGCCCGGCGGCACGCCCAGCCTCGACGCCGCCTCGGCCACCGACCGCCCCTGGTAGAAGCACTCGACAAGCACCTCGCGGTGGGTGGGGCTGAGCCGGTTCAGCGCCTCGGCGACGGTCCACGCCTCCACCGCGCGCTCCGCCTCGTCGACCACCTCGGGCGGCTCGGGCAACTCGTCGGTGAAGACCTCACCGACCCGGGTGGACCGTCGCCGCCAGGCGTCGATGGCCAGGTTACGGGCGGTGGTGAACAGCCAGGCGCGTACGGAGCCGCGGCGCGGGTCGAGGGACTCGGGATGCCGCCAGGCCCGCAGCAGCGTCTCCTGCACCAGGTCCTCGGCCCGCTGCCGGTCGCCGTTGACCAGCCGCAGGGCGTGTGCGTACAGCGCCTCCGCGTGCTCGTCGTGCAGCGCCCGCAGCAGTTGGGCGTCATGGTCGCTGATGGCGGTCTCCTCACTTCCGGCGCGCGTCCGGCGGTGTGTCCGCTCGGGAATACGTGCGGTGACGCCGAACGGTTCAGCGCGAGGTCAGGCCGGTCGCGCGGCGGTCGGTGCCCGCGTAGGTGTTCACGCCTGGTTCACACTGCGGCCGACGAGCGCTCACCACGTCCTCCTAGCGTCCGGCTGGTACGCCGCCTGTCGTGCCACCGACCTTCCTGGAGGCCACTTCCATGAGCGACCGTCCCCGGCTGCTCCCCCTGCTGACCGGCAACCGCCATGGCACCCGTGACGCCATGACCTGTCTGTACCGCTGCGGCAACGCCTGTGACCACCCCGTCCCGAACACGTCCGACAACGCGTACTTCGGTGACGTGGTGAACGCGGAGGTCTCCCGGCGTGGCGTGGTCCGGGCCGGCGCGGTCGGCGCCCTGGTCCTCGGCTTCGGTGGCGCGGCCGCCGGCGCGCTGGCCGGCGCGACCCCCGCCCTGGCCGCCCCCACCACCCCGGACGTCCCCGAGGGCTTCGGCTTCGGCCGTCCGAGCACCGGTGTCGGCAGCGGCGCGCTGACCTTCAAGCCGATCCCGCCGAACAAGCTGGACACCCTGGTCGTGCCGAACGGCTATGACCACGCCGTGGTCATCAAGTGGGGCGACCCGGTGCTGCCGGGCGCTCCGGAGTTCGACCTGCACGGGCAGACCGCCGCCGCCCAGTCGAAGCAGTTCGGCTACAACAACGACTTCGTGGGCGTGCTGCCGCTGGACAAGCAGGGCAGGCGGGCGCTGCTCGTGGTCAACCACGAGTACACGAACGAGGACCTGATGTTCCCCGGCTTCCCCGGCCTGGACGGGCTCTCGGTGGAGCAGCTGCGCACGGCGATGGCCGCGCACGGCATGTCCGTGGTGGAGCTGGAGCGGGTCGCCGGCACCGGGCAGTGGAAGCCCGTCGACAATGGTCGCCGGCCGTACAACCGACGCGTCACCGCGCTCAGCACCAGGTTCGACCTGACCGGCCCGGCCGCCGGCTCGGCGTGGCTGAAGACCACCGCCGACCCGAAGGGCCGCACTGTCGTCGGCACGCTCAACAACTGCTCCGGTGGCGTGACCCCCTGGGGCACCGTGCTGTCCGGCGAGGAGAACTTCAACCAGTACTTCGTCGGCGCCGACGGCGCGCCGGCCGAGCTGAAGCCGAAGTTCGACCGCTACGGCATCACCACCACCGCTCGCTACCCCAGCGGCAGCCGCAAGTGGGAACGCGCCGACGAGCGCTTCGACCTGGCCAAGCACCCGAACGAGGCGCACCGCTTCGGCTGGGTCGTCGAGATCGACCCGTTCGACCCGGAGAGCCGCCCGCGCAAGCACACCGCGATGGGCCGGTTCAAGCACGAGGGCGCGAACGTGATCGTCGCCAGGGACGGGCACGTGGTCGCGTACATGGGCGACGACGAGCGGTTCGACTACCTCTACAAGTTCGTCTCCGACAAGAAGTTCCTGAAGGGCAACTCCTGGGCTGCCCGCAAGCACAACCTGACCCTGCTGGAGTCCGGCACGCTCTACGTCGCGAAGCTGGACCAGACCAGCGCGGGCGAGATCGACGGCACGGGCAAGCTCCCCGCCGACGGCGCGTTCAACGGCCGGGGTCGCTGGATCAAGCTGGTCAGCGGCAACCGTTCGTTCGTCGACGGCATGACCGCCGCGGACGTGCTCACCTTCACCCGGCTCGCCGGCGACAGGGTCGGCGCGACCAAGATGGACCGCCCCGAGGACGTCGAGCCGAGCCTGCTCACCGGCAAGGTGTACGTGGCGCTCACCAACAACACCGACCGCGGCAAGGCCGACAAGGCGCCTGCCGACGAGGCCAACCCGCGCAACGCCAACAAGCACGGGCAGATCCTGGAGCTGGTCGAGGACCGCAACGACAACACCGCGGAGACCTTCGCCTGGTCGCTGCCGATCGTCTGTGGCGACCCGACCGACCCGTCGACCTTCTTCTCCGGGTACGACAAGACGAAGGTCTCCCCGATCTCCTGCCCCGACAACGTCGCCTTCGACGCCACCGGCAACCTGTGGATCTCCACCGACGGCAACGCGCTGGGCAGCAACGACGGCCTCTTCGCGGTCGCCGTGGAGGGCCCGGAGCGGGGTCATCTCAAGCAGTTCCTGACCGTGCCCCTCGGCGCCGAGACCTGCGGCCCGTTCATCACCGGCGACAACCGCTCGGTCTTCGTGGCCGTCCAGCACCCGGGTGAGATCACCGGCGCGTCGGTGGAGAACCCGGCCTCGAACTGGCCGGACGGCGACTACGCCAAGCCCGGCGTGGTGGTCACCTGGCGCCTCGACGGCGGCCCGGTGGGCAGCTGACGGTGCCCTGGACGGGTAGCTGACGTTATCCCCGGCGGTCCGGCGCTGGACCGCCCCGAGAGGCCCTCTCCCAGCCCGGGAGAGGGCCTCTCGGCGTCGTATGGCTCAGTGGTCGCTGGCGATGCCGTCGGCGACCGTACGGGCGACGGTGAGCAGCTTGGCCCGGACGACCCGGGCCGAGGTCATCATCTCGCTCGCCGGCAACGCACAGGCCAGCACGACCCGACGTTCCATGTCCTTGTCCGGCGTGACGAGCACCGCCGCGCAGGCCACGCCCTGACGGAACTGGCCCATCTCCAGTTGCATCCCGCGCCGGTCGCCGGCTGCCAGGTCGGCCTCGAAGGCCTCGGTGGTGGTGAGCGTGGCGGTGGTGAACGGGCGCATACCGTACTCGCGCAGGTAGCGGAAACGCTGCTCGGTCGTGAGGGTGGCGAGCAGGGACTTGCCGAGGGCCGTCGCGTGCGCCCCCTCGTCGAAGCCGGGGACCAGGTCCTCCAGGTAGGGCGAGCGGTGCCCCTCGGCCACCGCCGTGATGGCGACCTGACCGCCGACGAAGCGGCCCAGGTAGTGGCTGTAACCCGTGTCCACCGCGGCCCGGCGCAACGTCTCACCGACCACCGGCGGGCCCCGGAACGCGGTCACCAACTCGCGATAGCGGTCGGCCACCTCCAGCCCCACGATGTACGTGCCGTCCTCCCGACGGATCACGTAGCCCTCGTACGCGAGCGTGCGAACCAGGTGGTAGGTGGTGGCCACGGTCAGCTCGCACCGGCGGGCGATCTGCTTGACGGTCAGGCCCTTCGGGGCGCGACCGACCGACTCGAGCACCCGCAGTGCTCGGGACACGCTGCGGATCAGGTCCGAAGGTTCTGCCAAGGGGTCGCGCACAACCACCTCCGCCGCCGGGGACTTACACCATATGAAAAACAGGCCGGGTGCGAAATGCCTGTTCGGGTCGAGGATGCCAGATCACCATCCACTCCTCGTAGGCCACTGGTCACCGGGAGTGGTCTGAGCCTGACTCGCGTAGGTTTGCCGGACGATGACCGACACCGCCCTCACCCCCACCGAAGGCCGCGCCCGGACCCGCCCGATCCGGGCCAGCGCCGGTGCCGTCGCCACCACCGTGGCCTGCGTACTGCCCGTGTTCCTGCTCGGCGGCCTCGCCGTGCAGATGGGGGCGGACCTCGGGTTCTCCCCGGCCGGGCTGGGCCTGGCCGTCTCCGTCTACTTCGGCGTGAGCGCGCTGGCCTCGGTGCCCTCCGGCCGGCTCGTCGAGCGGTACGGGCCGGCCGTGGTGGCCCGCAGCGGCATCGTGCTGGCCGCCGGGTCGATGCTCGCCGTGGCCGCGCTCGTCCGCTCGTACGGGATGCTGCTCGCTCTGCTGGCGCTCAGCGCCGCCGCGAACGCCCTCGGCCAACTGGCCAGCAACGCCGCACTGGCCCAGCACGTGCCACCCCACCGGCAGGGGCTGTCGTTCGGTGTCAAGCAGGCGGCCATTCCGGTCTCCACCCTGCTGGCCGGCGCGGCGGTGCCCACGATCGCGCTCACCGCCGGCTGGCGCTGGGCCTTCGTGGCCGCGGCCGTCGCGGCGCTGACGACGCTGCCGGCCGTACCCCGACAGGTGCCCGGCCGGGGCCGACGGGCCGACGCGACGCGCGCGGGCCGGGCCACGACGGCCCTGGTGGTGATCGGCGCGGCGGCGACGTTGGCGGCGAGCGCAGCCAACGCGCTGGGCACCTTCCTGGTGGACTCGGCCGCCGCCCGGGGGCTCTCGCCGGGCCTCGCCGGCCTCACCCTGACCCTGGGCAGCGCGGTCTGCGTGGTCGCCCGGGTGGGCGCCGGCGGGCTGGCCGACCGGAAGGCCAACGGTCACGTCGCGCTCATCGCCGCGATGCTTGTCGTCGGGGCGGCCGGGCTCGGTCTGCTCGCGGTGGCCGGCCCGGTGCCGCTGGTGGCGGGTGTGGTGCTCGGCTTCGGCCTGGGCTGGGCGTGGCCCGGCCTCATGAACTTCGCGGTGGTCCGGCTGCACCCGCGGGCCCCGGCCGCCGCCACCTCGATCACACAGACCGGGGTGTACGCGGGCGGCTGCCTCGGCCCCCTGAGCCTCGGCCCGCTGGCCGCCCACCAGGGCTACCCCACGATGTGGACCACAGCGGCGGTGGCGATGCTGCTGGCAGCAGCCCTGATGCTGGCCGGCAGCCGCCTACTGACCGCCAAGCCCCGCCCCTGACCCGCCCGACGGGGTGGGTCAGCTGGTGCGGTCGGCTATGTAGTCGCAGAGGGACTCCAGCGCCTGGCGGGGCGCGCTCGCCGGGAGCGGGGCCAGACGGGCGCGGGCGTCCTCGGCGTAGCTGCGCACGGTCTCCCGGGCGCGCTTGAGCGCCGGGCTCTCCCGCAGCAGCCCCAGGGCCTCGGCGTGCAGCGCGTCGTCGGTCAACGGGCCGGTCGCCAGGATCTCCCGGAGCCGCATCGACGAGGCGTCGGAGTCGTCTGCCGCACGGGCGTAGAGCACCGGCAGCGTCGGGACACCCTCGCGCAGGTCCGTGCCGGGCGTCTTGCCCGACTGCACCGACTCGGACGCAATGTCCAGCAGGTCGTCGGTGAGCTGGAACGCGACGCCTATCGTCTCGCCATAGCCGGCGAGGGCCTCGACCTGCTCGGCGGGGGCGCCCCCGAACATGCCGCCGAACCGGATCGACGTGGCGATAAGCGATCCGGTCTTCTCGGCGATCACGCTCAGGTAGTGCGCGACCGGGTCCTCCCCGGGGCGCGGGCCCACCGTCTCGGCGATCTGCCCGTGCACCAGGCGGGCGAAGGTACGCGCCTGCAACCGGACGGCCTCGGGGCCCAGGTCGGCCGCGATGTCCGCGGCGCGGGCGAAGAGGTAGTCACCGACCAGGATGGCGACCGAGTTGGTCCAGCGCGAGTTGGCGCTCGGAGCGCCCCGCCGCACGACTGCCTCGTCCATCACGTCGTCGTGGTAGAGGGTGGCCAGGTGGGTGAGCTCCATCACCACCGCTGCCGGGACCACCTGCGCGCCCGACGGATCGCCGAACTGGGCGCCGAGCGCCACCAGCAGCGGCCGGAACCGCTTTCCGCCGGCCTCCAGAAGGTGCCGGGCCGCCTCGCTGACGAACGGGTCGGCGCTTGCCACACTGTCGCGCAACTCGACCTCGACCGCGTCCAGCAGCCCCAGCACGGACGCCTCGACGCGGGGATCGGCAAGATGAAGGCCGAGCGCGCCGAACTGACTCGTGCTCGCCCGACCCCGGCGACCGCCGGAACCGGTGGCACCTGAACGCTCGCCAGCCGGAATCACCACACCATCAACCATGCCACACCCGTTCGACCTGCTCCGGTTCGGGGATACGCAGTGGGGGCCGGCACGCGATCACGCGCCGGCCCCCACTGTCCGAGGTACGTCTCACCGCACGAATTCTGCGGCTCCGGTAGCCAGGTCGAGCAGTGGACCGGGGACGACACCAAGCGCCAGGGTGGCCACCACGCCGATCATCAGCGCGGCGGAGGTGAGGCCGCCCGGCACGGTGACAGTCGGGGTGGACTCGCCCGGTTCGGACAGCCACATCATCACCACGACCCGCAGGTACGGGAACGCGAGCACCATGCTGGTCAGCACACCGGCGATCACCAGCCAGGCCTGGCCGCCGTCCAGCGCCGGCCCGAAGACCGCGAACTTGCTCATGAAGCCGCTGGTCAGCGGGATCCCGGCGAACGCCAGCAGGATGAACGTGAACAGCGCGGCGTAGAACGGCGAGCGCCGCCCCAGACCCGCCCAGCGGGACAGGTGGGTGGCCTCACCGTCGGCGTCACGCACCAGGGTCACCACCGCGAACGCGGCCAGCACCGAGAAGCCGTACGCGACCAGGTAGAACATCGTGCCGGCGAGCCCGTCCTTGCTCGGTGCCAGCACACCGACCAGCAGGTAGCCGGCGTTGGCGATCGAGGAGTACGCGAGCAGCCGCTTGATGTCCGTCTGGGTGACCGCGAGCACCGCGCCGACGAGCATGGTCAGCACCGCAACCGCACCGAGCACCGGCGTGAAGTCCCAGCCCCCGCCCTCGAACGCCACGTGGAAGACACGCAGCAGCGCGCCGAACGCGGCGACCTTGGTGCAGGCGGCCATGAAGCCGGTGACCGGGGTCGGCGCGCCCTGGTAGACGTCCGGCGTCCACACGTGGAACGGGGCCGCCGCGGCCTTGAAGAGCAGACCGATGGCGAGCAGCGCCATGCCGGCGAAGAGCAGCACCGGGCTGGCCGGCGAATCGGTCACCGCCGCGTTGACGGTGGCGAAGTCGACCCCTGCCGAGCGGCCGGGGACGCCCGCGGTGAAGCCGTAGATCAGGGCCACACCGAACAGGAAGAACGCCGAGGCGTACGCGCCGAGCAGGAAGTACTTCATCGCCGCCTCCTGGCTCAGCAGACGCCGGCGGCGGGCCAGCGCGCAGAGCAGGTAGAGCGGAAGGGAGAAGACCTCCAGCGCGATGAACATGGTCAGCAGGTCGTTCGCCGCCACGAAGATCAGCATGCCGCCGATCGCGAACGTGACGAGCGGGTACACCTCGGTGAGCCCGTTGCGCCCCTCCGCCTGCTTCCGGTCGTCGGCCGACTCGGCGGTCACCGCGGCCTGGGCGACGAACGCGCCGCCCCGCTCGACGGAGCGGTCACCGATCAGCAGCAGCGCCATCGCGGCCAGCACCAGGATGGCGCCCTGGAGGAAGAGCGTCGGCCCGTCCACCGCGATGGACTGGCCGGCCGTGATGAGCCGGTCGTCGGCGTTGAACACCACCATGGTCAGCGCGGCGAGGACGGCCAGCAGCGCCACCGTCAACTGCACCACGTGCCGCGACCGCCGGGGCACGAACGCCTCGACCAGCACACCGAGCAACGCGGTGCCCAGCATGATCATGATCGGGGCGAGTGCCGCGTAGTCGAGCGACGGCAATTTCAACTCGGTCACTTTGCCGCCTCCTGGACGGTGCCCACCGATGACGGGCCGGGGTCGGTCCTGCCGATGTCGTCCATGGTCGCCTGGACGGCCGGGTTGATCACGTCAGTGACCGGCTTGGGATAGAAGCCGAGCAGCACGATCAGCGCGACCAGCGGAGCGACCACTACCTTCTCGCGCAGGTTGAGGTCCCGGCGCATCCCGTCGACCTCGGTAAGCGTCGGATTGAGCGTGCCCTGCGTGGTGCGCTGCACCATCCACAGCACGTACGCCGCCGCCAGGATGATGCCGAGCGTGGCGATGACCGCCACCGGCTTGTTCACGGTGAACGTCCCGATCAGCACCAGGAACTCGGAGATGAACGGCGCGGTGCCGGGCAGCGCGAGCGAGGCGAGACCGGCGAAGAACAGCACACCGGCCAGCACCGGGACCAGCTTGCCGGCGCCGCCGAAGTCACTGATCAGCGACGAGCCACGCCGGGAGATCAGCATGCCGACCACCAGGAACAGCAGGCCGGTGGCCAGACCGTGGTTGAGCATGTAGAGCACCGCGCCCGTGCCGGCCTGCGTGGTGAACGCGAAGATGCCCACCCCGATGAACCCGAAGTGCGCGATCGACGTGTACGACACGAGCCGCTTGAGGTCGTTCTGGCCGACGGCCAGCAGCGCCGCGTAGATGATGCCGATCACGCCCAGCGCCAGCGCCCACGGCGCGAACCACTTCGACGCCTCGGGGAACAGCGGAAGGCAGTACCGCAGGATGCCGAACGTGCCGACCTTGTCGAGCACACCGACAAGCAGCGCGGCGGCGCCCGCCGGAGCGGCGCCACCGGCGTCCGGCAGCCAGGTGTGGAACGGGAAGAACGGTGCCTTGATGGCGAACGCGAGGAAGAAACCGAGGAACAGCCACCGCTCGGTGCCGGTGCTGATGTCGACCTGCGACAACGCCTGCCAGTCGAAGGTCTTCCCGCCGACCACCCAGAGACCGATCACCGCGGCCAGCATGAACAGACCGCCGACAAGCGAGTAGAGGAAGAACTTCACCGCCGCGTACTGCCGCTGGTGGCCGCCGTAGCTGCCGATCAGGAAGTACATCGGCACCAGCATGACCTCGAAGAACACGTAGAACAGGAAGACGTCGGCGGCGGCGAAGACGCCGATCATCGTGCTCTCGAGGATGAGCAGCAGCGCGAAGTAGACCGGGATGGACCGCTTCGACGACTCAGCGTCGTGCCAGGACGCCAGGATCACCAGCGGTACCAGCACCGCGATCAGCATGAGCATCACGAGCGCGATGCCGTCGGCGGCGAAGGTGAAGCTCACGCCCCAGTTCGGGATCCAGGAGTACGACTCGCGGAACTGGAACCGGTCACCGCCCGCGTTGAAGCTGACCCACATCACCACCGAGAGCACCAGCACCAGCAGCGACCAGGCGAACGCCACCTGCTTGGCCAGCTCCGGCCGGTGGCGCGGCAGGAAGGCCACCACCAGGGCGCCCACCAGCGGCGCCACCGTGAGCACCGAGAGGAACGGGAAGTTGGACATTATGCGGCCTTACCTCCGTCGTGGATGCGTGGTCCGCCGGCGGGGGCGGGCGTATTCAGGTCGATCACGCCAACCACCCCGCCTGCACCGCCAGGAACGCCGCCATCACCAGCAGCGCACCGGCCAGGATCGAGGTGGCGTACGAGCGGACGAAGCCGGTCTGCAGCCGCCGGAGCCGACCCGAACCGCCACCGACACCCGCGGCGAGCCCGTTGACCAGCCCGTCGATGCCCCGGTTGTCGAGGAAGACAAGCGCCCGGGTGAGGAAGATGCCCGGCTTCTCGAAGACCGCCTCGTTCACCGCGTCGGTGTAGAGGTTGCGCCGGGCGGCCGTGACCAGCACCCCGGCCGGCTGCGGCGCGGTGGCCGTACCGGTGCGGAACAGGAACCAGGCCAGCCCGGCGCCGAGCACCGTCACCACAAGCGAGAGCGCTGTGAGCACGGCGTGCGGGAGAACCGCCTCGTGCTCCGCGTGCTCGCCGCCCAGCCCCGCGGTCGCCGTCAGCCAGTCCGGAACGGACGTGGAGAGCAGGAAACCGGCGCCGACCGAGCCGACCGCCAGCAGGATCAGCGGGATGGTCATCAGGCGCGGCGACTCGTGCGGGTGCTCGATGTCCTCGGTCCACCGCTTCGGCCCGTGGAAGGTGAGCACGAACAGCCGGGTCATGTAGAACGCGGTAAGCCCCGCGCCGAGCAGCGCCGCCCCGCCGAAGAGCCAGGCGGTCCAGTCCTCCCGCTCGAAGGCGGCCACGATGATCGGCTCCTTGGAGAAGAAGCCGGAGAACGGGAACATGCCGATGATGGCCAGCCAGCCCATCATGAACGTCAGCCAGGTGACCTTCATGTACGTGGACAGCCCACCGAAGCGGCGGATGTCCACCTGGTCCTTCATCCCGTGCATGACCGAGCCGGCGCCCAGGAACATGTTGGCCTTGAAGAAGCCGTGCGCCAGCAGGTGCACGATGGCCAGCGCGTACGCGCCACCGCCCAGGCCGACGCCGAGGAACATGTAGCCGATCTGGCTCACCGTCGACCAGGCCAGCACCCGCTTGATGTCGTCCTTCGCCGCACCGATGACGCAGCCCATCAGCAGGGTGAGCGCGCCGACGCTGACCACCACGAGCTGGAGCGTCGAGTTCGCGGAGAAGATCGGGTTGGACCTGGCGATCAGGTAGACACCTGCGGTGACCATGGTGGCGGCGTGGATGAGCGCCGACACCGGGGTGGGACCCTCCATCGCGTCCGGCAGCCACGCCTGCAGCGGGAACTGGCCGGACTTGCCGGCCGCGCCGAGCAGCAGCAGCAGGCCGAGCACCAGCACGGTGGTGCTGGTCAGCGCGCCGACACCGTTGAACACCTCGTCGTACTGGGTGGTGCCCAGGGTCGCGAACATGATGAAGATGCCGATGGCGAGGCCGGTGTCGCCGACCCGGTTCATCAGGAACGCCTTCTTGCCGGCCGTCGCGGCGCTCGGCCGCCCGTACCAGAAGGAGATCAGCAGGTACGACGCCAGACCGACGCCCTCCCAGCCGAAGTACAGCATCACGTAGTTGTTGCCGAGCACCAGCAGCAGCATGGCCGCGACGAACAGGTTGAAGTACGCGAAGAACCGGCGGCGACCCCCGTCGTGCGCCATGTACTCCACGGCGTACAGGTGGATCAGGAATCCGACGCCGGTGATCAGGAGGACGAAGACCGCGGCCAGCGGGTCGAACAGCAGGCCGAAGTCGACCCGCAGGTCACCGACCGTGATGAAGTCCCAGAGGCTCAGCTCGACCGACTTGTTCTCCAGGCCGCGCAGCTGGAAGAAGGACGCCAGCCCGAGCACGAACGCGGCTCCGATGGCCGCGACGCCCAACCAGTGCCCCCAGCGGTCGGCCCGCCGGCCGAGCAGCAGCAGGATGGCCGCGCTGACCAGCGGGATCGCCACCAGCAGCCAGACGCTGCCAAGCAAGCCCGTGGCCTCTGCGTACTGCACAGTCTCTTCCACTCGCTTGCCCCTTAGTACTTGAGCAGGTTGGCGTCGTCGACACTCGCCGAGCGCCGGGTCCGGAAGATGGACATGATGATCGCGAGGCCGACGACGACCTCGGCCGCGGCCACCACCATCACGAAGAACGCCATGATCTGGCCGTTGAGGTCACCGTTGATCCGGCTGAAGGTGACGAGCGTCAGGTTGGCCGCGTTGAGCATCAACTCGACGCACATGAACAGCACGATCGCGTTGCGCCGGATGAGCACCCCGGACGCGCCGATGGTGAACAGCACCGCCGCCAGCACGAGGTAATGATTGGGCGTCATCGCTGAGCTCGCCTTTCGTTCGCGACTGCGGGGCTCCGCTTCGCTGCACTCCTCGCGCTCACCGGAGCTCGCCTTTCGTTCGCGACTGCGGGGCTCCGCTTCGCTGCACTCCTCGCGCTCACTGGTCCGTCCCCTTCAGCGTGGTCTCCTGCGCGGTCAGCTCGCGTACCGGCAGGATGTCCGGCGTGCTCCGCTCGGTGAGCCGGCCGTCCGGCAGCCGCGCCGGGGTGGCCACCGAGGAGGAGGTGGCGAAGACGCCGGGGCCGGGCTTGGGGCCGGGGTAGTTGCCCGGCGCGAAGCGTGCCTTCATTGTCGACACCTGGTCGACCTTGTCCTGCTTACGCCGCTCGACGTGGGCCAGCACCATCGCGCCGACCGCCGCGGTGATCAGCAGCGCCGAGGTCAGCTCGAACGCGAAGACGTACTTGGTGAACAGCAGCCGGGCGATGCCCTGCACGTTGCCCTCGGCGTTGGCCTGGTCCAGCCCGACAGCCGTGGTCTTGTCCATGGCGTTGTAGATGGCGCTGCCGACCAGGCCGGCGAAACCCAGCCCCAGCACGATCGCGGCGACGCGCTGACCGCGCAGCGTCTCGATCAACGAGTCCGAGGCATCCCGGCCGACAAGCATCAGCACGAACAGGAAGAGCATCATGATCGCGCCGGTGTAGACGATGATCTGCACCATGCCGATGAACGGCCCGGCCTGGAGGATGTAGAACACGCCCAGGCAGAGCATCGTGAGCACCAGCCAGAGCGCCGAGTGCACCGCGTTGCGGGCCGCCACCATCCCGATCGCGCCGATGAGCGCGAGCGGCGCGAGGATCCAGAAGGTGACCTCCTCGCCGCCGGACACCCCACCCGCCGCGGCCAGCACCGTAGACGTGGTCATGCTCCCTCTCCCTTGCCGGCCGCCGCGCGCTGGGCGGCCTGCTCGGCGCCCGGGAACGTCACGCCGGGGTGCTCCTCGACCTGGTAGCGGCCGGGGCCCATCGGGGACGTCTCGGCACCGGCGGAGGTGCCCGGGTTGTCCAGCGCGCCGACGTAGTAGTCCTTCTCGCTGTCGCCCAGCCGCATCGGGTGCGGCGGCTGCTCCATGCCCTCGAGCAGCGGGGCGAGCAGCTGCTCCTTCGTGAAGATCAGGTCCTGCCGGTTGTCCCGGGCCAGCTCGTACTCGTTGCTCATGGTGAGCGAACGGGTCGGGCAGGCCTCGATGCAGAGCCCACAGAAGATGCACCGCGCGTAGTTGATCTGGTAGGTGCTGGCGTACCGCTCACCGGGCGAGAAACGCTGCTCGTCGGTGTTGTCGCCGCCCTCGACGTAGATCGCGTCCGCCGGGCAGGCCCAGGCGCACAGCTCGCAGCCGATGCACTTCTCCAGGCCGTCCGGGTGCCGGTTGAGGATGTGCCGCCCGTGGTAGCGCGGCGCCGACACCGGCGGCTTGAACGGATAGTCGGTGGTGACGACCTTCCTGAACATGTGCGAGAAGGTGACACCGAATCCCTTGAACGTTCCGGTGATCGCGCCCACGTCACACCTCCCTGGAGTCCGAGCCGGCGACGATGTTGGCCGGCTCCCGCTCGGCGACCACGCGCGTGATACGCGGGCTCGGTGGTACCTGTAGATCCATCGGTGGCAGCGGGAAGCTCCCGTACGGCCGGCTGTCCACCTGCTCCTGCGTGGTCGCCTTCGGCTGCGGTCGACGGTTCGGCCAGAACAGGGTGGCGATCAGCAGCACGCCGGCCGGGATGCCGACAGCGATCAGCTTGCCCTGCGAGTCCCAGTCCTCGATGGACCGCAGGCCCGACAGGACCAGGATCCAGACCAGGTTGATCGGCAGCAGCACCTTCCAGCCGAAGCGCATGAACTGGTCGTAGCGCAGCCGGGGCAGCGTGCCGCGCAGCCACACGAAGACGAAGACCAGCGCGATCACCTTGCCGAAGAACCAGAGCATCGGCCACCAACCGGAGTTGGCGCCCTCCCAGAGCGTGATCGGCCACGGTGCCCGCCAGCCGCCGAGGAACAGCGTGGTGGTGACCGCGGACATGGTCACCATCGCGACGTACTCGCTGAGCATGAAGAGCGCGAACTTCAGCGAGCTGTATTCGGTCATGAAGCCGGCGACCAGCTCGGACTCGGCCTCGGGCAGGTCGAACGGCGCCCGGTTGGTCTCGCCGACGGTGGCGATGAAGAAGATGACGAAGCTGGGCAGCAGCAGGATCGCGTACCAGCCGGGGGCGGGCAGGTCGAAACCGCCGATGCTTAGCTGCGTCCCGTGGGCCTGCTTGGCGACGATCCCGCTGGTGCTCATCGTGCCGGCGGTCATGAAGACCGCCACGATGCTCAGGCCCATCGCGACCTCGTAGGAGATCATCTGGGCGCTGGAGCGCAGGCCGCCGAGGAGCGGGTACGTCGAGCCGGAGGCCCAGCCGCCCAGCACGATGCCGTAGACGCCCATCGAGGAGCAGGCCAGCAGCAGCAGCACGGCCACCGGCACGTCGGTGACCTGCAACGGCGTGTGGTGGCCGGCGATGCTCACCATCGGGCCGAACGGCACCACCGACAGCGCGGTCACCGCGCAGATCACCGAGATCGT
The DNA here is from genome assembly GCF_049841645.1 of Micromonospora sp. DT43. Lineage (NCBI taxonomy): Bacteria > Bacillati > Actinomycetota > Actinomycetes > Micromonosporales > Micromonosporaceae > Micromonospora > Micromonospora sp. DT43. The sequence continues at coordinate 192,050 of NZ_JBNCKR010000005.1, read as the reverse complement.
CGGGGCGAAGAAGTAGACGACCTTGTCGGCCGCCTTCGGCAGGATGTCCTCCTTGAAGGCCATCTTCAGGCCGTCGGCGAGGGTCTGCAGCAGGCCGAACGGGCCGACCTGGTTGGGGCCGGGCCGCACCTGCATGTAACCCACCACGCGCCGCTCGAACCAGACGCCGAGCAGGGTGGCCAGCAGGCCGAAGGCGAACGCGAAGACGATCTTGCCGAGGACCAGCCACCACGGATCCCGACCGAAGTCGGCGAGCGTCGGATCCTGGGCCAGGAGTGACGGTGTCACTGGTTACCCCCAGTGTTGAGGAGCGGACCCGGGAGACCGGCCTCGTCCGCCGCGACCCGCCCGGCCGGGACGGCCACGCTCGGTGCGGGAACGGAGATCCGGACGACAGCGCCGGACGTCGCCCCGAGGCTGCGCCGCACTGTCGAACCGGGTGAGTTGGTCGGCAGCCAGACGACGCCGTCAGGCATCTCGGTCAGCTCCGCCGGCAGGGTCAGCGCCCCGCGGTCGGTACCCACCGTGACCGCGTCCCCGTCGGCCACACCCAGCGCCTCGGCGGTGCCCTTGCCCAGCCGGACGACAGCCGGACGGGCGGTGCCGGCGAGATGCTCGTCGCCGTCGGTCAGGGTGCCGAGGTCGATGAGCTGGTGCCAGGTCGCCAGCACTGCCTCACCGGCACGCGGGTGCGGCACCGCCCCCGGCGACACCGACGGAGCGGCCGGCCGGGACATCCGCGTGGTCGGCAGGGAGCCGAGCTCGCGACGCACACTCGGCACGTCGGCGGTGCCGAGCCGCACGTCGAGCAGCGCGGCCAGCGCGTCGAGCACCCGGCCGTCGGTCATCGCGGAGGTGGTCAGCACCGCCTCGAACGGACGCAGCCGGCCCTCCCAGTCCAGGAAGCTGCCGGCCTTCTCGACCACCGGGGCCACCGGCAGCACCACGTCGGCCCGCCGCGTCACCGCGCTGGCGCGCAGCTCCAGGCTGACCAGGAACGGCACCGCGTCCAGGGCGGTCTCGGCCAGCCGGGGGTCGGCCAGGTCGGCGGGGTCGACCCCGCCCACCACCAGTGCCCCGAGCTGCCCGTTGGCTGCCGCCGCCAGGATGCCGTCGGTGTCCCGACCGGCCTGGCTCGGGATCACCCCGGCCGGGATGTCCCACGCCTCGCCCAGCTCGGCCCGCGCGGCCGGCTCGGTGACCAGCCGGCCACCGGGGAGCAGGTTGGGCAGGCAGCCCGCCTCGACCGCGCCGCGGTCACCCGCGCGCCGCGGCACCCAGGCCAGCTTCGCGCCGGTACGCCGGGCCACGTCCGCCGCGGCGGAGAGCCCACCAGGAACACCTGCCAGCCGCTCACCGACGATGAGGATCGCGCCCGGGGCGCTGAGCGCCTCGGTGACCGTGGCGTGCTCGGCGAGCACGCTGGCCTCCTCGCCCGGCACGACCCGGGCCAGCTTGGCGCCGAGCTTCTCCAGGCCGCGGGTGGCGAACGGCGCCAGCGCGTACACCGTCAGGGTCTTCTTCAGGTACGCCTTGCGCAGCCGCAGGAAGAGGATCGGGCACTCCTCCTCCGGCTCCAGGCCGACGAGCACCACGGCCGGCGCGTTCTCCACGTCGGTGTAGGTGACGTCGGTGACGCCGGCGACCGAGCTGGCCAGGAAGTCGGCCTCCTCGCGGGAGACCGGCCGGGCGCGGAAGTCGATGTCGTTGGTGTTGAGCGCGACCCGGGCGAACTTCCCGTACGCGTAGGCGTCCTCGACGGTCAGCCGACCGCCGGTGAGCACCGCCGTGCCCTGGCCGCTCTCGCGGGCGGCGTGCAACCCCTCGGCGGCCCTGGTCAGCGCCTCACTCCAGGACGCCTCCCGCAGCTCACCGGTGCGCTCGTCACGGACCAGCGGGTTGGTCAGACGGTCGGCGGCCCGGCTGTACTGGAAGCCCCAGCGGCCCTTGTCGCAGTTCCACTCCTCGTTCACCGCCGGCTCGTCACCGGCGAGCCGGCGCTGCACCTTGCCGCGTCGCCAGTCGGTGCGCTGCCCGCAGCCGGCGGAGCAGTGCTCGCAGACGCTCGGGCTGGACACCAGGTCGAACGGGCGGGCCCGGAACCGGTACTGGGCGCCGGTGAGCGCCCCCACCGGGCAGATCTGCACGGTGTTGCCGGAGAAGTAGGAGTTGAACGGCACGTCGCCGGCGTCGCCCTCCTCGCCGTACGCGTCGTCCCGGTAGATGTTGATCTCCTCGGCGGACGACCGGCCCATCAGGTCGATGAACTTGTCGCCGGCGATCTCCTCGGAGAACCGGGTGCACCGCTGGCAGAGCACGCAGCGCTCGCGGTCCAGCAGCACCTGGCTGCTGATCGCCATCGGCTTCTCGTACTCCCGCTTGTGCTCGTGGAAGCGCGAGTCGGTGCGGCCGGTGGACATCGCCTGGTTCTGCAGGGGGCACTCGCCGCCCTTGTCACACATCGGGCAGTCCAGCGGGTGGTTGAGCAGCAGCAGCTCCATCACCCCCTCCTGCGCCTTCTGGGCGACCGGGGAGGTGAGCTGGGTGCGGACCACCATGCCGTCGGCGACGGTCTGGGTGCAGGAGGCGACCGGCTTGCGCTGTCCCTCCACCTCGACCAGGCACTGCCGGCACGCGCCGGCCGGGGCCAGCAGCGGGTGGTCGCAGAACCGGGGGATCTCGGTGCCCATCTGCTCGGCGACCCGGATCAGCAGCGCCCCCTTGGGGGCGGTGACCTCAACGCCGTCGATGGTGAGCGTGACGGTCTCGGTCTGCTTGGCTACGTCGGTCATCAGTGCGCCCCTACCAGGGTCTTCTCCGACAGCTTGGGTGCGGTACGTCCCTCGATGTAGTCGAGGTAGTCCTGCTTGAAGTACTTCAGCGACGAGGTCACCGAGCTGGTCGCGCCGTCACCGAGGCCGCAGAACGAACGGCCGAGGATGTTGTCGCAGGTGTCCAGAAGGGTGTCCAGGTCCTCGTGGGTGCCCTGGCCGGCGAGGATCCGCCGGTATACCCGGACCATCCAGTAGTTGCCCTCGCGGCACGGGGTGCACTTGCCGCACGACTCGTGGTGGTAGAACTCCAGCCACCGGTACGTCGCGTAGACCGGGCAGTCCTGGTCGGAGAAGATCTGGGTGGCCGTGGTGCCCAGGATCGAGCCGGCCCCCGCCACTCCCTCGAAGTCCAGCGGAACGTCCAGGTGCTCGGCGGCGAGCAGCGGCGTCGACGACCCGCCAGGTGTCCAGAACTTCAGGTTGTGGCCGGGCTGCATGCCCCCGGCCAGTTCCAGCAGGTCGCGCAGCGTGACGCCCATCGAGCACTCGTACTGGCCCGGGTTGTTGATCCGGCCGGACAGCGAGTAGATCATCGGCCCGGAGGACTTCTCGGTGCCCATGGTCTTCCACCAGTCGGCCCCACCGAGCACGATCGGCGGGACACTGGCGATGGTGCCGACGTTGTTGACCACCGTCGGGCTCGCGTACAGGCCGTGGGTGGCGGGGAACGGCGGGCGCAGCCGGGGCTGACCCCGGAACCCCTCGAGCGAGTCCAGCAGCGCCGTCTCCTCGCCGCAGATGTACGCCCCGGCGCCGGAGTGCACCACCAGCTCCAGGTCGTAGCCGCTGCGCAGGATGTTGCGGCCGAGGTAGCCCTTGTCGTACGCCTCCTGGACCGCGTTGCGCAGCCGACGCGCGGCGTGCACCGCCTCGCCCCGGATGTAGATGTAGGCGCGGGCGGCCCGGATGGCGTACGACGCGATGATCACACCCTCGACCAGCGCGTGCGGGTCGTGGGTCATCAGTGGCAGGTCCTTGCAGGTGCCCGGCTCGCCCTCGTCGGCGTTGACCACCAGGTAGTGCGGCTTGCCGTCGCCCTGCGGGATGAAGCCCCACTTGAGACCGGTGGGGAAGCCCGCGCCACCCCGGCCGCGCAGCCCGGAGTCCTTGATCAGCTGGATCAGGTCGTCCGGGTGGGCCTTGAGGGCCTTGCGCAGCGCGGCGTAGCCGTCCAACTGCTCGTAGGTGCCGATCCGCCAGGCGTCCGGTGACAGCCAGCGCTTGGTCAGCACCGGCGTCAGCTTGGCCAGCGTCTCCGGGCGGGGAGTGGTCACTTCTGGGCCCCCGTTTCGCTCGCGTCCGCCGGTCCGGCGCCGTCGGCGTCCGTGCCAGCCTTCGCTTCGGTGAGGTTGCGCTCCTGCGCCCCGGCCTCGTCGCCGGCGGGCTTGCCGTCGCCGGCCGGCTCGTTGGCCGCCACGCCGGCGGCCTCGGCCGACCGTGCGTCGCGCGGCTCGGGCGCCGTGCTGTCCGTCGGCACCTTCGTGCCGGGCGCGTCCGGCACTGCGGTCTGCGCGTCGGGCTGCCGGGTCTCGGCGGTACGCACCTGCGGCGACTTGTCGTCCGGGGCCTTCACGTCCGGTGCGGTGCTGCCACTCGCGGCGGCGGCGGGAGCCGGCTCGCCGGCACCGGCGTTGCCGGGCGTCGGGGCGGACGCCCCGTCACCACCCTTGACCGCGGCCGCGCTGGCCTCGGCGGGCGCCGGCTTCGCGGCTTCCGCCTTCGCCTTCGCCTCGGCGGCGGCCTTGTCGGCCTCGGCCTTGCTGCGGATCGGGGTGTTCGGGTCGAAGCCCGGCACCGAGACGTTGTGCTCCTGCGCCAGTCGCAGACCGCGCAGGGTCGGCTCGCCCGGCCCGCCGTCGGCGACCGCGCCGTCGCGCTCGTCGGCGAAACCGGCGAGCTGCACCGCCATCTCCTTGAGCGTGCAGAGCCGCGCGCCGCGCGTCGGCATCGGCCGGCCACCGGCGCGCAGCTCGTCGACCACGCCGACCGCCGTGGACGGGTCCACGCCGTCGAAGAAGTCGTAGTTGACCGTCATCACCGGGCCGTAGTCGCAGGCCGCCAGGCACTCGGCGTGCTCCAGCGTGATCGTGCCGTCAGCGGTCGTCTCGTCGTGCCCGACTCCCAGGTGCTCGACGAGGGTGTCGTAGACCTCCTGGCCGCCCAGCACGTTGCACATCGTGTTGGTGCAGACGCTTACCAGGAAGTCGCCCGTGGGCTTGCGCTTGTACATCGTGTAGAAGGTGGCCACCGCGCCGACCTGGGCCTTGTTCAGCCCGAGCACCTCGGCGCAGAACGTGACCCCGGCCGGGGAGACGTACCCCTCCTCCGCCTGGACCAGGTGCAGCAGCGGCAGCAGCGCCGAGCGGGACCGGTCCGCCGGGTACCGGGCGATGATCTCGCGCGCCCGCTCCCGCGTCTCGTCAGTGAAAGTCGTCATCAGCGTCGCCTTCCGTTCGCGACTGCGGGGCTCGCAAGCTCACTCCTCGCACTCACCGGTCACAACCACCCATCACGGGGTCCAGCGAGGCGCCGCCGGCGATCACGTCGGCGATCAGACCGCCCTCGGCCATCGCCGGGAGGGCCTGCAGGTTGACGAAGCTCGGCTCCCGGTAGTGCACCCGGTACGGCCGGGTGCCACCGTCGGAGACCGCGTGGACGCCCAGCTCGCCGCGGGGCGCCTCGATGGCGACGTACACCTGGCCGGGCGGAACCCGGAAGCCCTCGGTCACCAGCTTGAAGTGGTGGATCAGCGACTCCATCGACTGACCCATGATCTTCGCGACGTGCTCCAGCGAGTTGCCCATGCCGTCGACGCCGATGGCGAGCTGCGCGGGCCACGCGATCTTGCGGTCGGCGACCATCACCGGGCCCGGCCGCAGCCGGTCCAACGCCTGCTCGACAAGCTTCATCGACTCGCGGATCTCGGCGAGCCGCACCTGGTAGCGCCCCCACACGTCACCGTCGGGGTGGGTCGGCACGTCGAACTCGTACGTCTCGTAGCCGCAGTACGGCATGGTCTTGCGCAGGTCCCAGGCGAGCCCGGCCGAGCGCAGCACCGGTCCGGTGATGCCGAGCGCCACGCAGCCGGTCACGTCCAGCACTGCGACGTTCTTCGTCCGTTCGAGCCAGATGGGCTGACCGGAGAGGAGGTCCTCGTACTCCTTGAGCTTCTTCGGCATCATCTTCAGGAACTCGCGGATCTTGACGATCGCCTCGTCCGGCACGTCCTGCGCGACACCGCCCGGCCGGACGTACGCGTGGTTCATCCGCAGGCCGGTGATGGTCTCGAAGATGTCGAGGATGTACTCCCGCTCGCGGAAGCCGTACAGCATGATCGAGATCGCGCCCAGCTCCATGCCGGTGGTGGCCAGCCAGACCAGGTGCGACGAGATTCGGTTGAGCTCCATCATCAGCACGCGGATGGTGGTGGCCCGCTCGGTGACGTCGTCGGTGATGCCGAGCAGCTTCTCGACCGCGAGGGCGTACGCCGTCTCGTTGAAGATCGGAGCGAGGTAGTCCATCCGGGTCACGAACGTCGAACCCTGGACCCAGTTGCGGTACTCGAGGTTCTTCTCGATGCCTGTGTGCAGGTAGCCGACGACCGAGCGGGCCTCGCGGACCGTCTCGCCCTCCAGCTCCAGGATCAGGCGCAGCACCCCGTGCGTGGACGGGTGCTGCGGACCCATGTTGACCACGATCCGCTCGTCGTTGATCGGGTCGGTGCCCGAGACGACCGTGTCCCAGTCTCCACCGGTGACGGTGAAGACCCTGCCCTCGGTGGTCTCGCGTTCGGTCGCGTAGTTCGACGTGGTCACAGTGCTAGCCCTCCGTTCGCGACTGCGGGGCTCCGCTTCGCTGCACTCCTCGCGCTCACTGGTACGACCGCCGCTTGTCCGGCGGCGGGATCTCGGCGCCCTTGTACTCGACCGGCACGCCACCGAGCGGGTAGTCCTTGCGCTGCGGGTGGCCCTCCCAGTCGTCCGGCATGAGGATCCGGGTCAGGTTGGGGTGGCCGTCGAAGACGATGCCGAACATGTCGTACGCCTCCCGCTCCTGCCAGTCGGCCGTCGGGTAGACGGCGGTGACGCTCGGCAGGTGCGGCGACTCGACGGAGACCGCGGCCTCCAGCCGGATCCGACGCCTGTAGGTCATCGAGGTGAGCAGGTAGACCGCGTGCAGCCGGCGCTCGTCGGCGCCGAGGTAGTCCACTCCGGACACCGAGGAGCACAGCTCGAAACGCAGCGCCAGGTCGTCCCGGAGCACCTGGCAGACCTCGACGATCCGCTCCGGACGGACGTGCAGGGTCAGCTCACCCCGGTCCACGACCACCTTCTCGATCGCGTCGGCGAAGGCCGGGTACGCCTCCTCCAACGCGTCGCGGACCTCGTCGAAGTAGCCCCCGTACGGCCGGGAAGCCTCCTCGACGGGCTGGCGCGGGCGGACCAGGCCGCCGTAGCCGGACACGTCGCCGGTGCCCTGGTTGCCGAACATGCCGCGCCCGGCCGGGCTGGCCGGCGGCTGCTCGGCCGGAGCGCCGCTGGTGGCGCCGGCCGGCACCACCGGCAGCGGTACGCCAGCGTCGTTGGGCTTGTCGCTCATTTGGGGCCTGCCTGCGGGTGGAGGTGGTTCTGGGCGTTCATCCAGTTCTCGATCCGCAACTGCTCCTCGCGCCCCTCGCGGACCGCCTGGGTCCACTCGGCACGCCGGGCCTTGTCGTTGCGGTACGAGGACGGCATGGAGCCGTACGGCACGACCGGAACGTCGCCGCGCTCCTGGCGGGCCGCCAGCATCTTGCGACCGTTCGGGCCCAGGGGCTCATACATGATCTTCTCGCGGAGCTTGAGGATCGCGTCGATGAGCATCTCCGGCCGGGGCGGGCAGCCGGGCAGGTACATGTCGACAGGTACGACGTGGTCGACGCCCTGCACGATCGCGTAGTTGTTGAACATGCCGCCGCTGCTGGCGCAGACGCCCATGGAGAGCACCCAGCGGGGCTCGGCCATCTGGTCGTAGATCTGGCGCAGCACCGGTGCCATCTTCTGACTCACCCGGCCGGCCACGATCATCAGGTCGGCCTGCCGGGGCGACGCCCGGAAGACCTCCATGCCCCAGCGGCCCATGTCGTAGTGCGGACCACCGGCGGCCATCATCTCGATGGCGCAGCAGGCCAGGCCGAAGGTGGCGCCCCACACGGACGACTTCCGGGACCAGTTGACCAGCTTCTCCACCGAGGTGAGCAGGACGCCGGCGGGAAGCTTCTCCTCGATGCCCATCTGACGTTCCTTCCTCAGTCCCAGTCCAGGCCGCCGCGCCGCCACACATAGGCGTACGCGACGAAGACCGCGACGATGAACAGGACCATCTCCACGAAGCCGAAGATCGGCAGAGCGTCGAACGAGACCGCCCAGGGGTAGAGGAAGATGATCTCGATGTCGAAGACGATGAAGAGCATCGCCGTCAGGTAGAACTTGATCGGGAACCGCCCGCCGCCGACCGGCTGGGGGCTGGGCTCGATGCCGCACTCGTAAGCCTCGAGTTTGGCCTTGTTGTAGCGACGTGGACCGGCGAAGCGGGCGGCGCCGACAGAGAACAGCGAGAACGCCGCGGCGAGGGCGAACAGCCCGATGATCGGTGCGTAAGGCGAGAGCGACATCGTTTTCTCCTGCTCGTCCTTCCCTGCCCTCGGTGCTTGACGAAAATCACACTATTCACGTCCCTCGCGGTGGCTGCCGGCGGGGGTCGATCTTTGTCGGCGTCGGGGCTGTGACCAGCACCGATGCCGTCGCTCTAAACGGCTGGCGCAGCTTTCGTCATCGCGTTGATGACCCGGTCCATCGCGTCCCCGCCTCGGGGGTCGGTCAGATTGGCCAGCAACTTGAGGACGAAGCGCATCAGCGTCGGGTGGGGCATGCCGTGCTTGGTGGCGATCCGCATGATCTCCGGACGGCCGATCAGCTTCACGAAGATGCCGCCCAGCCGGTAGTAGCCACCGAGCCGGGCCTTCAGCTCGTTCGGGTACGCCATCAGCGCGCGTTCCCGCTCCGGCCCGGCCGGACGTGCGAGGGCCTGGACCGCGACCTCCGCGGCCAGTTCGCCGGACTCCATGGCGTACGCGATGCCCTCGCCGTTGAAGGGGTTGACCATCCCGCCGGAGTCGCCGACGAGCAGAACACCGCGCGTGTAGTGCGGCACGCGGTTGAAGCCCATCGGCAGCGCGGCGCCGAGGATGGGGCCGTCGGCGTTGGCCTCGTCGGTCATGCCCCAGTCGGCGGGCGTGTTGGCCAGCCAGTCGGTGAGCAGCCGGCGGTAGTTGGTCTTGCCGAACGCGGACGACGAGTTGAGCACGCCGAGGCCGACGTTCACCCGCCCGTCACCGAGCCCGAAGATCCAGCCGTACCCGGGCAGCAGGTTGTCGCCGCTGTCCTTGCTGCGCAGCTCCAGCCACGACTCGAGGTAGTCGTCGTCGTGCTTGACCGGCGAGTGGTAGTAGCGGCGGACGGCCACGCCGATCGGCCGGTCCTCCCGCTTGGCCAGCCCGAGCGCGAGCGGGAACCGACCGGAGACCCCGTCGGCCGCCACGACCAGCGGGGCGTGGAAGGTGGCGGGCTCCTTGCCGGGCCCCACCTCCGCCTCGACACCTGTGACCCGGCCGTCGCCGTCGAGCACCGGGCCCAGCACGTTGACGTTGGTCCGCAGTTTGGCGCCGGCCGCGACCGCCCGCTGGGCGAGCAGGTCGTCGAAGTCCAGTCGGGTGCGGACCAGGCCGTAGTTGGGGAAGCTGGCCAGCTCGGGCCAGTCCAGTTCCAGGCGTACGCCGCCGCCGATCACCCGCAGGCCCTTGTTGTGCAGCCAACCGGCCTCGGGCGAGGTGTCCACGCCCATCCGGATGAGCTGGCGCACCGCGCGCGGGGTCAGCCCGTCGCCGCAGACCTTCTCCCGGGGGAACTCGGTCTTCTCCAACACCAGCACCCGTACGCCGTGCCGGGCCAGGTGGTACGCAGTCGCCGACCCACCGGGACCGGCGCCAACGACGATGACGTCGGCGTCATGCTCCACCGCGGTCATTCGCGCCTCCTCCCGCACGCTCGTGAAATGCTTCACAAGCCAGACGGGACGAGTGTATGACCGGCGTCATACCTGCGCAGGGTCAGGGGTACCTAATTCGCCGATGTGACAGCCGGCGACCGTCCACAGCAGCGGGTGTCAGGCCGATCGGGAGGCGTCCAGCCCGGCGTCGACCCGGATCGACTCCGGCAGGTGCTCCCGCAGCGCGCCGCCGGCCGCCCGGTCCAGCGCGGCCAGCACCTCGGCGACCACCTGCCGGACGTCCGTCGGGTCGGCGCCGGCCAACGCGCGAAGCTGCGCGATGAGTTCGGCCGCGTCGTCGTCGGTGGCGGCCACCGGGTCCGCCGGCTCTGCTCCGGTCATGCGGACGAGCGTACGGGGCAAAGTGGACTTAAGCCGTAAATTCCCCGAAACGCGCCGTGCTACTGGCGGATCCCCCGGTGCAGCGCCACCACGCCGCCGGTCAGGTTGCGCCACGCCACCCTGCCCCAGCCGGCCGCGGCGACCCGCCCGGCCAGGGCGGCCTGGTCCGGCCAGGCGCGGACCGACTCGGCCAGATAGACGTACGCCTCGGGGTTGCTGGACACCGCGCGGGCGACCACCGGCAGCGACCGCATCAGGTACGACAGGTACACCGTCCGGAAGGCCGGGTTGACAGGGGTGCTGAACTCGCACACCACCAGCCGGCCACCCGGTCGGGTGACCCGGGCCAGTTCGCGCAGGGCCGCGTCGGTGTCGTTGACGTTGCGCAGCGCGAAGGAGATGGTCACGGCGTCGAAGCTCGCGTCGGCGAACGGCAGTCGCAGCGCGTCCCCGGCCAGCAGCGGCACCTCGGGACGGGCCCGCTTGCCGGCGTACAGCATGCCCAGCGACAGATCGGCGCCCACCGCGTACGCCCCGGACTGGGCCAGCTCGCGCGTCGAGACGCCGGTGCCCGCCCCCACGTCCAGCACCCGCTCACCGGGCCGCAGCCCGAGCGCCGCCCGGGTGGCCCGGCGCCAGGAGCGGTCCTGCCCCAGGGAGATCACCGTGTTGGTCAGGTCGTAACGCTCCGCCACGCCGTCGAACATCGCGGCGACCTCGTGCGGCTGCTTGTCCAGGCTGGCGCGCTGGCCCTGCGGGTTACGGCTCACCCGCCCCACTCTGCCAGCCACGCTCAAGCCCCCGGCCGCTGGGTCCGCTCGGCACGCGAAAGGGCGAGGTGGTCGCCCACCCCGCCCTTCGCGTCGCGCCGGTGTCAGGCCGTGCCCGGGTCAGATCGTGCCTGTGTCAGTCGGTCGAGGTCTCGTCGCCGGGGGCGACCAGGACGACCTTGCGGCGGCGGGAGAGCACCAGCAGGGCCCCGCCCGCGAGCAGGATCAGGCCGCCGATACCACCGATCAGACCGACCTGCACACCTGTCACCGGCAGTCCACCGCCGCCGGAGCCACCGCCGCCGGCAGTCGGCGACGTGGTCGCGGTCGGCGTCGTCGTGCCGCCGGGCGTCGGAGTCGCGGTCGGGGTCGCGGTCGGGGTGGGCGTGGCGGTCGGGGTCGGCTGCGCGCTCAGGTCGGCGAAGACGTCGAACTGCGCGGTGTTGTCCACCTCGTCGGTCTCAGTGAACGCCCGGCGCTGCGCGCTGGAGGCCACCCGCGGCTGCTCGTCGGGGGTGCCCTCGGCCGCCTCCAGGCCAGCGGCCCAGAGGAAGCCGGGCCGGAGCACCGGCTCGGTGACGTCCGCGCCGACCTTCACCCGCACGTCGGCGGTGTAGAACTGCCCCGGCTTCAGCACCACGCCGGTGTCCTCGCAGTACGCGTTCGCGAAGCCACCCAGCGGCTGCTCGACGCAGCCCTCCGGCAGCTCGGCGAAGGTGACGCCCGCCGGCAGGGTGATCCCGTACGCCACGCCTGTCGCCTTGCGGCTGCCGTCGTTGAAGACCGCCCAGTCGAGTGGCGCGGTCTCGCCGAGCTTCACCGGCTTGAGGCCGGACTCGCCTGCCTCGTCGCCGTCCACCGTCACGTCGGCGTAGACGTCCTGCACCCACGTGGTCAGGTCGTAACCGGGCTTGGCGACGGTGATGTCGTGCCGCACCGTGTTGTCCAGCGGGTTGGGGTCGGCGGTGGCCGAGCTGACGCTGACCACAAGCGTGCCGGCGTCACCGCGATCGCCGGTCGAGAAGATCGGGATGCCGAAGTCCTCGGTGGTGCCGGCCGCGAGATCGCCCAGCAGACAGGTGAAGGTCGTGCCGGTGAGGTCGCAGTTGAGCGGGACGAGCACGCCGACCTTGCGGTTCTTCAGGCCCTTCGTCTCGACGGTGACCCGGACGTCCTTGGCGGCGACCGTACTGCGGGTGTTGTCGACCTGGAACTTGAACGGCTTCGCCTTGGCGGCCTTGACGCCCTGGGCCAGCTCGTAGCTGAGGGGCACCAGGGCCAGGTCGGCCGTGTCGGCGGCCTGCGCCGGAGCGGCAACGGTGGCCAGGCCACCGGCCGCGAGCAGTGCCACGACGCCGACACGAGCCAGCGTCGAGCGGTGGAACGCTGTCATCAGTCCCCCGGGGGTAGGGAAGGAGAGAAGAATGGTTGTGGGACCGGCCGGACGTTATCGGAGGTCGATCTTTCATGCCAGCGCGGCGGACGGTTTTCAACCGTCCGGACTGGACCCGGCACACGGAACGGGCGGAATGGTCGCCCATCCCGCCCGTACCGCCGTGCGTTATATGAACGGCCCGCCTGGGCCGATGGAGGACTTTCTCAGGCGGTCGGCCGCTCGTCGGCCGGCGCCACCAGGACCACCCGACGCCGCCGGGCGACCAGGAACATCACACCACCCGCGAGCAGCACGGCCACGCCGACTCCACCGATGAGACCCGCCTTGGCGCCCGTCACCGGGAGGCCGCCGTCGCCACCGCCGGTGCCACCGCCGGCGCCGCCCTTGGCGGCCACGACCACCGCGTACGCGTCGGTGTTGTCGGTGTCGTCGATGTCGCGCACCGCCGTGGCCTGCGCGGTCGTGGCGGCCTTGAGGAACGACGGGAGAGCCGACTTCCGGGCGGCGAGGTTGGCCTTGGTCGCCGGCAGTTGGCCGATCGCGGCGACGGTGCCGTTGCCCCCCTGGAGAGCGACCGGCGCCTTGACGTTCGCGGCGACCTTGACCGGGAAGACGCCCACGAGAACCTCCTGCGGCCGCAGCTGGATCAGAGGTGCGGGGCAGTTCGCGATCCGACGGTCCTGCGAGTACGTGCACTCCCGCAGGTCCTCGGTGAAGGTAACGCCGTTCGGCAGGGTGAGGCCGAGCTTGACGCCGTCGGCGATCAGGTCGCCCTGGTTGATGATCTCGACGAGCACCTCGGTCTCGGTGCCGGGCGTGAGCAGCGGGGGCTGCCCCGACGGCGAGACCTGGAACTTGACGTCTGGCACGACGATGCCCATGTCGACGCCGCTCTCGTCGCTCAGCACGAGGTCGGCGGACGCCGCGTTGTTTGCCGGCGTGGTGTCGTCCTCGGATTCGAGCGCGAACGTGAGCGGAGCCGTGTACGGCAGCTCAGCGCCCTGCTCGGCCTTGAACATGATGATCGGGATCTCGATGGTCTCACCGGGAGCGGGGACCTCGTCGTCCTGGATGCCGCAGGTGATGTTCACCGGACGCTCGGCGCCGTCGATGGTGCACGGCCCGCCGGGCAGCGGCACCACCTCGACGCGGTCGAAGTCGACCTTCGAGACGTCGAGCTTGATCAGGAAGTTGCTCGGGGTGCCGGGCCCATTGTTCTTGATCTTGGCAAACGCCACCTTGGCGTCGGCACCCGCCGCGACTTTGGTGCCTGCCAACGCGACCGACAGGTCGGTGGGGGTGCCGGCGGCCTGCGCCGGGCCCCCAAAAGCGGTGAGAGCGCAGGACGCGAGGAGCGCCGCCGCGCCGAGCCGCGCCAGCGGCCGGTTACGGTAGATCATGAAGGGTCCGCCCGTGAGTGAAGGATAGGTTCGGGCGGGGACGTTAGCGGGCGTCGATCAACCCCGCAGCCCCGAACCCGGCGGATCCGGGCGCGACGGCGCGAGCGAATCGAGAATTGTCCAAATTGATGGCGGCTGTGGCCCCCGATCGGCGGCAGCCGTCGGGGCAACGTTCACCCAATCGATACCTGTGGACCTGGCCCGATCACCCGAACGGTCAACGGGCGTCGACCAGCGGCAGCGACTTCCCGGCGCCGCCGCCCGGCAGCGCGATCGAGGAGAAGTGCGAGACCACGCGCTCGTCGGTCGGGTCGTCGGCAGGCGTGTGGTGCACCGCGAGCCGGTTGTAGAGGGTGTCCCGCTGGGCCGGGATCCGGTCGGCGGAGCGAATCATGCCGATCAGCTCGTGCAGGTTGGAGCGGTGCCGGGCGCCGGCCGAGGAGATGACGTTCTCCTCCAACATGATCGAGCCGAGGTCGTCCACGCCCATGTGCAGCGACAACTGCCCGACGTCCTTGCCGGTGGTCAGCCAGGACGCCTGCAGGTGCGGCACGGTCTCGAAGAAGAGCCGGGCCACCGCGACCAGGCGCAGGTACTCAAGCGTGGTCGCCTGGGTACGGCCCTTGAGGTGGTTGTTCTCCGGCTGGTACGTCCACGGGATGAACGACCGGAACCCACGGGTGCGGTCCTGCACGTCGCGGATCATTCGCAGGTGCTCGATCCGCTCGGCGTGCGTCTCACCGGTGCCCATCATCATTGTCGCGGTCGACTCGATGCCCTGCCGGTGGGCCAGCTCCATGACCTCAAGCCAGCGCTCCCCCGACTCCTTGAGCGGGGCGATGGCCTTGCGCGGGCGCTCGGGCAGCATCTCCGCGCCCGCGCCGGCGATCGAGTCCAGGCCGGCGGCCTTGATCCGGGCGATGGCCTCGTCCAGGCTCACGCCGGAGACCTTGGCCATGTGCAGGATCTCGCTCGGCCCGATCGAGTGGATGACCAGCTGCGGGTACGCCTGCTTGACCGAGGAGAACAGCTCCTCGTAGTACTCGACGCCGTAGTCCGGGTGGTGCCCGCCCTGGAGCATCACCTGGGTCGCGCCCAGCTCGACCGCCTCGCCGCACCGGCGCAGGATCTCCTCGGTCGGGTGGGTCCATCCCTCGGCGTGCTTCGGCGCCCGGTAGAACGCGCAGAACTTGCACGCCGTCACGCAGACGTTCGTGTAGTTGATGTTGCGATCGATCAGGTAGGTGACGATGTTGTCCGGGTAGCGCCGCCGGCGTACCGCGTCCGCCGCCTCGCCCAGCGCGTGGAAGGGCGCCTCGGTGTAGAGCAGCAGCGCCTCCTCGGGCGTGATCCGCCCGCCGTCCGCACCACGCTGCAGGATGTCGTCGATCTCCCGGCTCACCGTCACGTCCCCGAGCCTACGTCGCCCGCTCAGCGGCCGGCACGCCCCTCCATCTCCGGTGACGAATGCCCCACTCCCCGGCGGCGACGAGTGACATGCCGGATCGCTCATTCAGCCAAGCGATCAGTTCCTCGGTCGCCGCTTCCGGCGGAGCAGCTCGATGATGGCGGCCGAGTCGAGGTAGATCACCAGCGCTCGTCCTCGCGCGCAGCGGCGAGCGCGGCGGCAACGTCGACGTCAGGGTCACCGAGGACCGGAGGCAGGGGTATCGGTCCGCCGCCCGTCGGCGCCGTCGCCCGCCCCTCCGCGACAAGCCTGGACAACAGAGCCCCACCGGCGACGATCGGAACCAGCCGGGCGATCGGCTCGCCGCGGTCCGTCACCTCGACCGTCTCCCCGGCACGCACCCGGGCCAGCACCCTGCTGGTGTGCTGGTTCAGCTCTCGAACAGCGACCTGTTCCACGCGACAAACGTAGTACGACGTGTTCTACACATCACGCCTCGTAGTCGGGTTCGGCGTCCTCAGGCGTCGTAGTCGACGGTGAGCTTGTCGGTCGTCGGGCTGGACTGGCAGGTCAGCACATAGCCCGCCGCCACCTCGTCGGGCTCCAGGGCGTAGTTGCGGGCCATCGTGACGGCACCGTCGACGACCTTCGCCTTGCACGTCGAGCAGACACCGCCCTTGCAGGCGTACGGCAGCTCGCCCCGGACCTTCAACGCGGCGTCCAGCACCCGCTCCTCGCGGCCCATCGTGAAGCTCGACGACCGGCCGTCCAGCATGATGGTGACGTCCGTCCCGGTGCCCTGCTGGTCGGCGGGGCGGGCCACCGGCTCCGGCGGCCCGTCGACGTGGAACAGCTCGGTGTGCACCGCCGACTCCGGCAGCCCACGCGCGGTCAACACGTCGCGGGCGTCGACCACCATGCCGTACGGGCCGCAGAGGAACCACTCCTCGACGACATCGCCCGGCACGATGGTGCCCAGCAGTCGCTCCAGCCGTTCGGCGTCGATCCGGCCGGAGAGCAGCGGCGACTCACCCTGCTCCCGGGACAGCACGTGCACCAGGTGCAGCCGCGTGGGGTAGCGGTCCTTCAGGTCGGCCAACTCCTCGGCGAACATGACGCGGTTGGCCGTGCGGTTGCCGTACACCAGGGTGAAGGTGCTGGCCGGCTCGACGGCCAGGGCGGTCCCGACGAGCGCGAGCACCGGGGTGATTCCGGAGCCGGCGACGACCGCGCCGTAGTGCCGGACCCGGTCCGCCGCGAACGCCGTGGTGAAGGTGCCCAACGGCGTCATCACCTCGACGGTGTCGCCGCGGCGCAGCGCGCCGCAGGCGAACGCCGAGAACGCGCCGCCGGGGATCTCCCGCACCCCGATCCGCAGCCGGCCGCGCCGGGCCAGGTCGTCCGGTGTGGAACAGATGGAGTACGACCGGCGTACGTCGTCGCCGTCGTCGGTCACCCGCCGGACGGTGAGGTGCTGACCGGCGCGGAACGCGAACGCGTCGCGCAACTCCTCCGGTACGGCGAAGGTGACCGCTACCGAGTCGTCGGTGAGCCTGTCGACGTCGGCGACCGGCAGCGGGTGGAAGGCCGGCCGGCGGCGGACCGGCCGGGAGATGGTGACAGTCACAGCGCCTTCAGGTGGTCGAAGGGTTCGGAGCAGGAACGGCAGCGCCACAGCGCCTTGCACGCGGTCGAGCCGAACCGGCTGACCTGTTCGGTGTCCGGCGAGCCGCAGAGCGGGCAGCGGACCGCGAGGGTCAACGCCACCACGCCCGGGGCGGGCGCCGGGGCCGGCGGGGCGATCCCGGCGGCGGCCAACTTGGCCCGCCCGGTGTCGGAGATCCAGTCGGTGCTCCACGGTGGGCTGTAGACCGTCCGCACCTCGGCGTCCGGATAACCGGCCACGGCGAGCGCGCGCCGGACGTCGGCCCGGATCACGTCCATGGCGGGGCAGCCCGTGTACGTCGGCGTGATGGTCACGGTGACCCGCCCGCTGGCCCGGTCCTCCTCGACCGCGCGAAGGATCCCCAGCTCGTCGATGGTGATCACCCGGATCTCCGGGTCCACCACGCTCGCCGCCGCCGTTCGCGCGTCGGTCACCACTGGGCCCCGGGGTGGGCGCGGTGCAGCACCTGCATCTCGGCCAGCAGGTAGGACAGGTGCTCGGTGTGCACGCCGGCACGCCCGCCCGTCGGAGCCCAGCCGCGTTCCGGCCGGGTGAGCGTGGCCTCGGCCAGCACCGGGCCGACGGTCTCGTCGAAAGCCTGCCGCAGGCCCGCCGGGTCGAGCGGCGCCGCCGGGTCCGTGGCGAAGAACTCGTGGGTGTACGGCCAGACGTGGTCCACGGCGTCCTGCATCCGGCGGTGCGACTCCTCGGTGCCGTCGCCGAGCCGCTTGACCCACAGCGCGCCGTGGTCCAGGTGGTACGCCGACTCCTTGCGCGCCTTCGCGCCGATGGCGGCCAGCCGCTCGTCGGCGCACGACGCGAGCGCGGTGTAGAGCGGCAACTGGTACGCCGCCAGGAAGAACAACTTCGCCATGGTCACCGCGAAGTCGCCGTTGGGCAGCTCGACCAGCAGCACGTTGCGAAACTCGCGGTCGTCACGCAGGTACGCCAGCGCGTCCTCGTCCCGACCTGCCGCCTCCAGTTCACCCGCGTACGACAGCAGCAGGCGGGCCGCGCCGAGCTGGTCGAGGGCGATGTTGGCGAGCGCGATGTCCTCTTCCATCTCCGGCGCGCGGGTCGTCCACTCGGCCAGCCGCTGCGCCGCGATCAGCGCGTCGTCACCGAGGGCGAGGGCGAAGCCGAACGGCCCGTTCACGCCACCACCTCGCTTAGCTCGGCGGCAACGCGACGCGCCCCGTTGCTGGGCTGGCTGGTTCGCTCGCTCCGCTCGCTCACAGGTGCGCCACCCCGTCCGGCACCTCGTAGAAGGTGGGGTGGCGGTAGACCTTGTCGGCGGCCGGGTCGAAGAAGGAGTCCTTCTCGTCCGGGCTGGACGCGGTGATCGCGCCCGCCGGCACCACCCAGATCGACACGCCCTCCTGCCGGCGGGTGTAGAGGTCGCGGGCGTTGCGCAGGGCCAGTTCGGCGTCCGGGGCGTGCAGGCTGCCGACGTGGGTGTGCGACAACCCGCGCCGCGCCCGCACGAAGACCTCCCACAGAGGCGAGTGTTCGTTGCTCACGCGGCTACCTTCTCCCTCTTGTCCGCCCGCTTGGCGGCGTACGCCGCGGCGGCCTCGCGTACCCAGGCGCCGTCTGCGTGGGCGGCCCGCCGGTGCGCGATCCGCTCCCGGTTGCACGGCCCGTTGCCCTTGATGACCTGCATCAGCTCGTCGTAGTCCGGCTGGGTGTAGTCGTACGCCTGCCGTTCCTCGTTCCAGCGCAGGTCGTCATCGGGGATGCGCAGCCCGAGGACCTCCGCCTGCTGGACGCACATGTCGACGAAGCGTTGACGCAGGTCGTCGTTGGAGAATCGCTTGATCTTCCAGGCCATCGACTGGGCGGAGTGGGTGGAGTCGCCGTCCGGCGGGCCGAACATGGCAAGCGACGGGTACCACCAGCGGTCCACCGCGTCCTGCGCCATGGCCTGCTGCTCCGGGGTGCCGTGCGCCAGGGTGTGCAGGATCTCGTAGCCCTGGCGCTGGTGGAACGACTCCTCCTTGCAGACCCGGATCATCGCCCGCGCGTACGGGCCGTAGGAGCAGCGGCACAGCGGCACCTGGTTGACGATCGCCGCGCCGTCCACCAGCCAGCCGATCGCACCCACGTCGGCCCAGCTCAGGGTGGGGTAGTTGAAGATCGAGCTGTACTTCTGCCTGCCGTCGAGCAGCAGCTGGACCAGTTCGTCGCGGCTGATACCGAGGGTCTCGGCGGCGGCGTAGAGGTAGAGGCCGTGGCCCGCCTCGTCCTGGACCTTGGCGAGCAGGATCGCCTTGCGCTTGAGCGAGGGCGCCCGGCTGATCCAGTTGCCCTCCGGCTGCATGCCGATGATCTCGGAGTGGGCGTGCTGGGCGATCTGCCGGATCAACGTCCGGCGGTACGCCTCGGGCATCCAGTCGCGCGGCTCGATCTTCTGCTCCGCGTCGACCACCTCGGTGAAGTACGCCGCCAGGTCTTCGTCAGGTGCGGGGCCGCCGCGGCGCTCGCGGGCGGCGGCGGCACGCAGCTCCGCCTCGGCCGCCTCGACCTCGCCGAGCAGGCCGGCGCCGGGCGCGTCGTCCGGCGCGTGGTCCGGCGCGTCGCCAGGGGCGGAGAAGTCGTTGCCATACATGAGGACAAGTGTTACAGCTTGCGCCCCGATGCACTAGGGGGTGTAACAGGAAACCCGTGTCACGTTCCATCACCGGTGGGCATTTCCCGACCACGCAGCGCAACTCGATCGGCTATGACTTGGCTCACCGGCAAAAGATGAAACCTCCTAGAAGCCGCATACCGACCGGATTTTGTCCCCATATCGCACGTTGGGTGGTGTCGAACCCTGGCACCCGGCCCGCTCGGACGTAGACTTCTGCCGGTCACACGATCGGCTGCCCACCCGCCGTCTCCACAGAGGCCACCTCCCCCGGCCTCGGCGCACGCACCGGTCGCCCCGGACAACGAAGCCGGCCCCCCGGCCCTGACATCTGGAGCTCACCCAACTCATGCGACCTCGCGTGACCATGGTGCTCGCCGTCGTGGCGGTTCTCCTCGGTGGCGTCCTGCTGGTCCCCACCGCGTACGCCAAGCTCGCCGCCGACGACAGCAGCGGTGGCGGTGGCGGCGGTGCCGCCAGCAGCAGCGTCACCGCGCCCGCGCCCACCCCGCCGCCACCACCCACGCTGGCCGCCGGCCCGGTGTCGGTGGCCTTCAAGGGTCAGTTCTTCTCGTGGGCCCTGATGGACAGGCGGACCGGCAAGATCTCCGGGTCGGCGAACATGGCAGCGACCAGCTCCACCGAGTCGATGATCAAGGCGTGGATCGTCTCCGACTACCTGCGTCAGCTCAGGGACAGGGAGCCGCCCGCCGCGCTGAAGGAGGCTGCCCGGGTGGCCATCATCGACAGCAACGACACGGCGGCGAACAAGGTCTATGCCGCCGCGGGTGGGTCTTACAAGCGGGTGCGGAGCAGCATCCCCGACCCGGTGATCCAGCGGGCGATCAAGATCTGTGGCCTCACTGACACCAGGCGTGGCAACACCGAGCCGTACACAGGCTTCTGGAGCTTCACCCAGATGTCCCCTCGCGACGCCGTCCGACTCGGCGACTGCATCGCCGACGGCAAGGCCGCCGGGCCGAAGTGGACCAAGTGGGTACTGGACCAGATGAGCAGGGTTCGCGGCACCACCGCCAAGAAGGACCAGAAGCCCTCCTACGGCGGTGGGCACTGGGGGATCATCGACGGCCTGCCGAAGTCGATCACCGCTCAGGGGCCGGTCAGCATCAAGAACGGTTGGACGCCGATCGCCGGCGACGGAAACTGGCACGTCAACTGTCTCGCTGTCAACGGCAAGTGGAGTCTCGCGGTGATGCTGCGCTACCCGATCGCGAGCGGTCTGGACTACGGCGCGCAGGTCTGTGCCAGCGTGGCCACCCAACTGGTCACCCCGCAGCCGGGCGCCGCGCTCAAGGTGCCGCAGCAGCCGGTCGGGAAGCTCTGATGGCCGGCAACCGGCGGGCCAGCCGGCGCGGTGCGGGCGAGACCTCACCGCTGCGCCTGATCGCTGTCGCGGTCATCCTCATCGGGCTGGTGCTGGTGTCGCTGCGCCTCCTGCCCGGGTCGCCGTTCGAGTCGTCCGCGGCCGCCCAGTGGGGTGACTCCGAGGCGACGACCAGCGACCGGCAGACCGGCGTGGCCACCGACCGCAGCGCCCGGCAGCCGTCCCCGCCGTCGCCGAGCCCCAGCCCCTCGCTGGCGCCGCTGCCGTTCCAGGCCAAGGACCTCAAGCTCGACATCCAGGGTTGGTACTCCTGGAGCGTGCTCGACAGGCGGACCGGAAAGATCATCGGTTCGAAGAACATGGACGAGACCAGCACCACCGCCTCGATGATCAAGTCCTGGATCGTCGCCGACTACCTGCGCCGCTCCGCCGACGCCGGGCGGACACCGAGCGACGCGAAGCTCGCCGACGCCACCCGGATCATCCGGGACAGCGACAACACCCGGGCCGAACAGTTCTACAACGAGGTCGACCGGGAAGCCTCGATCAAGCGACTGATCTCCATGTGCAAGCTGACCGACAGCAGCGTCGCCCCCGACGGCGGGTGGAGCCGCACGGCGCTGTCCCCCCGCGACACCGCGCGGCTGGGCAACTGCATCGCCACCGGCACCGCCGCCGGCCCGAAGTGGACCAAGTGGCTGCTCAACGAGATGAAGCTGGTTCGCGGCGCCGGTGACTTCGGCATCCGCAAGGCGTTCCCGGCTGCGGAGCAGAAGAAGATCGCCATCAAGAACGGGTGGATCGACCGGACCAGGGAGCAGGAGATGCACATCAACTGCCTGGCCATCGGCGACACCTGGACGATGGGCGTGATGGTCAAGTACCCGATCGGCATGGGCTACGACTACGGCATGAAGAACTGCGAAAAGATCACCGAGGCACTGCTGCGCCCCGGCGCCTGATCGCCCTCGGCCGCTGATGCCGGGCGGGTCGGCTCGGCCGGGTGGGCTCTTCCCGGGCAGCTCTTCTCGGGCGGCCGGGCCCGGGCGGCTCGGCCCAGGCCCGGCGGCCGGGTCAGCCCAGCCGGCGGGTCAGCCCAGCCGGCGGCTCAGCCCAGCCGGCGGCTCAGCCCAGCCGGCGGGTCAGCCGGCGAAGAACTCCGGGCCACCGTCCGGCAGCGCCGGGACCTCGCCGAGCGCGGCGACCCGCCGGGCGAACTCGCGCAGCCCGGCGACCTGCCGCTCGCCGAGCGAGAAGTCCAGGGTCCGGAAGTACGTGGCCAGCGTCGCGGCGTCGAACGTTTCCCAACGCGCGGCCGCCTCGGCGACCTGGTCCAACTCCGAGAGGCAGAGGTCGCGCGAGCGGAGGAACGCCTCGTGCACCTCCTTGACCAGGCCAGGGTGTGCGGCGGCGAAGTCGCGGCGGACCGCCCAGACGGCGAAGACCATCGGCAGGCCGCTCCATTCCCGCCACGCCTGACCGAGGTCGGTAACTGTGAGCCCCCGCAGCGGCGCCTCGTGGTACGCCCGGAGCGCCACGTCCCCGATCAACACCCCCGCGTCGGCTTCGAGCAGCATCTGGGTCAGATCCGGAGGGCAGCGGAAGTAGTCGGGCCGCACGTCGTACCGCTCGGCGAGCAGCAACTGCGCCAGCATCACCCCGGTCCGCGAGGTCGAGCCGAGCGCCACCCGCGCGCCGTCCAGCTCGGCGAGCGGGCGGGTGGAGACCATGTTGACCGAGAGCACCGGCCCGTCGCTGCCCACCGCCAGGTCCGGCAGGAGAAGCAGTTCGTCGGTGTGCTTCAGGTACTCCATCAGCGTGATGGGACCGATGTCGAGGTCGCCGGCGACCAGCGCCGCGCTCAACCGATCCGGCGAGTCCTTGTGCAGGTCCACGTCGAGGAGGGTGCCCGAGCGCATCAGACCCCAGTAGATGGGCAGACAGTTCAGGAACTGGATGTGCCCGACCCGCGGGCGTGCGACGCGCTCAGCCATGACCCGACGGTATCCCCGGCCCCCGGCTCCGGCCCGGCGGGCTAGCCCGGAGTGGCCAACCCCGCATCCGACGCACCCGGTCGCCGGGCCTCGGGTCCCGTCGTTCCCTCGCGCTCGGGGCCGGTCGTCTTCGCGAGTACCGGTCCGGCCGCCGGCGCGCGGTCGCCCTGGTCCGCCTCGGTGGCCGTCGGCATGCGGTCACGCCGGCCCGCGTCGGTGGCCATCGGCGCGCGTACCGTCGCCCGGACGACGACCGGCACGAAGACCAGCACCACCAGGAGCCCGGCGGCCCCGGCGGCCGCGATCAGCGGCCGGGGCGCGACACCGGTGAGCAGTGCGCCGCCGATGAGGTACCCGCCCATCGAGCCGCCCTGCACGGCCGCGCCGTAACTGGCGTACGCGCGGGCGCGCATCGCCTCCGGCACCCGGCGCGCGGTGAGAAGGTTGGCGAAGACGTTGTCCGCGCCGTTGGCCGCGCCGCCGACCAGCCAGAGGGGCACCAGCAGCCCCGCCGCCGGCACCAGCGCGGCCAGCAGCACCATCAGGCTGCACCCGGCGAGTGCGATCAGCACCCCGCGGACCAGCGCGCCGTCGTCGTCGAGCCGGCGCGCCAGCCGCGCCGCCAGCCATCCACCGGGCAACATCCCAGCCATCCAGGCGGCACCGACGAGGCCATAGGTGGTTGCGGACCCGTTCAGCGTCTCCCGAATGAAGAAGACCTCGATCACGTTGATGCCGCCGATCGCCGCGATCACCACGGCGGTGCTGACCACCATGACAAGCATCAGCGGATCCCGGCGAAGCCGCCAGCTCTGGCCCGTACCCCCTGGGTTGACTCCGCTGCCCGAACCCTCCACGCGGCCCTGGCCTCCCGCCGGGCCCTGCTCCGCCTGGTCCGCCCGGTCCACACCGCCGGCCTGGCCCGCCCGGCCCGCACCGCCCGCCTCATCCACACGGCCCGCATGGTCCGCACGGCCGGTCTGGTCGGCGGCGGGCCGTCGGCCGCCGCGCCGGGTCCGCAGCAGCAGACCCGCGACCACGAGCGACAGGTAGGTCGCGGCGTCGACCAGCAGGGGTACGCGGGTGCCGAACTGCCCCACCAGCAGCCCGGCCAGCACCGGGCCGCCGAGCGCGCCGAGGGAGACAGCGGTCTGGCTGATCGCGCTGGCACGGGGCAGGTCGGCCGGGCGGACCATCTCCGGAAGCAGCGCCGCCAGGCAGGGCTGGGTGACCGCGAGGCCGCAGGCGAGCAGCGCGACGAGGACCACGACCAGGACCGGGTCGTCGGCGACGGCGAGCAGCAGGCAGATCACTGTCTGCGCCATCCCGATGGTCACCAGCAGGGTACGACTGTCCACCCGATCGGCGAGCCGTCCAGCGAGCGGGGCCAGCACCACCAGGGGCAGAGTGGCCGCGAGCAGCAGCCCCGAGACCGCCAGTCCTCCGGCACCGGAACCCTGCAGAGCCAGCGCGAGCGCGGTGGCGGCGAGAAAGTCGCCACAGATCGTGGTGCCACGGGCCGCGCTGGCGAGCCACACGTCCGGCCAGCGCGATGCCTCAGTTGTGAAGGACATACTTCGAAAATAATCCTTCACATCTGATCGACACAACCCCCGACTACGCCAGCGGCACCGCCCGGTACTGCACCGCCACGGCACGAGCGCCCGCCGGCGGGTCGGCTCGGCGTCGAGCTTGGTACGGCCTGAGCAGCGCCGTGACGGCCTCGTTGAGCCCCACGAGTTCCTCGGCCGTGAGCACGAGCATCGCCTCGTTGAACATCACCGCGTCGTACCACTCGGCGGGTTCATCCCCGGCGCGGCGTGACCAGTCCCGGGTCCGCTCCATGGCCAGCACGGCATGCGCCTCCACCACCGCCTGCTCCGCGGCCCGCGCATCACGCCCGGCCCCGTGACCCGCGTCGACCATCAGGCTTGAGCTCGTCGTGCGCCACACCCGCTCCCGGGCGTCCCCCCGGCTGGGCGCCTGCTCCACCAGGCCGAACTTCGCCAGCGCCCGCAGGTGGTAACTGGTCGCGCTCGGCGACAGCCCGACGATCTCCGCGCACTCCGTGGCGGTGCCGCCACCCTCGCGGCTATTCAGATACTCCATGATCGCGATCCGGGCCGGATGAGCCAACGCCCGCATGACCTGCGGGTCACTGACCATCCGACGCGGCTCGGGACGGGCCTCGGTCATAACCCCATGATCCCGGCCAGTCACCCGGCTCGCCATCAGCCCTCGAGGTAGGCCGGCCGCAGCACCGCGCGCCGCCCTCGACCCACTGGGAGGCCTGCGCCGCACTACAGCCGCTCGCCACCCCACCGGCTTGCACCGATCGCGGGCCACGCGGACGTGTTCCTCGATCTAAAGTGTCGTACACCTGTTCTATTGTCGTCTCATGTTGAGGGCTTTGGCGCAGGCGGCGAGCGCGGTTGACGACTGCGCCGAGGCCGCGCCGTGGGCCTTCCCGGACGGCGAGCTACTCGCGTCGCTCGACGCGGCGCACGTGGTGGCGCAGCGTCTGGCGGCCGTCCAGCTCGCTCTGGTGCGCGAGCTGGACGCGCGTGGTCTCGCCGTCGCCCAGGGAGCGTCGTCCACCGCCGTCTGGTTGCGGGAGCGGCTGCGGCTCTCCGGCCGGTCGGCGCGGCAGATGGTCCAGCTCGCCGCCACTATCGACGCCGCCCCGCCACCGGTGCGCGACGCCGTGCTCGACGGCAGCCTCACCGTGGAGCAGGGCCGGGTGGTGGCGGAGGCGGTCGCGGCCCTGCCGGTCGAGGCCGGGCCCGAGGTGGCAGAGAAGGCCACCGAGCTGCTGATCTCCTGGGCCGACCGCTTCGACCCGACCATCCTGAGCCGTCTCGGGGAGCGCGTCCTCACGCATGTCGCCCCCGACGTGGCCGACCAGGCAGAGCTGGCCGCCCTCGACCGGGCCACCGAGCGAGCCGAGGCTCGCCGGCACGTCACCCTCTCCGAGCCCAAGGACGGGCAGGTACGCCTCACCGGCAACCTCGACACCGAGACCGCGAGCCTGCTGCGCGAGGCCATCGATCCGCTCTGCGCCCCGGCCGGCGAGCACGACGACCGCAGTCCCGGGCAACGCAGGGTGGACGCACTCGGCGAGGTCTGCAGGCTGGCACTGCGCACCGGCCACCTACCCGACAACGGCGGAGACCGGCCGCAACTGGTGGTCACGATGTCGCTCGACGCGCTGGTCAACGGCTTGGGGATAGGCACCCTGGAGACCGGTGCGCCTCTCACACCCGGCGCGGTCCGGCGCCTGGCCTGCGACTCCGCCGTGCTGCCGGCCGTGTTGGGCGGCAACAGCCAGATCCTGGACGTCGGGCGTCAGCGCCGACTCTTCACCGGCCCCCTGCGGCGCGCGTTGGTGCTGCGCGACGGTGGGTGCGCCTTCCCCGGCTGCGA
Organism: Micromonospora sp. DT43; assembly: GCF_049841645.1. NCBI lineage: Bacteria > Bacillati > Actinomycetota > Actinomycetes > Micromonosporales > Micromonosporaceae > Micromonospora > Micromonospora sp. DT43. Next base: position 165,757 of record NZ_JBNCKR010000005.1, on the reverse strand, counting down.
CCGGCCATCGCGTTGGTGCGACGGTCACCACGTCCACCACTGGGCCGACGGCGGTGCCACGACGCTGGGTAATGCGGTCCTGCTCTGCGGCCACCATCACCGCCTCCTCCACCGGGGCGACTGGACGGTCCGCATCGCGCCGGACGGCCAGCCCGAATTCCTCCCGCCGGACTGGATTGACCCGCTCCGCGCCCCACGCCGCAACCTCTACCACAGGCGGTGCTGAGTTCCGCGAGGCTCACCATCGCGAACCGGCCGAGCCCAACGACCGGATCGCCACGCCAGCCCCGACGCACCGGCCGGCCCACCTGGCCTCGCCTTCCCACACCGTCCTGCGCTGCCTGCCCCGGCTGCGCTGCCTGCCTTGGCCGCCCCGGCTGCCCCGGCTGCTCGGCCGGCCCTGGCTGGGCTGCGCTGCCTGCCTACCCTGCCTGCCTGCTGGCTGCGCTGCCTGCCCTGGATGCTCGGCCCGGGCTGCCCCACTGGCCCGACCTTGCCCGACCCCGCCGGCCCGCCTGCCCTGGCTGCGCTGCCTGCCCTGGCTGCCTTGGCTGCTCGGCCCGGGTTGCCCCACCGGCCGGACCCTGCCCGACCCCGCCGGCCCCGGCTGCGCTGCCTGCCCTGGCTGCCCTACCTGCCCTGGCTACCCTGGCTGCCCTGGCTGGCCTAGCTGCCCCGCCTGTCCTGGCTGTCCTGGCTGCTCGGCCGGCCCTGCTGCACGACCCGGCCTTGCCCTACGCCGATCCGCCCCACCCAGCACCGGCTCCGAGCCCCCCGCCCGCGATGGACAGCGGCCCGCCCGGCGGTACGTCGTCCAACGCCACGCCAGCACTCACGGGTGATCTGGTCGGTAATTCGGTGGAAAGGGCCGCCGCGAGGGCGTAGCGTTGCAGCCCGCTTGACGGCCGAGGTGAGCTGCACCGGAACGGACGTCGCCGCGCCGGGCGGGCGGCCATCCGCCACCGGACACGCGAGCGCGCAGCAGATGTGAACGATGGGACGTCAGCATGCCCACACCTGACCTGGACGCTCATCTCGACACGGATCTGGTCGCCGAACGCGCCCACCTGGCCACCTCGCGCGCGGCGCTCCGCCGGATGCGGGAACGGGCCGAAGCCCTCTTCTCAACCGGTGACCAGGTTGCCGGCGACCCCTACGCGGCGGAAATGCTCGGCCGTACGCTTGCCCGCCGCGTGGCCGAACTGGCCGACGACCCCACCACGCCACTGTTCTTCGGCCGCCTCGACTTCGCGGGAACCTCCCACAACGAGGAAGCGGCCAGCGGGCTCACGACCAGCGCGCCCACGACCAGCAACGCCGGCACGGCCACCACCAGCAGCAGCGCCAGCGGCGACACCGAAGGCAGCGGCAGCAGCGCGGACACCCAAGGCAGCAGCGGCAGCAGCGGCAGCGGCAGCGGCAGCGGCAGCGGCAGCGGCAGCGGCAGCGGCAGCGGCAGCGGCAGCGGCAGCGGCGAGCATGACGGTCGGCGGTATCACGTGGGGCGGCGGCATGTCACCGACGAGCACGGCGAGCCGCTGGTGCTGGACTGGCGGGCGCCGGTTTCCCGGTCGTTCTACCGGGCCAGTGCGCGCGATCCGCAGGGCCTGGCGGTCCGGCGACGTTTCGGGTTCAGCAACGGGGTCTTGACCAGCTTCGAGGATGAACGGCTGGACCGGGGCGAGGAGCTGGGCACGACCAGTCGGATTCTCACCGCCGAGATCGAGCGACCGCGCGTCGGGCCGATGCGGGACATCGTCGCCACGATCCAGCCGGAGCAGGACGAGCTGGTACGGGCCGATCTGGCCGACTCGATCTGCGTGCAGGGGGCGCCGGGCACCGGAAAGACGGCGGTCGGCCTGCACCGGGCCGCGTACCTGCTCTATCTGCACCGGGAGCGGCTACGGCGGGCGGGTGTGCTGATCGTGGGCCCGAACCGGGCTTTTCTGTCGTACATCGCGGCGGTGCTGCCGGCGCTCGGCGAGGTCGAGGTCGAGCAGGCCACCGTCGAGGAGTTGATCTCGCGGGTGCCGGTGCGGGCGGTGGAGGCACCGGCCGTCGCCGCGCTCAAACACGACGTACGGATGGCGAGCGTGCTGCGGCGCGCGGTGCAGACACAGATCGGTACGCCTACCGAATCGATCACCGTGTCGGACGGTTCGTTCCGGTGGCGGATCGGGCTGGAGCCGCTGCACCGGATCGTCGAGGAGACCCGCCGGGAGGGGCTGCCGTACGGCACCGGCCGGGAGCGGGTCCGGGCACGCGTGGTGAGTCTGCTGCAACGGCAGGCCGAGGCACGGCGAGCGGAGTCGCCCAGCGACGCGTGGCTGCGCCGGATGAGCCGGTGCCGGCCCGTGGTGGACCTCCTCGACGCGGTCTGGCCGGCGCTCACCCCGGAAGGGCTTGTGCACAGCCTGCTCTCCGACCCGGCCCGACTCGCCGCCGCTGCGGACGGGTTGCTCAGCGACGCCGAGCAGGCGCTGCTGGTCTGGGCGAAACCGGCCCGTACTCCGAAGGCCGCCCGCTGGACCGCCGCCGACGCGGTGCTTGTCGACGAGGCCGCCGGCCTGCTGGAACGTCCCTCCGGCTTCGGGCACGTGGTGGTGGACGAGGCGCAGGACCTATCTCCCATGCAGTGTCGGGCCATCGCCCGCCGCAGTGAGCACGGTTCGGTCACGCTGCTCGGTGACCTCGCGCAGGGCACCGCGCCGTGGGCAGCGACCGACTGGCGGGAATCCCTGACCCATCTGGGCAAGCCGGACGCCGTGGTGGTTCCGCTGACGATCGGTTTCCGGGTACCCGCCGCGGTGGTCGCGTTCGCCAACCTGCTGCTGCCGGCGCTCGCGGTGGACGTACCGCCGGCCGAGTCGCTGCGTCACGACGGCGGCCTGGATGTGCGTACCGCGGCGGATCTGACCGTCGCGACGGTGGCCGAGGTGCGCGCGGCGCTCGCGCACGACGGTTCGGTCGGCGTGATCGCCGCGGACGACGCCGTCGACGGGCTGCGCGCAGCGCTGGCCGCCGCGGGCGTCGCCACCGCGACCGCCGACGACGTCGCCGCCGCGGAGCGGGTCACCGTGGTGCCGGCGACCCTGGTCAAGGGCCTGGAGTACGACCACGTGGTGGTGGTCGAGCCGGCCGCGATCGTCGCCGCCGAGCCGCGTGGGCTACACCGGCTGTACGTGGTGCTCACCCGCGCGGTGTCCCGCCTCTCGGTGCTGCACAGCGAACCGCTGCCCGCGCCGCTACTGACCGCGCCACTGCCTACCGCGCCGCCGCAGACCGCGCCACTGCCTAACGCACTGCCGCAGACCGAGCCTGCGCAGACTGAGCCAGCGCAGACGCCGCTGTCGCAGGCCGCACCCCTGGAGTCAGCGCCTTTCTGAGGCACTCGGCGCCGCTGTCGGGTACCCGCCATCCGAGCGGGACACACGACATCTACTTTGCGCCGTAAAGTTGTTTGCGTGGAACAGGACGATGATCGACCCCCCGCCAACGCCGCGACGGCGCTCCAGCTGATCCGTGACCAGCAGGCAGCCACCGCTTCGCGGTTGGAACCCGACGCGCGGCTGCTCTACTGGCCGTGGGGCGTGGCCTGGCTGGTCGGCTTCGGGCTGTTCTTCCTGCGCTTCTCCCCGGACGGTCGGGTGCTGGTGCGACTGCCCGACTGGCTGCCCCTGACCGTCCTCTTCGTCCTGCTGGCGGCCGCCTCGGTGGTCCAGGCGATCGCCGGTGCGCGGGCGTACGGCCAGGTGACCGGCGACTCGGCCCGGCGCGGCCGCTGGTACGGGTTCGCCTGGGCCCTGGGCTCGGTGAGCGTGTACGTGGGGGTCGGCCGGGTGTCGGATCACCTGCCGCACGATCTGGCGGCGCTGCTCTGGTCCGCCACCGCCGTCGGGTTGACCGGCGCGCTGCAGATGGCCGGCGGCGCGATCTGGCTGGACCGGAACCTGTTCCGGCTGGGCGTCTGGATCAGCGTGATCAACGTGGCGGGCGCGATCGCCGGTCCGGGTTGGCACGCGCTTGTCGTCGCGGTGGCCGGCAGTGGCGGGATCCTGGTCGCCGGAACGGTCTCCCGACTGCGACAGCGACACCGGCCGTGACCGACCTCGACCCGGTCATCCACGCCCAGGCGCGACTGCGGGTGGTCGCCGCGCTCTCCGCGCTCGCCGACGGGGACCGGATCACCTTCCCGCGACTCCAGGAACTGCTCGCGATGACCGCAGGCAACCTCTCGGTCCACCTTCGCAAGCTGGAGGACGCCGGGTACGTCGAGATCAGCAAGACCCATCGTGGACGCACCCCGACCACTCTGATCCGCCTGAGTCGGCGGGGTCGGCTGGCGTTCGAGGAGTACACCGAAGCCATCCGCGCCCTGCTCGATCCCGCCCAGCTCGACTCCACCCCGCCGAAGGAGCAGTCATGACCCTCGCCCGCGCCGACCAGGCCAGCCGCCGGTACGGCGACGTCCTCGCCCTCGACCGCGTCGACCTGGAAGTCCGGGCCGGCGAACTGGTCGGCCTACTCGGCCCCAACGGCGCCGGCAAGAGCACCCTGATAAAACTGCTTGTCGGCCTGCGTCGGCCCAGCTCGGGCCGGCTCGAACTGTTCGGTGGCGACCCCCGCGACCCGGCGTCCCGGCGGCAGATCGGTGTCACCCCCCAGGAGACCAGTCTGCCCCCGACGCTACGGGTCGGTGAGGTCGTCGACTTCGTCTCCGCCCACTATCCCGACCCGGTGCCCCGGGGCGAACTGCTCGACCGCTTCGGCCTGGGTGACCTCACCCGGCGACAGACCGGTGGGCTCTCCGGTGGCCAGCGTCGCCGGCTGGCCGTGGCGCTGGCCTTCGCCGGCCGGCCCCGGCTCGTGCTGCTCGACGAGCCGACGACCGGCCTGGACATCGCCGCTCGGCACACCCTGTGGGACGCCATTCGCTCGTTCCATGATGACGGCGGAACCGTCCTGCTGAGCAGCCACTACCTGGAGGAGGTGGAGGCGCTCGCCCACCGCGTGGTGGTGATCGGGCAGGGCCGCGTGCTCGCCGACGACACCGTCGAGGCCGTCCGCGGCATCGTCGGCGTACGACGGGTCAGCCTGGTCGCCGACGAGCTGCCCGAACTGCCCGGTGTCGTACGCGTCGACCGCGTCGACGGGCGCCTGCACCTGCTCACCACCGACGCCGACGAGCTGGTCCGTGCGCTTGTCAACTCCCGAGCCGCCTTCACCGACCTGGAGGTGCGGCCCACCTCGCTTGAGGAGGCGTTCCTCGCCATCACCAGCGGCGACCGGCCGAGCGCCGGAGAGCGGACCGGCGGCGTGGCCTCGGCAAGCGCACCGAGCCAGACCGGCGGCGGAGACCCGACCGCCGCCGACGACCAGTCCACCGCCGCTGCCGGCGGCCGACCCACCACCCTCTGAGGAGGCGTCCCGTGCAGCTCGCCCTGGTCCACGCCCGCTACCAGCTACTGGAGATCATCCGGATCCCGGTGGCCGTCGTGGGCAGCGCCTTCTTCCCCGCCGCCGCCATGATCTTCTTCGTGGTGCCGTTCATCGGCGACGATGCGGCAGGCGCCACCCTCGCCACCGCGTCGATGATCACCTTCTCGGTGATGAGCGCCAACATCTTCCAGTACGGCGCCGGTATCGCCGAGGACCGCGACCAGCCGTGGAGCCCGTACACCCGGACACTGCCGGCCGGTCCCGCGCCTCGCTTCGCGGGCCGGGTGCTGGCCGGCCTCGCGCTGACGTACCTCTCGCTGATCCCGGTCGTGGTGATCGGCGCGACGCTGACTCCGGCCCGGGTCACCCCGCTGGCGTTCCTGCTGACCGCCGTCACGGTGGCAGTCATCTCGGTGCCGTTCACGCTGATGGGGCTCGCCATCGGCTACTCGCTGCCAAGCAAGGCGGCGATCGTGGTGGCACAGATCGTCTTCCTGCCGCTCGCGTTCGGCGGCGGGCTGCTCGCCGCCCCGGGAGACGCGCCCGGGTTCATCGAGACGATCGCACCGTTCCTGCCCACCCGGGGCGCGGCCGAACTGATGTGGTCGGCGGTCGGCGACTACCGGGTCGACCCGCTGGCGCTGATCATGCTCGGCGTCTGGGTCGTGCTGCTCGCCTCACTCGCGGCCTGGGCGTACCGACGGGACGAGGGTCGCCGGTTCAGCTGACGATTCGTCCGTTTCCGCCCCGTACGACAGCGGGACGGTGCCAGGATTCCGGCAGGGGGGCCGCCCGAGGCCGCCGGCCGAGAGGGGTCTGACGTGAGCACCGTCCCGCCGGGTACGCCGTGCTGGGCCGACCTGGCCACCCCGGACCTGACCGCCGCGCGGCGCTTCTACCCCGAACTGTTCGGCTGGACCGGACGGGTGACACCGGAACCCGAGGCGGGCGGTTACACGGTCTTCCTGCTCGACGGCCGACCGGTGGCCGGTGTCGGCCCGCCGGCCATTCCCGACCAGGTGCCGATCTGGTCGACGTACGTCGCCACCGACGACGCGGAACTCGTCGCCGGCCGGGTCGAACGGGCCGGCGGGCAGGTGGTGGTGCCGCCGTTCGAGGTCTTCGACAGGGGTCGGATGGCGGTGTTCGCCGACCCGGCGGGCGCCACGTTCAGCGTCTGGCAGCCACTGGCGATGCCCGGCGCCGAGGCGTTCAACGTGCCCGGAGCCATGAGCTGGAACGAACTGGTCACCCCCGACCCGGAAGGGGCGAAGGTCTTCTACGAGCTGGTGTTCGGGTGGCAGCCGGACGAGCAGCCGGTCGGCGGCATGACGTACACCGGGTGGCGGCTCGGCGCGCGGATCGTCGCCGGGATGATGCCGCCGCTCGCCGACGACTTCCCCGCCGATCTCCCGGCGTACTGGACTGTGTACTTCGCGGTGACCGACGCCGACGCCGCCGCCGCTCGGGCCGCCGAACTGGGCGGGACCATCCTGGTGCCACCCCGCGACATCCCGACCGGCCGGTTCGCCGCCCTCCGCGACCCCCAGGGCGCCCTCTTCTCGGTCATCGACCTGGGCGACGACCGGAGTTAGGCCGGACGGGGACCACCAGGGGGCCGTTGGTGCCCGGGATCACCCGGACGCTGGCCCGGTAGTGGGTGGCGAGGAGGTGTTCGGTGAGCACCTCGTGCGGGGTTCCGGTCGCCACCACCCGACCGTCGGCCAGCAGCACCATCCGGTCCGCGTACTCGCCGGCCAGGGAGAGGTCGTGCATGGTGGCGAGCACCGTCAGGCCGTGGGCACGGCGCAACTGGTCGACCACCTCCAGGACCTCCTGCTGGTGGCCGATGTCCAACGCGCTTGTCGGCTCGTCGAGCAGCAGCAGCGTCGCGCCCTGGGCGAGCGCGCGGGCGAGGAAGACCCGCTGTCGTTCTCCCCCGGAGAGGGTCGCCAGTTCCCGGCGGTGGAAGCCGGCGAGGTCCAGGCGGTCCAGCACCTCGTGCACGGCTGCCACGTCCGCGGCTGACTCCCGACCCAGCGGCGGGATGTAGGGGGTACGGCCGAGCAGCACGTAGTCCAGCACCGTCATACCCGGTGGCACCACCGGGGACTGCGTCACGGTCGCCACCACCCGGGCGCGGTCGCGGCGGCGTAGCGCGGTGCTCGGCGTACCGAACAGGGTGATGGCCTGCGGCGCGGGCAGCAGGCCGCCGACGGCGCGCAACAGGGTGGATTTGCCGGCGCCGTTCGGGCCGATCACGGTGACCCACTCGCCGGCCACGACTGTGAGGTCGACGCCGGCGAGGACCGGCGTGCCGTCCAGGCTGACGTGCAACCCCCGCACCTCGACGGCCAGCGGGCCAGCGCCCACGGGAGGGGCGGCGTTGTCGGCCGGGCTGGTGGCGGACTCGGGGTTCACAGGAGCGCCCGTCGGGCGGTGCGCAGCACGAGGACGAAGAACGGGCCGCCGAGCAGGGCGGTGACCACGCCGATGGGCACCTCGGCCGGGGCGGCGGCGGTCCGGGCCACCACGTCGGTCAGGGCCAGGAACGCGGCCCCGAACAGCAGGGAGAGCGGCAGGATCACCCGGTAGCTGGACCCGGCGAGCAGCCGGACGGTGTGCGGCACGATGATGCCGACGAAGCCGATCAATCCCGTCGCGGAGACCGCCGCGGCGGTGCCCAGCGACGCGGCGGCGATCAGCAGGTAGCGGGAGCGCTGCGGGTGCAGGCCGAGACTCCTCGCCTCGTCGTCGCCGACCGTGAGGACGTCCAGCTCGCGGCGGTGCAGCAGCACCACCACAGTGGTCAGGGCGGCGTACGGCAGCACCAGCAGCACGTCGTGCCAGCCGGCGGTGGCCAGCCGGCCGAGCAGCCAGGAGTAGACCGGCTGGATGCTGTCGGAGTGCCGCTGGAGCAGGTACGTCTGCCCGGCGGAGAGGAACGCGGAGACCGCGACCCCGGCCAGGATCAGCATCGCCGGGGACCTGCTCCGCCCGCCGGCCGCGCCGAGCAGGTAGGTCATCGTCACGGCGAGCAGCGAGCCGGCGAACGCGGCCAGCGGAATGGTCAACGGAAGCCCGGAGATCGCGCCCTGCCGACCGACGCCGCCGAGAGCGATCACCGCGGTGACCGCGAGGCCCGCGCCGGCGGCCACGCCGAGCAGGTACGGGTCGGCCAGCGGATTGCGGAACACGCCCTGGTAGCAGCCGCCGGCCAGGGCGAGCAGACCGCCGACGAGCAGGCCCAGCACGACCCGGGGCAGCCGCAGTTCGGTGACGATGGCGATCTCGCGCTCGGTCAGCCCGCTGTCGAGGTGCACCCCGGGAATCAGGTTGAGCAGCTCGGCGGCGACGCTTCCCGGCGGCAGGCTGACCGGCCCGAGCGACACCCCGGCGAGGAGCGCGACGAGCACCGCGAGGACGCCAGCGACCAACCAGCGCTTGCGCACCCCGGCGGGCCGCGACCCGGCAGCGGGCAGACCCGCGTCCCGGGGGTCGGACGGCAGCCCGCCGGGCCGGTCAGGAGACGGCAATCCAGCGACGGACGGCAGCCCGCCGGACCGGGACGAGGATGGCGTCCCGGCCGGCGGGTTGGCGGGTGGCGGGGCTGCCATCGGCGGTGTCCCGGTCACCGACGGACGTCGGTCACGCGGGCACCTTGGCGACCGCGTCGATGATCACCCGGAGCAGGTCCACGACGCGGGGGCCCCAGCGGGAGGCGATGTCGTCGTCAAGCGTGACCACCTGGTTGTTCTTCACGGCGGTGAGGCCGGACCAGCCGCTGCGGGCCTTGACCGAGTCGGCGTTCTGCTGGCAGCACTTGGAGTCGGCCAGGAAGACGAAGTCCGGGTCGGCCTTGACGATGACCTCCTGGGACAGCTGCGGGTAGCCGCCGTTCTTGCCGTCGGCGTCGGCCGGGTCGGCGATGTTGGTCAGGCCGACCAGGCTGTAGATCGAGCCGATGAACGTCTTGCTTGTCGCGCTGTACAGCTCCGGGCCCAGCTCGTGGTAGTAGGTGAGCTTCTCGGTGCGCTGCGGCAGGTCCTTGACCAGCTTGGCGATGTCGTCCTTCATCCGGCTGGCGACGTCGGCGGCCTGGTCGGCGTGCCCGGTCAGGGTGCCCAGGTCGGTGATCTGCGCGTACGAGTCGTCAAGCGTGGTGGCCGCCGGGGTCAGGTACACCGGGATCTTCAGCTTGCCGAGCTGGTCGACGATCTTGTTGGTGTCGTTGGAGAGCACCACCAGGTCGGGGTTCTTGCCGGCGATCGCCTCGGCGTTGGGCTGGAAGCCCGACAGGTCGCTCTTGGGCGCGTCGGCCGGGTAGTTGGACTGGTCGTCCACCGCGCTCACCTGCGGGCCCGCACCGATAGCGAAGAGCATCTCGGTGGCGCTGGGCGAGAGCGACACGATCTTCTCGGGACGCTTGTCGAGGGTGAGCGCGCCGACCGTGACCGGGTAGCTGGCGGCCGCGGTGCCGGCGGCCGGCTTGTCGTCGGTCTTCTCGGCGCAGGCGCCGAGGGCGAGCGCGGCGACCGCGAGGGTCGCGGCGAGGAGCCGAGGGGTACGTCTGGACATGGGGGCCTCCTGTCGGTCGAGGAGTGTGGTGCTTCGCCGACAGGGCTTCCGTACGCCCGCCCACGAGGCGCCCTTCCTCGAGAGCGCGTGTCGCGACCCGTCCGCAGGCGACCTGGCTCGTCCCCGCCGTCGGGCGGGGCATCACAGTTGCGGGACAGCACCGGTTTCGCACCGGCTTCGCTGCGGAGTGGTCGATAAGACGGTAGCGCACCGCCGGGACGTGCCGGATCGATCAAGTGCTGATCGGAACCCGTCGATCGGTGCGGCGGTCGCAGGGGCGGCATATGTCCCGGATCCGGAGTATCGCGAACGGGTGGTGGGGCCCCGCAGGGGCGGAACGGGGCCCCACCCGATCAGGAGGCCGTGATGGTGACGTTGTCCACAGCCGCCTCCACCAGGCTGGCCCCGGACGCGTCCGCCGCCTCGACGAGGATCCGCACCGACTGGCCGGCGTACGGAGTGAGGTTGAGGTTCGCCACGGCCCAGCCGCCGTTACGGTTGGCGGCCGCGCCGGCCTGGGTGAGCAGGGCGGTGGTGCCTCCGTTGTGCACCACGCTCACCCGCAGGTAGTCGGCCGACGAGGCGTTCGAGCCGTGCGCCAGGTACCACGCCAGCGAGAGGGTGAGCGTGCCGGACGACGGCAGGGTCACCGCCGGGGACCGGGCGCTTGTCACGCCGCCGTCGACGTCGTAGTCACCCGCCGCCGAGCCGGCGAGCCGACCGGTGACCAGGTCGTTGGATCCGGCGTACGGGGTGAGCTGCTTGGCGCCGGAGGACGTGGTGGCCTGGGCGGCACCCCGTTCCCACGCCCCGAGGGTGGCGGTGTCGGTGCCGGCCGGGTTGGTGGTCCAGCCGGTGGCGGTCTCGAAGGTGTCCGACCAGACCGTGGTGCCGCCGCCACCGCCGCAGTACTGCGACTGCTTGCCGATGGCCCGGTACGGGCAGTCGGCGTACTCGCTGAGCAGCAGCACCGCCTCCCGGTTGCGGGTGGTCTGCGCGGTGATCACCTCGTCGGGTGGGTAGAAGCCGCCGCCACCGGACGAGCCGGGATACATCTCGAAGGTGTACGCCCAGATGTTGTGGGTCGCCCACATCCAGTCGAGGCTGTCCCCGTCGGTGATGTAGAGGTCGCTGGACTGCTCCGGGGTGTAGTTGTTGGTGGCCGCCATCTGCTGGCCGATGGTGGCGAAGGTGTTGTACTGGTCGGCGCTCATCCCGGTGGCGGTGTTCGCGGTGGTGTAGCCGTACGGCCAGAGCACCAGCTGCGAGTACGTGTGGAAGTCGATGTTCGCCTTGATCTGCTGGACGCCTCCGACCACTCGGCCGTTGACGAAGTTGCGCAGCGCCTGGGTCTCCGGAGCGGAGAACGCGGACGGGCCACGGTAGGTCTCCGACGAGGTCGACCCGGAGGAGCCGCCGCAGCAGCCCCAGTTGTAGCCCCAGTTGCGGTTGAGGTCGGTGCCGACGTTTGACGATCCGCTGTTGGGCTGGCGGTTCTTGCGCCAGGACCGGTACGAGCCGGTGGCGATGTCGTACTCGCTGCCGTCCGGGTTGACAGTCGGCACGATCCAGATCTCCCGGCCGTTGACGAGGTTGGTGATCCGGGAGTCGCTGCCGTAGCTGTCGGTGAAGAGGTTGAGCAGGTAGATCGCCATCTCGACGGTCAGGTGCTCGCGGGCGTGCTGTTGGGCGTTGAACAGGATCTCCGGTTCGCTCTCGTCGGTGCCGACGTTGTCGGAGATCTTCACGGCCATCAGGTCGCGGCCCTCGTACGACGTACCGATGCTGATCTTGCGGGCGATGGCCGGATGGTCGGCGACGACCTGGTTCACGACGGCGGTCAGTTCCGCGTAGTCGTGGTAATTGGAGTCGGCGGGCGGGAACGCGAGGGTGCCCACCTCGCCGGCGCCGCGTTCGGCGTTCGGCGGCGGGGCGAGCGGTTCCAGCCGGAAGCCGAGTTTGCCGATGGCGGCGGCCTCGGCGGCGGTGGCCGAGATGTGCAGCACGCCGTGCTCGGAGTAGTCGATGGCGGCCCCGGTGCGGGCCACCGCGTTGCGGTCGGCGAGGGTCCGCGGCCCGAGCACCCGGTAGCCGGCGGCGGCCGGCTCGGCGGTCCGGTCGGGTGCCGGTTGGGCGGCGACAGGTCCGGCGGCGACGGTGACGATTCCCAGCCCGGTGACGACGGCGAGCACCAGGACGCGACGGAGAGGGTGGGGTCTGCCCAGGGTCATGGACTACCTCCTCGGAGGGCGGGATGTCCCGCTCGGTGAAGCACACTTCACCATCAGTCACATGGTCATATCAATATTGATCGCTGCCTTCTGCATCCCAGGTTGACCATCGCTGCGGCAAAGATTTTCTGCTGCCGAACATCTGGCGAAACTTCCCTCCAAGCGGAAAACTGACCAGCGACGATCCCCCACTCGACACCGCGGAGCACCCATGGCCAGACCCCGCCTGCACGCGGCCGCCCTCGCCGGCGTCAGCGCGCTCACCCTGCTCGCCACCGCAGTTCCCGCGACGGCAGCCCGGCCGCCCTCCCCCGCCCACGACGAGCAGATCACCTTCCAGGACTGGTCCGGCCCCGCCGACTGGCACCGGGGCAGCCAGGACGGCACCCGCGTCGTGCCCGGCGCGCGAGCGGGCGTCACCCTGGCCCGCCCGGCCGGCACCATCGAGTACGCCGACCCGCACACCGGCACCACCCGCACCTGGGAGTACGGCACCTGGACCTCGCCGGTGACCCGGATCGGCTTCGACGCGACCGAACTCATCGCCTCCTGGAACGCCGAGACCCCCGCCGGCACCTGGATCCAGGTGGAGATGCAGGGCAGCTACACCAGCGGCGACCAGACCCCGTGGTACGTCATGGGCCGCTGGGCCTCCGGCGACACCGACATCAAGCGGACCAGCGTCGACAAGCAGGGCGACCCCTGGTCGACGATCTGGACCGACACGTTCAGCATCGACGACGCCGACGCCGGAGTGCTGCTGCGGTCGTACCAGCTGCGGCTGACCCTCTACCGGGCGCCGGGGCAGACCGCCGCGCCGGTCGTACGGATGCTCGGCGCGATGAGCTCCACCGTGCCGGACCGGTTCACCGTCCCGCCGAGCGCCGGGCACATCGCCTGGGGCGTCGAGCTGCCGGTGCCGCGCTACTCGCAGAACGTGCACGCCGGGCACTACCCCGAGTACGACGGCGGCGGCGAGGCGTGGTGTTCGCCCACCTCCACCGAGATGGTCGTCGAGTACTGGGGGCGCAAGCCGTCGGCGGCCGACACCTCCTGGGTCGACCCGACCTACCCCGATCCGACGGTGAACCACGCAGCCCGGATGGCCTACGACTACGCGTACGACGGCGCCGGCAACTGGCCGTTCAACACCGCGTACGCGGCCAGCTTCCCCGGGCTGGAGGGGCGGGTGACCCGACTGCACTCGCTGGACGAGCTCGAGCGCTTCATCGCCGCCGGCATCCCCGTGGTCACCAGCCAGTCCTTCCTCGCCAGCGAGCTGGACGGGGCGAACTACGGCACCTCCGGGCATCTGTTCGTGGTGGTCGGCTTCACCGCCGACGGCGACGTCATCGTCAACGACCCCGCGTCGTCGAGCAACGACGTCGTGCGCAACGTCTACAAGCGCGCGCAGTTCGAGCAGATCTGGCTGCGGACCAAGCGCACCAACGCCAGCGGCGGCGTCTCCGGCGGCTCGGGCGGCGTCGCGTACCTGATCAAGCCAACCTCAAGGCCCTGGCCCAAGGCCCCCAACTCCACCAACTGGTAACCCCCACCCCCACCCCCGCACCCCTGGCGCGGTGATCATGAAGTTATTGCCCGACTACCCGGCGTGTCGCGGCAATAACTTCATGATCACCGCTGTTGGTCGGGGTCCTGGGGGGTGGTGCGAGGGGTGGGGTCGGTGGGGGGTTGGTCTTCGCCGGCCAGGGCTGCGCGGAGGCGTTCCTTCTCCGTGCGGCGGCGGTCGGCCGCGTCGGCCATCTCAGCGGCCATCTCGTCGCGCAAGCCGCGCAACAGGAAGAAGGAGAGCGCGGCGGAGAAGACCAGCGCCAGCATCAACTTCAGAAACACGTTCATGTCGACCAGCCAGAGGCCCGCCAGCACGGCGACGAACAGCCCGACCCGGCCCAGCGTGTACTTGACCGCCGCGCTCACCTGCACCACTCCGCTCTCTGCTCGCCCACCGATGTCGGCGGGGTCCACCCGCCCGGCGGGCGGTCGGGGTCAGCCGGTCCGGCGGGCCAGCCAACGCACGCCGGGGAACCAGACCAGCGCGTACGCCACTGTGAACGCCGCCGCACCCAACGCGCCGGACAGCAGCGCCGGGAACCCGGCACCCAGCCCTGCGACCACCAGCCCCACGAGAACCGCGACGGCAAGCGCGACGAGCGCCGCCACCACCCGGGCCGCGCCGAAATCCCATGCCCGGAAGTCGTCCCAGAACAGCCAGGCCGGCAGGATCACCGCCAGCCAACCGTTGGTATGGCCGAAGTCACCGGCGCCGAACGAGGCGAACGCCCACTCGAACAACACGAGCGCCAGCGCCCCGATCACCAGGCCGGCCAGGCACACCCCGAGCAGGTCACCCAGGGTACGCACGCGCCCCTCGGCGTCCCGCCGGGGAAACCCGCCCTGCTGCTCGGCTCCGCGCTGCTCGGTCATCGACTGCGAGGGTACGTGGTGCCTCAGGCCCAGACCTGCTGCGGCTCGGCGCGGCGCTCGGCGAGCGACGGCGCCTTGTCGTACTCCCGGACCACGTTGTAGCGGGTGTCCCGCTCGACCGGCTGGAACCCGGCATCCCAGATCAGGTGCAGCAGGTCGTCGCGGTGCATGGTGTTCGGGGTGCCGTACGAGTCGGCGTCGTGGGTGATCTTGTATTCGACCACCGAGCCGTCCAGGTCGTCCACGCCGAAGTTCAGCGAGAGCTGGGCCACCGAGAGACCGTGCATCACCCAGAAGTTCTTCAGGTGCGGCACGTTGTCGAAGAGCAGCCGGGACACGGCGAACGTCTTCAGCGACTCGGCCGGCGAGGCCATCGTGGTGCGCGCCTGGATCCGGTTACGGATCTTGCCGTCCGCCGAGTCCACGAAGTCGTGCTGGTAGCGCAGCGGGATGAAGACCGCGAAGCCACCGGTCTCGTCCTGCAACTCACGCAACCGCAGCACGTGGTCGACGCGGTGCCGGGGCTCCTCGATGTGGCCGTACAGCATGGTCGCCGGGGTCTTCATGCCCTTTCGGTGCGCCAGGGCGTGGATGCGCGACCAGTCCTCCCAGTGGCAGGCGTGGTCGACGATGTGCTGCCGGACCTCCCAGTCGAAGATCTCCGCGCCACCGCCGGTAAGCGACTCCAGGCCGGCGTCCATCAGCTCGTCGAGGATCTCGTCGGCGCTCAGGCCGCTGATCTTCTCGAACCACTGGACCTCGGTCGCCGTGAAGCACTTGAGCTTGACGTTCGGCAGCGCCGCCTTCAGCTCGCGCAGCACCTTCGGGTAGTAGCGCCACGGCAGCGTCGGGTGCAGGCCGTTGACGATGTGCAGCTCGGTGAGCTGCTCGTCCTCCATCTCCTTGGCCTTGCGGACCGCCTCGTCGATCCGCATCGTGTACGCGTCCTTCTCGCCCGGCTTGCGCTGGAACGAGCAGTACGCACACGACGCCGAGCACACGTTCGTGAGGTTGAGGTGGCGGTTGACGTTGAACATCACGCGTTCACCGTTGAGCTCGGTGCGCTTGTGGTGCGCCAGCCGCCCCAACCAGGTCAGGTCGTCGCTGTCGTAGAGGGCGATGCCGTCCTCGCGGCTCAGCCGCTCACCGGCGTACACCTTCGCTTCGAGCTCACGCTTGAGTCCGGCGTCCATCGCACGTCCCTTCCACCTGCGGTCCCTCCCGAGGGTACGTCGACACCCGGGTGGCCCCGGCGGCACGGTCGGCGGCAGCGATCCAGTTCACCGGACTCTCAGCCTCCCGTAACCCGCGGATGCATCGACATCACTGCCGTCGTGCGGTAAGACAGGGTGGGGCGGAACTCACACACTGGTACCGTCCCGACGGCCGTGCCCACCGAGCGCGGCGCCGAGCACCGGACGGGGAGTGGAATGGTCGACAGCGGGCGCGGGCGACGGCAGCGACGACGGAGCCCGGTGATCTCGCCGGTGCTGCGACCGAAGCTCTGGGCCGCCCTGCTCGGCGCGATCGCCGCCGCCGTGCTGGCCACCCCCGCGTACGCCGAGCCCACCGTGCCCACGACGGTGCCGGACACCGGCACCCGCCCGCCGGCGATCGGCGCGCCGCAGGTGCCCGGCAGCCCGCCCGTCGTCGGCGTCCCCGCCCCGCCGGTGGCCAACATCGGCACCGGCCCGCTGGCCGCCCAGATCGCCGCCGCCGAGAGCCAGGTCGGCCTGCTCGGCGACCAACTGCTGCTCACTCGACAGAAACGCACCGACGCGCAGGCGCAGCTCGCCGCCGCCGGCAAGGTGCTGGCGACCACGCAGGACGCCCTGCTCCGCGCCCAGCAGGCAGCCGACGCGGCCGCCGCGGACGCGGTCAAGGCAGCCGCCGCCCTGCCGCCCGGCGACTTCGCCAACGACATCCAGGGCCTGAGCCGGCTCCAGCGGATCAACCGCGGCGAGAAGGTCGATGGCGCCACCACCGCCGTGGCCGGCGAGCTGTCCCGGGCCCGCGCCAACGAGCAGGCCGCCTACCAGGCGCACACCACGGCCAAGGCCGCCGTCGACGCCGCCGAGGCCGAGTTCGCCACCGGCGAGAAGGCGCTGCGCACCGCCGAGGCCAGCCTGCTCAAGCTGCGCAAGGACAACGCCGCTCAGCTGATCCAGATCGAACGCCAGCAGGAGGCCAGCGAGCAGCAGCTGGGCGCGGGCTACGTCGCCGGCCAGAGCAGCAACGGGATGTCCGCGCACCCGCGGGCGCTGGCCGCTGTCCGGTATGCGCTCGCCCAGCTCGGCGACCCCTACAGGTGGTCCGAGGAGGGGCCGGACGAGTTCGACTGCTCCGGTCTGATGTGGGCCGCGTACCGGTCTCCGGGCGCCGACTACTTCGACCTGCCCCGGGTCTCGCGCGACCAGTACGCCGCCACCCGGTCCCGCACCGTGCCGCAGAGCGCACTGCTCCCCGGCGACCTGCTCTTCTTCGCCTCCGGCAGCAGCTGGACCACTATCCACCACGTCGCCATGTACATCGGCAACGGCAAGATGGTGCAGGCGCCCACGACGGGCGACGTGGTCAAGATCTCGGTGGTCGGCTGGTCCCGGCTCTACGCCGCGACCCGGGTGATCGGAGCGGTGCCGACTCCGAACGTGCCCCTCCCGCCCGCGCCGCCCACCACCAAGCCGACGAAGCCGACGCCGCCCACCAAGCCGACGCCCAAGCCGACCGGATCGGCCACCCCCAAGCCCACCGGCACCCCGACCCCGAAGCCGACGGGCGGCAGCACGCCGACCCCGACGGGCAGCCCGACCAACACGCCGCCGACCCTGCCGACGCCGCCCACCACGCCACCGGCCAGCGCCTCGGCCTCGGCCTCGGCCTCCACGTCCACGTCCACGTCCGCGTCCACGTCCGCGTCCGCCAGCCGGAGTGGGGCCTCCAGCGACAGCCCGGCGACCAGCACGAGCACCGTCCGCTGAGCCGCCACCCGGGCTCCGGCTGTCCGCTCGGGGCGATCTGTGGCACGGTGACAACCAGGCACACCCGGTCCGATGTCACGGGCCGGGTGCGAGCGTGGCGCGGAGGGCGGAGATGGCCGAGCAGAGAGATCCGGCGGAGAGTGTCGACCCCGTCGTCGACCGGGCCGACCCGCCGAGGCTGACCACCGCCGAACCGGCGGCCGACGCCGATACCGGCGCTGCTGGCGCCGTGCGGCACAGCACCGCCACCGACGCCGGGGCCACCGACGCCGCGCCTCCCGAAGCCGCCGACGACTCGGCGCCGACGGAGGCCGGCCCGCGCGACGGGGAAGCCGCCGGTGCGCGCGACGGGCAGACCGCGACGGGGGCCACCGCTCTCGACGCGAAGGTCGCCGATGCGGACGACGCCGCCGACTCAGCCGCTGCGGATGACAATGACGTCGCGGACGGCGTTCGCGCCGACGCCGGCGAAAACGTCGTCGCGCTCGCCTCCGGGGCGGCCGTCGAGCAGCCGTCGGATGACGCCGCCCCCGGCTCGCCCGCCCCCGGCTCGCCCGCCCTCGGCTCGGCTGCCCCCCGCTCGGCTGCCCCCGGCTCGCCCGCCCCCGGCTCGGCTGGCGCGGCTCCGGTGCGGGCCCGCGCGAGCGTCGCGACCGCCGGAGCACTGCCCGGTGATCTCCCGGCGAGCGCTCCGGCCAGCGCGACCACCTATCGGGCGGCCGGCTCGGCCAGCCCAGCCGGCCTCCCGTTGCCCGGGCAGCGGGCCACCTCGACCGCCCCGGCGCGGGCCAGCGCCACCGTGCCGGGCAGCAGCCGGGTCACGGCAGGCAGCGAGGGTACGCCGGACTCCCGGGCGAGCACGTCCGCCGTCTACCGGTCGGGGCCGGTGAGTTCCGAGCCGCCGGAGCCGGCGCAACCCCCGGGACCGGCGCAGCCTCCCGCGCCGCCGACTCCGGAACCGACGCCTCCCGGGCCGGGTGAGCCGGAGCCGGCGCCGAGTCCGGGTCCGTACCCGCCCGGCCCGTCGCCCACGCCGGGCCCCTTCCCCACGCCGCAGCCCGACCCGGTACCGCCCGTGCCCGGGCCACCCGTGCCGCCGCCCTCGCCGCTGCCACCCGTGCCGGGCCCGCCGACACCGCCCGTCCCCGGGCCTCCGATGCCGCCGCCCGGCCCGCCGGTGCCCGCGCCACCGCCGCCGCCCGGTCCAATGCCGGCACCACCGTTTCCGCCGCCCCCGGCGACGATAGGCACGCAGGGCGTACGGGCCACCGCGTCCGTCTCCGCACCGCCGGCCGGCCCAGCCGGATGGTCGGCTGGCGGGTCGTCGGCCCCGAGCAGCACCCGGATCGAAGCGCCCGTCGCGGCCCCACCGGTGGTGCCCGCGCCCGCGCTACCGAGCTGGCCACCGTCCACCGCCGGCACGCCGTCCACCGCCGCTACGCCGACCAGCGCAGGCGCCCCGACGACAGGTGGTACGGGCTACCGGACGACCACGCCGCCGGGCGGCCCTGCTCGGCGGGACGCGCCGACCGCCCCCCACGCCGGGAGGCGCGACGGCGGCACCGAACTCGCGGGCACCGTCTACGGCAGTGGGGAGGGGCCGGGGTTCGCCACGATCGCCCTGCCGGCCAACGCGGCGGTGGAGAATTCCGGCTCGCTGACCGGGCACATCCTCGCCCAGGGCTGGTCGGACACGCCGGCCGAGCGGCCGCGAAACACCCGGGTGGTAATCGTTCTGATCGCCGCGTTGGGGCTGCTGGTGGCGATCAGCGTACTGGTCGTCCTGCTCGCGAACGATGCCATGGACGGCCTGGTGGGCGGCATGCTCAACGGCTGATCCGACGGCCGGGTGCCATCGCGGGTCCGTGAGTCCGCCCACTACCGTCGGTCAACCGGCTG
The DNA here is from genome assembly GCF_049841645.1 of Micromonospora sp. DT43. Taxonomy (NCBI): domain Bacteria; kingdom Bacillati; phylum Actinomycetota; class Actinomycetes; order Micromonosporales; family Micromonosporaceae; genus Micromonospora; species Micromonospora sp. DT43. The sequence goes on along the minus strand of NZ_JBNCKR010000005.1, from coordinate 146,187 downwards.
GCGGCTTCGCCGAACCGCCGTACACTGGTCGAGATCACTGACCCGGTGCGCGTGGTGCGCGCCCATGGGCGATCTTGCGGGCGATCCGGCGGCACAGCCGCGGCAGGCCATCGCGAAGATGCGCCCCGCTCGAAAGGCATTTGTTGACCACCTCTGCTGACCCCAGCACCGTTCCGACCGTTTTCAACTCCGCTCCGGGGGCGAACGACGCCTCCCCGGAGACCCCCGCCGCCGCACCGGTGGTGACCGCCGCCAACCCGACGCTGGCCGAGACCGCTGATTCGGTCGACTTCGCGAGCCTCGGCCTGCCCGAGCCGCTGGTTCGGGCACTGGCGCAACAGGGCATCACCAGCCCGTTCGAGATCCAGCGGGCCACCGTTCCGGACGCGCTCGCCGGCCGGGACGTGCTGGGCCGCGGGCAGACCGGTTCGGGCAAGACGCTCGCCTTCGGTCTGCCGATGATCGCCCGGCTGGCCAACCGCAACCGGGCCCGGCCGATGCGTCCGCGCGCCCTGGTCCTGGTCCCCACCCGGGAGTTGGCCATGCAGGTCAACGACGCCCTGGTGCCGCTGGGCAAGTCCGTCGGTATCTTCCTGAAGACCGCCGTCGGCGGTGTTCCGTACGACCGCCAGATCGACGCGCTCCGGCGCGGCGTGGAGATCATCGTGGCGACCCCGGGCCGGCTCGGCGACCTGATCGAGCGGGGCATCTGCCAGCTCGACGACGTCGAGGTGACGGTGCTCGACGAGGCCGACCAGATGGCCGACATGGGCTTCCTGCCCGAGGTGACCGAGCTGCTGGCGAAGACGCCGGCCAACAGTCAGCGGCTGCTCTTCTCGGCCACCCTCGACGGTGACGTCGACGCGCTGGTCAAGCGTTTCATGAACGACCCGGTGACCCATTCCACCGCGCCGTCCACCGCGTCGGTGTCCACCATGGATCACCACATGCTCCTGATCCCGCCGCACGAGAAGTTCCCGGTGGCCGCCTCGATCGCGGCTCGTGACGGGCGGACGATGGTCTTCGCGCGTACCCAACTGGGCGTCGACCGGTTGGTCGAGCAGCTCGCGGCGGTCGGTGTGCGGGCCGGCGGCCTGCACGGCGGCAAGACCCAGCGGATGCGGACCAAGACCCTGGCCGAGTTCCGTGAGGGCCGGATGAACGTCCTGGTCGCCACGGACGTGGCGGCCCGGGGCATCCACGTCGACGGTGTCACCCTGGTGCTGCACGTCGACCCCCCGAAGGACCCGAAGGACTACCTGCACCGCGCAGGCCGCACCGCCCGGGCCGGCGAGTCCGGCGCGGTCGCCACGCTGGTGCTGCCCAAGCAGCGCCGTACGACCCTCGCGATGCTGGAGAAGGCGGGCGTGGCACCGGCTGAGACCCGGGTTCGGCTCGGCGACCCGGTGCTGGGCGAGCTGATCGGCGCCCGGGAGCCCAGCGGCGTCCCGGTGCGCGTCGAGGCGGAGCCGCGTGGCTACGGCGACCGCTCCGGCGGCTCGCGTCGCTTCGACGACCGTTCCGGCGGTCCGCGGCGCTTCGGTGACCGGCCGACCGGCGAGCGCCGCTACGGCGACCGACCGCAGGGCGAGCGGCGCTTCGGCGACCGTCCGACCGGCGACCGGCAGTACGGCGACCGGCCGACCGGCGAGCGCCGCTATGCCGATCGGGACAGCCGGGGTTACGGCGACCGCCCCAGTGGCGAGCGCCGCTTCGGCGACCGCCCGCAGTTCGGTGACCGGGCTGGCCGAGGCGATCGGCCGGCCGGCGAGCGGCGCTACGGCGACCGGCCCACCGGCGACCGGCAGTACGGCGACCGTGCGCAGGGCGAGCGGCGCTTCGGCGACCGGCCCACCGGCGACCGCCAGTACGGCGACCGGCCGCAGGGCGAGCGGCGCTTCGGTGACCGCCCGCAGGCTGACCGGGGTGACCGACCGGGCGGCGAGCGGCGTTTCGCCGATCGGGACTCCCGGGGTGGTTACCGCTCCGAGGGCCGCGGTCGGGACGAGCGGCCGCGTGACGACAGGCCGCGTGACGACAGGCGCGGTTTCGGCGGCCGGCCGCCGGCGCGTACCCACTGACGCACTGATCCACCCGAACGCCGTCGCGGAGCGCATGCTTCGCGGCGGCGTTCGCGCATGCCCTGCCGATGTCGGTCCGGTCGCGTAACGTCCGGCCCATGGCGACCATGCCGAAGTCGATCTTCTGGTCCCGGACGGACACCGCCGGCAGTGAGCAGGCCCTGCTCACCGACGGCGACGGGCTCGCCGCGCGCGGCACCCTGCTCGCCGTGGACCCGATTCCGTTCACCGCCCGCTACCAGCTGACCACCGCGCCCGACTGGAGCGCCGCCCGGGTCGAGGTCGAGGCCGAGGGGTCCGGCTGGATGCGCCGGGTGACCCTGGAGCGGGCCGCGTCCCGGTGGCGGGTGACGACCGCCGAGCAGGGCAACCTGGACGCGGCGCTGACCGGGGCCGGGCATCCCCGGGCCGGCCTGCCGGGCACCGACGACCCGGATCGGCTGGCCGAGGCGCTCGACGTCGACCTGAGTGGTTCGCCGCTGTTCAACTCCGGCCCGGTGCGCCGGCTCGGGCTCACCAGCGGGCCGGCCGACATGCCACGCCGGATCACCGTCGCGTGGGTGCTGCTGCCCGGCCTGGAGGTGGTGCCGGCCGAGCAGATCTACAGCGGGCTCGGGCCGGGTCGGGTGCGGTTCGCCAGCGGCACCTTCACCGCCGACATCGACCTGGACGCCGACGGCTATGTGGTGCGCTACCCCGGCCTGGCGGAGCGCATCGACCCACGCTGACCGAGCCGATCCGACACGCTGCCGGGCCGGCAGCCGAAGCCAGGCCCGCATCGCCGGCCAGAGCCCGCGCCCGGAGACAGGCCGGCGGGGAACGCGCTGCTCAGGCGGGCCAGGCGCCGGTGGCGAGGAAGCGCTCGATCGTGGCGGCATGGGGTGTCAGGTCGAGACCCTGTGCGGCCACCCAGTCGTCGGAGTAGTACGTGTCGGCGTACCGGTCACCGGCGTCGCAGATCAGACTGACCACCGAGCCGGTCCGGCCCTCGGCGAGCATGCCGGCGATCAGGCCGAACGCGCCCCACAGGTTGGTGCCGGTGGAGCCGCCCACGCGGCGGCCGAGCACCGCCGAGCCGGCGCGCATCGCGGCCAGCGAGGCGGCGTCCGGCACCTGGACCATTCGGTCCACGACCGAGGGCAGGAAGGACGCCTCCACGGCGGGCCGGCCGATCCCCTCGATGCGGGAGCCCTTGCCGGTGCGTACCGACCAGTCGGCGGCCAGCCAGGCCGGATAGAACGCGGAGTTGTCCGGGTCGACGACGCAGAGCTTGGTGGACAGGCGGCGGTAGCGGGCGTACCGGCCGATGGTGGCGCTGGTGCCCCCGGTGCCGGCGCCCACGACGACCCACGCCGGGATGGGGTGCCGTTCCAACTCCAACTGCGCGTAGATCGACTCGGCGATGTTGTTGTTGCCCCGCCAGTCGGTGGCCCGCTCGGCGTACGTGAACTGGTCCATGAAGTGACCGCCCGAGTCCTCGGCCAGCCAGCGGGCCTCGACCACGACGCTCGCCGGGTCGTCCACCAGGTGGCACCGGCCGCCCTGGAACTCGATCTGCGTGATCTTCTCGGGTGAGGTGGAGGCGGGCATCACGGCGATGAACGGCAGCCCGAGCATCCGGGCGAAGTACGCCTCGGAGACCGCCGTGGAGCCCGAGGACGCCTCGACGATCGTGGTCTGCGGCCCGATCCAGCCGTTGCAGAGGCCGTAGAGGAACAGCGAACGAGCCAGCCGGTGCTTCAGCGAGCCGGTCGGGTGTGACGACTCGTCCTTGAGGTACAGGTCGATTCCCCAGGCCCGGGGCAGGGGGAACGGCAGCAGGTGGGTGTCGGCCGAGCGGTTCGCGTCCGCCTCGACGGCGGCGATCGCCTCGGTCACCCAGCTGCGGCTGGTCTCGTCGCACCGGTCGAGATGAGTCACGCTCGGAAACCTAGCAAGCAGGTCAGCGGTGGTCAGCGCCGGTCCGGTGGGCTGCCCCGACGGCGTTGTCGGCGTTGCCCGGCCCGGCCGGCGGCCTGGACGAGAGGGATCAGTCCGACGGCGAGTCGGGGCAGGGCGTCCAGCAGTCGGACCTGGGCGCCCCGCCAGCGGGGCAGGCTGACCACCGGGCGTGGTCGGCGGGCCAACCGGGCCGCGCGGGCGGCCACCCGCTGCGGCGTCAGCATCGACCCGGTGAACGAGGCCAGCGCGCCCGGGTCGTCGAGCCGGTCGTGCAGCATCGGGGTCCAGATGCCGTCCGGGCAGAGGCAGGAGACGTGCACCCGCCGGTACCCGGCCATGCGCAGGTCGGAGAGGGTGCCGAGGCTGAACGCGAGCAGCGCGTGCTTGCTGGCGGCGTACACCGTCTCGCCGGGTGCGGCGACGAGCCCGGCCAGCGAGACGATGTTCAGGACGTGGCCGTGGCCCTGGCCGCGCATCACCGCCAGCGCCGCCAGCGTGCCGTTCATGGCGCCGAGCGCATTGACGTCGAGCACGCGGCGGCGGGTCGGCCCGTCGTGCTCCCAGGAGGGGCCGGTGATCAGGATGCCGGCGTTGTTGACCCAGAGGCCGAGGTCGCCGCGGCTCGCGGCGGTCGCCGCGATCTCGGCGCACGCGATCTCGTCGCGGACGTCCAGGGCGGCCGACCAGCCGCCGAACGGCACGGCGGCTGCCGCTGCCGCGTCCGGGTCGAGGTCGGTGAGCAGCACCGACCAGCCGTCGGCGTGCAGCGCGGCGGCGATGGCGCGGCCCAGGCCGCCGGCGGCCCCGGTCACCACGGCCGCGCCGCGTCCCGGCGAGGTCATCGGCGCACGCTACCGCCGCGCGGCAGACGACACCAGGGCCAGGGTCAGACGGGCTGCGGGCCGACCGGCTGGGGACGGTTCTCCCACTTGGTGGAGAGGGCGATGGCGGTACGCGTGGAGGCGACCCCGGGGGTCCGGTTCAGCCGCACGATGAGCTGCTCCAGCTCGGCGATCGTGCCGACCCTGGCCTTGAGGAGGAACGACTCGACGCCGGCCATGAAGTAGCAGGACTCGATCTCGGGCAGCACCCGCAGCGACTCCAGCATGTCGTCGGAGTCCGCGCCGGAGTCCTCGACGATGCCGATGAGCGCGGTGACGCCCAGACCGATCGCCTCGGGTTCCACGTCCGCGCGGTAGCCCCGGACCACGCCGCTGCTCTCCAGCTTGCCGACGCGTTCGTGCACGGCCGGGGCGGAGAGGCCCACCTGTCGGGCCAGCTCGGCGTACGAGAGGCGGGCGTTGCCCCGCAGCAGGTCGACGAGGCTCAGGTCGATGGCGTCCACGGAGAGTGACCTTAACGGGTTGGGCGTAACGCGATGCCTTCGGCATCCGTTGGTCAGAACAGTGAGTAACTGTTCATAAACTGACGGTCTAGGTAGGGGTTGCACCAGTACCATTTACTAACTTCCCAGTCAGTGCATTTTTCGCGTTTGGCGGACAGGCCAGGTCCCTGGTGCTGTAATTGCCATACGTCCCTCATGACGGCTCTGGGCTCGCACCAGCCGGGGGCAGTGTGTTCAGCCAGGGGCTTCGTCGACGCGAGGAGGGGGCTGTGGACACTGGAGATCGCCTGCTGACACCGGGTGAGGTCGCCGCGCTGTTTCGGGTGGACCCGAAAACTGTGACGAGATGGGCGGCGGCCGGCCGGATAGGAAGCATCCGGACTCCAGGCGGGCATCGCCGGTTTCGGGAATCCGAGGTGCGGGCCCTGCTTGAGGGGGAGGGCATGCTGGACGAGGTGGACGAGGTCGGGAAGCCACGCAATGTGGGACCGGCCGCCTCCACCGGGCCGGGTCCGGCCAACGCCGGCATGTACTGAACTGGTGCGGACAACGTCAGGCGGACCGGACACCAGTCCGGTCCGCGTCCCGCTGCGACGATCCACCGGACGGCACTGAGCCGAGAGCTCAGCTCCTGGCCGCGCCGAGCTGGCCGGACCACCGGCGGAACAGGGTGTGTGGCACGCCGAGCGCGTCCAGCACCTTGCCGGCAACGAAGTCGACAAGTTGCTGCGCGCTTGCCGCCGCGCCCGCGCCGTAGAAGCCGGGGCTGGCCGGCAGCACCACCGCCCCGGCATCGTGCAACGCGATGAGATGCTCCAGGTGGCTGCGGGTCACCGGGGTCTCGCGGGGCACCACCACCACCGGTCGGCGCTCCTTGAGGTTGACCTCGGCGGCGCGTTGCAGCAGGTCCTTGGAGAGCCCGATCGCGATGCCCGCGCAGGCCGCCGTGCTCGCGGGCACCACTGCCATTCCGCGTACCCGGTAGGAGCCGCTGCTGGGGCCGGCCGCCAGGTCGCCCGCCGGCCAGTGCCGTACGTCCGCGTCGGTCAGGTCCCGGTCGAGCCAGGCCGCGAGGTCCTCGGCCCAGTGCGCGTCGCGGAACGACAGTCCGGTCTCGTCGAGCACTGTGAGCCGTGCCGCCCGGGACACGATGAGGTCCACCGGCTCGCCCGCGTCGAGCAGCCCGCCGACCACTGCCGCCGCGTACGGCGTGCCGGAGGCTCCGGAGACTCCGATCACCCATGGTTCCCGCATCCCTCCAGCCTGCCTGGTCCGCGTCGTGCGCCGGTGGGCACCCCCGCGATCCGGTCGACGCCTGTAGTCCGAGATGTCCGGGCGGGTCCCTCCCTGTCCCGGCGACCTGACATGCTGCCGGTGGCGATTCGCACCGGGAGCAGATCGCACGGGAGGCAGCGGTGACGACCGGCGAGGTCCTCTGGGCACTGCGCGCCGAGTGCCCGATTCCTGCCCGACTCTCGCCGCACGCGGACGGGGTCCAGCAGTGGCTGCTCGGCCTGCTGCCCGAGCTGGGTCTGCCGCTCGACGACGCTGCGCTGCACCGGTTGGCCCGCGGGGGCTTCGCGCGGTACGCGGGGCGGCTCTACCCCGATGCCAGCGAAGCCGACCTGCGCGTGCTGACCGCCCTCTTCACCTGGTTCTTCCTGGTCGACGACGCCTGCGACGGCCCGCACCGGCTCGCCCCGGCGCAGATCCGGGCGCTGCGCGACGGGACGCTGGCTCTGCTGCACGACGGCCCCCGGCTGCGGCACGGCGGCCTGACCGGTCCGCTGCGGCGGCTGCTGGTGCTGGCCTGGCGGGAGCCGCGTCGCCGGATGCCGGCCCGATGGCGGCTGCGCTTCGCCGACGCGGTGGCCCGGCACCTCGACGGCACCTGGCGGGAGGCGGTCAACAAGGAGACCGTCCGCCCACCAAGCGTCGACGAGTACGTCGAGTTGCGGCGGGAAACGTCGGCGGCCGAGGTGTCGTACCCGCTTGTGGAGTTCGTCACCGGCCGGCAGCTACCCGACCCGGTCTACCACCATCCGCTGCTGCGGCAGATCGCGCGCACCGGCAACGACCTGCTCTCGTGGTACAACGACCTGGCCTCGCTGGACCGGGATCGGGCCACCTCGGGCGGGCACAACCTGGTCCTGGCCACGCAGGCCGAGTGGGGCGTGTCGGCGGCGGAGGCGGTCGACCGGGTGGCCAAGCGCTGGCGGGAGTCGATGCGACAGTTCGAGGCGCTCCGCGCCGCCGTGCCGTCGTTCGGGCCGGCGTTGGACGAGGCGGTCACCGACCATCTCGACGGGGTCGCGTACGCGGTACGCGGCACCATCGACTGGACGCTGGAGAGCGCCCGCTACCCGACGAACGCCTAGACGGGCCCTACGGGCGCAGGTCGAGGCGGATCACCAGGTCGAGCAGTGCGAACACGAACAGCGCGATGCCGACGAAACCGTTGGCGGTGAAGAACGCCCGGTTGACCTTGCTGAGGTCGGTCGGGCTGACCACCAGGTGCTGGTAGGCGAACGCGACAGCTGTCAACGCCAGCCCGATCCACCAGAGCCAGCCGAACCCGATCAGCGCGCCGAACCAGATGAACAGCCCGAACGTCACCACGTGCGCGACTGTGGAGGCGTGCAGGGCGAAGCGCCTGCCGTACCGGGCGGGGACGCTGTGCACGCCGATCTCCTGGTCGATCTCGGAGTCCTGGCAGGCGTAGATGAGGTCGAAGCCACCGATCCACAGGCCGACGGCCGCGCCGAGCAGCCAGGCCGGCCAGGAGCCGTCCAGGGTGCCGGTGACCGCCAGCCAGGCGCCGACCGGGCCGACCGCCTGGGCGATCGCGAGGATGGCGTGCGGCCAGTTGGTGAACCGCTTGCCGTACGGGTAGACGACGAGCGGCACCACGGCGAGCGGCGCCAGCACCAGGCAGAGCGGGTTGAGCAGGGCGGCGGCGACGAGGAAGACGACCAGGGCGACGGCCGCGCCGGTCCAGGCCGTCCGCACGCTCACCGCCCCGGTGACCAGTTCCCGGCCGGCGGTACGCGGGTTCCGGGCGTCGATGCGCCGGTCGAGGATCCGGTTGGCGGCCATCGCGAACGTCCGCGCCCCGACCATCGCCACGGTGATCAGCAGCAGGTCGAGCCACCGTACGTGCCCGCCGTTTACCTGCATGGCGGTCAGGGCCGACAGGTACGCGAACGGCAACGCGAACACGGAGTGCTCGATCGCGACGAGCTTGAGGAAGGACTTGACCCGGCCCGGCTTCTCCACCGGTGCGTCGATAACGGCCATCAGATCCCGTACTCCTTCCAGCGCTTGTCGACCAGGGCCGCGACCTCCGGTGCCATGGTCATCTCCTCCGGCCAACCGCGGGTGTAGCCCTCGGTGGGCAGCTTGCGGGTCGCGTCGACGCCGGCCTTGCCGCCCCAGAACTGCTGGTACGACGAGTGGTCCAGGTGGTCCACCGGACCCTCGGTGAGCAGCAGGTCGCGGGCGTAGTCGACGTTGCCGAAGGCACGGAAGGCGACCTCGTTGTAGTCGTGCACGTCGCAGTCCTCGTCGACGATCACGATCAACTTGGTGAGCGACATGAGGTGCGCGCCCCAGATCGCGTTCATGACCTTCTGCGCGTGCTTCGGGTAGCGCTTGCGGATCGACACGATCGCGCAGTTGTGGAACACCCCGGCGGCCGGCAGGTCGTAGTCGACGATGTCCGGGATCATCAGCTTGAGCAGCGGCTGGAAGATCCGCTCGGTGGCCTTGCCGAGGCCGTGGTCCTCCTGCGGCGGCTTCGAGGTGACGATCGAGTGGTAGACCGGCTTGCGCTGCATCGTCATCGCCTCGATGTGCAGCACCGGGAACGGCTCGACAGGGGTGTAGTAGCCGGTGTGGTCGCCGAACGGCCCCTCGGGCAGCCGCTCGCCGGGTTCCAGGTAACCCTCCAGCACGATCTGCGCGTGCGCAGGCACCTGCAACGGGACGGTGAGGCAGTCGACCATCTCCACCCGCTCGCCGCGCAGGAACCCGGCGAACAGGTACTCGTCGATGTCGCCGGGCAGTGGCGCGCTGGCCGCGTACGAGACGACCGGGTCGCAACCGATCGCGACCGCGACCGGGAGGCGTTGCCCGAGCCGCTCGGCGACCGCGTGGTGGGCTGTCGAGTCCTTGTGGATCTGCCAGTGCATGCCCAGGGTGTTGCGGCCGTGCTGCTGGAGCCGGTAGAGGCCCAGGTTGCGCTTGCCGGTCTCCGGGTGCTTGGTGTGGGTAAGCCCGTAGTTGTGGAAGATGCCCCCGTCGTCGGGCCAGACCTGCAACCCGGGCAGCCGGTTCAGGTCGACGTCGTCGCCGCGGTAGACGATCTCCTGGCAGGGCGCGGTCTTCACCTTGCGCGGCGGCACCGACTTGAGCTGCATGACCTTGCCGAGGCCCTCGCGAATGCCGGACCAGCCGACGGGCAGCTCCGGCTTGACCAGCGCGCCGATGCGGGCGCCGATCTCGTCCAGCGAGTCGACGCCGAGGGCCATCGCCATCCGCTTCTCGGTGCCGAACAGGTTGATCGCGACCGGCATCTCACCCCGGGTGGGGTGCTCGAAGAGCAGCGCCGGCCCGCCGGCGCGCACCGTACGGGTGACCACCTCGCTGATCTCCAGGGTGGGGTCGACGGGGACGTCGACCCGCCGCAGCTCCCCCGCGCGCTCAAGCGCCGCGAGAAAGTCCTTGAGATCGGTGTACGGGAAGCCACGAGCCGCCATGCCGCCCAGTCTCCCGCACCGGCTCCCGCACGGCCCAGGCCGGGTGCTGTGACACGCGCGATGACCGGGCCGGCGTCCTTGATCGACTCGGCTTCCCGGAAACCGCGGTGTCCCCGGCCGCAGGACACCGCGACTTCGAGGAAGGCGAGTGGATCAACCCACGTCTCCCGGGCGTGGCGAGCGGTTGAGCGGGTAGGCGGGCAGCCGGCGGACGGAGGCGGCAATGGGCGGGGAGCGGGTTCCGGCGGGGTTCACCGAACAACGGGCGCGGGTCGGCCAGATCACCCTGAACTACGTCCGGGGCGGCAGTGGCCCGCCACTGGTGCTGCTGCACGGCTACCCGCAGTGCTGGTACATGTGGCGGCACCTGCTGCCCGAACTGGGACGCTTCTTCGACGTGGTCGCACCGGACCTGCGCGGCTTCGGGAACAGCGACGCACCGGCCGGCGGGTACGACAAGAAGACTGTCGCCGCCGACCTGCACGGCCTGCTCGACCAACTCGGCCTGGTCGGTGACCTCCGGCTGGTCGGGCACGACCTGGGGACCATGGTGGCGTACGCGTACGCCGCCGCTCATCCGCAGCGGGTGAGTCGGCTGGTGCTCAGCGAGGCGCCGATCCCCGACGAGAGCATCTACACCTTCCCCGCGCTCACCCAGGCCGGGCCGGGGGTGTGGAACTTCGGCTTCTTCTCCCTCGGCAACGGGCTTCCGGAGGACCTGGTCAGTGGGCGGGAGTCGCTGTGGGTGGACCGGTTCACCGACGCGCTGATGGTGCGCAAGGGCAGCATCGCGGCGCCCGACATCGAGGAGTTCGCCAGCCACCTGCGCGACCCGGCGCACCTGCGGGCCAGCTTCGCCCACTTCCGGGCATTCGAGCAGGACGTCGCCGACAACGCCGAGCACCTGTCGACGAAGCTGACGATGCCGGTGCTGGCCGTCGGCGCGGCGGCCAGCCTCGGCGGGCAGGTCGCCGAACAGGTCCGCCGGTACGCCGACAGCGTCCGCGGTGAGGTGATCGAGGACTGCGGGCACTGGCTGTACGAGGAGCGCCCGGACGAAATGCTCGCCCTGCTGCGCGACTTCCTGCGGGCGACCTGACCCCGGCCGTTCGGGTCCTGTCGCGCCGTCCAGGCGCGGGCGGCGCTACCTGGTCCCGGGGCATCCCCGGTCGGGCGGCAGGCGTCCAGGCGTGGGCGGTGCCGCCTGATCGTGGACCACTCGGGCCAGGCGGCAGGCCGTCCCGGCGCCGGCCGGTGCCGCCTGCCCCTGGGCCATCCCCGATCAGGCGGCGGGCGTCCAGGCGTGGGCGGCCAGCGGCGGGTCGAGCGGGGCGCGGGTGAGCCGGTTGGTGAAGGTCGAGATGGTGTACGCCCCGACGCCGAGCACCACGTCCAGCGCGTGCCGGGGCTGGTAACCGGCGGCCAGGAAGTCGTCCAACTGGTCATCGGGCACCGCGCCCCGGTGCTCCATGACGGCCAGCGTGAACCGGCGCAGCGCCTCCAGCCGCAGCTCGGGCAGCTCGGTGGCGGAACGCAGCGCGGCGATCAACTCGGTGGACGCGCCGAGCTGGTGGAGCTTGCCGGTGTGCAGGGCCACGCAGAAGTGGCATTCGTGGGTGGTGGAGACGGCCAGGATGACCACCTCCCGCTCCAGGGGTGCGAGGTCGGTCTGCTCGAAGCCCGCGCTTGCGGTGAGGAAGCCGGTGAGCAGCTGCGGCGACTCGGCCATCAGCGCCACCCCGGTCGGCAGCCAGCCGAACCGTCCCTGCACCCCCTCCATGGTCCGACGGACGGCGGCGGGTGCGGTTTCGGCGGTGTGCTCGGTGAAGACGGACATGGTTACCTGCTTTCGGCAGCGTCGGTCGGGAGGGCCGGTGCCGCATCCCGTACGATAGTCAACGTGGTTGACGAAATAGTAAACGTGGTTGACGAACGTGGCAACCCCTGAGCCCGCCCGGCCCGGCTTCGTGCTGCCCCTGCTGCTGTTGGCCGGCTTCCGCACCCTGATCGACGACCTGCACGCCGAGTTGGCCCGCCAGGGGCATCCGGAGCTGCGGCCACTGCACGGCTTCGTGCTCCAGGCCGTCGGCGCCGACGGCACCACCGCGACCGAGCTGGGTCAACGGCTGGGCATCTCCAAGCAGGCCGCCGGCAAGACGGTGGACCGGCTGGTCGCCGTCGGCTACCTGGAACGGGTCGACGATCCCTCCGACGCCCGTCGCCGGCTGGTCCGGGTGACCCCGCGCGGTGCCGACGGGCTACGTCGCTCGGCCGAGGTCTTCGACCGGCTGCGCGCCCAGTGGGCCGACACCCTCGGCCCGGAACGGGTCGACGCCCTGGAGGACGACCTGCGCACCATGGCCGCCGCCAACTGGTTCCGCCTCGACGTACCGGGCTGGTTCGGCGGCTGACCGCGACTGCCGCACCGACCGCCGCGCCGGCACCTGCCCGGACCGACCGCCGCGCCAGCGCCTGCCCGGCCCGACCGCCGCGCCAGCGCCTGCCCAGCCCGACCGCCGCACCGCGACCACCCAGCCCGACCGCACCGCGACCACCCGCCGCCGCACCGCGACCACCCAGCCCGACCGCACCGCGACCACCCGGCCCGACCGCCGCGCCGGCCTCACCCGGTCCGACCCCTCAATTCGGAGGCCGCCAAGACAAGATCCACTCGGGTTCGGTGAAGTCGGTGCCTCCGGTCAGCAGGACACCGCGACTTCACGGAAACCGAGTGGATCAAACGCTGACCGGGCGCGGACACCACGACTTCCTGGAAGTCGAGTGGATCAACGGGTGCCGGGCGCGAGACACCGTGCCATTGCCGCGCGCGTCGCAGCCGACGCCGACGTGCCGGCCGACCATGTCCGGGTCAAGCCCCGTGGACACATCTCACCCATCCTGGCGGATCGGCGGGATGCGGGGGCAGGGTGGATCCATGTCGGACGCGTACGTCGTCGGCGACCCGGACGGGTTGTCGCCCCTGCTGGTCGCGCTGCGCGACGCCATCGCCCGGGAGCTGCACGCGCAGGTGGCGCTGCGCGGGGAACGGATCGAGCTGGCCGACCTGCCGGAGGTGTCGTACCAGGTCACCATCCAGGTCGAGCGGGCGCTGCGCGCGCGGCGACCCCGGCGTCAGTCCCCAGTAGAGCGGCTCTTCGACGAAGATCGCGGCCCCATCGACTGATCGAAAACTGTCACAGGTGATCTCTAGGATCAGGGGTGCCGGTCGGGTCGTGGGCGAGCAGCCCCGGCTTCTTCCGACCGGTTCACCCCTCACCAAGGAGATCGATGAGATCTGTGCACGTTAGGCGTGGCCGGTTCCTGCGCGGCCTGGCCGCGCTGGTCGTGGCCGCTGCGGGGGTCGGCGTGGCGGCATCGCCCGCCGCGGCGGAAGCCGACCCCGGCTGGGTCAGCGGCTGGCTCGGCGACGTCACGGTCGGCGGCCCCGGCGCTCCCGGTCGGACGGTGCCGCTCGACCTCCGCAGCACCGGGGCCACCCAGCCCCGGGTGACGATCGACCTGGCCGGACTGGCCGGCGTCGCGACGGCAAGCTTCCCCGCGTGGTGTGTCACCGAGGGCACCTCGGTCACCTGCCCGATGCCACCGACCGCCGTCGACGAGGACGCCACGCTCGCGGGCGCCGTGCCTGTGGTGTTCCGGGCCGCTCCCGGTGCCGCAGACGGCGCCAGCGGCACCCTCGACTACACCGCGCTCGGCGAGCAGACCGAGGCGTACGCCCAGCAGGCGACGATCACCGTCCGGTCCGGTCCCGACCTGCTCGACATGGTCGACGAGTACGTCAGCGGTGTCGAGGTGGGCGACACGCGCCCCGTTCCGGTGGCCGTGGTCAACGCCGGTGACCAGCCGGCCGTCGACCTGCGGCTCACCATGCGCTTCGCGGTGGGCCTGATTCCCGGGAGCTACCGCAACTGCCGGTACGGCACCGACCAGGTGCTCGCCACAGTGGTCGTCTGCACCGTGCGGGGCACGTTCGCACCGGGTCAGCGGCACGAGCTGCGTGGCGGGTTCGACACCACTGTCGGCCCGGCCACGCTCGGCGACAAGCGGATCACCCAGCTCGTGGAGCCGTTGGCGACCGCCGGGCCCCTCCCGAGCGGTGTGCGGCTCAAGCACCGCGAGGCCGACCAGGCGCTGCGGCTGCGGCCGGTCGGAAAGCCGCTCGGCGTGATCCCGGTCGAGGTGGCCGGCGCTGGCGGGCAGACCTACCTGCGCGAGGTCCGGGGCGCCTTCGACGTCGTCGCCCAGGGGGCCGCGGTCACCGGTGCCGTCGGCGACACCGTCCGGGTCACCGTGGGTATCCGTAACGAGGGGCCGGGTGTGCCGGACGGCACGAACTCCGGCGACACGGTCGGCGCGTTCTACTTCACCCCGCCCACCGGGGTCACCGTGCTGGCCAAGCCGCTGGGCTGCGCGCCGACGGGCGGTGAGGAGGGGGAGCCCACCACGCGCACCTGGTACTGCCACGGCCCGAGGGCCGTGTTCCCCGCCGGGACCAGCAACGCGGTCACCTTCGATCTGCGGATCGACAGCCTCGCCGGAGCAGCCGGAGAGGTCCAGCCGAGCGGCCGCTACCCCCGGGTGGACGACAACCCGGGCAACGACATCGCCCCGGTCACGGTGAGCTGACCGAGCCGCCACAACGAACCGGGCCGGCCACGGAAAAACTCCGTGGCCGGCCCGTTTTCGTTGGTCGGGTCAGCTCAGCCCGCCGTACGAGTGCAGGCCGGTGAAGAAGATGTTCACGCCGAACAGGTTCATCAGCATGGTGAGGAAGCCGAGCACCGCGATCCAGGTGGCCACGTTGCGCTTGACGCTGGGCGTGGCACGGGCGTGCAGGTAACCGGCGTAGACCACCCAGGAGATGAACGCCCAGGTCTCCTTCGGGTCCCAGCCCCACGGCCGACCCCAGGCCGCCTCGGCCCAGATCGCGCCGGCGATGACCGCGAACGTGAAGACCGGGAAGGCGAACGCGTGCAGCGCGAAGGTCAACCGCTCGAGGCCGACCGCGCCGGGCAGCCGCTTCGCCAGGGTGTACGGGAAGCTCCGCTTGCCCTGCTCGTACCCGTTGCGCATCAGAAAGCCGACCGCCGGCACCGCGCCGAGCAGGAAGATGCCGGACGCGAAGACGATCGTCGAGACGTGGATGACGAACCAGTACGAGTTCAGGGCCGGCACCAGCGGCACGATCGGCACGTACAGGACCAGCTCGGCGGTGGCCACCAGCAGCACCATCACCAGGGTCAGGAACAGCCCGAGCTTGCGCAGCGTAGGCCGCTTCCAGAGCACCACGAGCCAGGCCGCGACCCCGATGAACGTCACCGTGAGCACGAACTCGTACATGTTGCCCCAGGGCATCCGGTCGGCGGCCAGACCGCGCGTGACAAGCGCCGCGAGGTGCAGCACGGCGGCCAACGCGGTGGCTCCCACCGCGGCCAGGCCGGCGATCCGGGCCCGACGCGCGGAAGCGTCGGCCGACGGTGGGACCGGCGCGGGCGGCTCCGCGATGACGCCGCCGCCACCCCCGACCCCCGCCCCCACCAGCTCGCGGGCGGGAGACGCCACGGCGACCCGGGTACGCGCGTTGCCCAGCGCGTACTCGACGGCGTGGCTGATCATCGCGATCAGGTACGTCAGGATCGCGAAGGTCACCAGATTGTCGGAGAGCGCGGACATCACTCGGTCCCTTCTCGCACACCGGCCCGGTCGCTGGAGTCAGCGTCGGTGCCGGCCCGCTCGGCAGCCCGGTCGGCACCGCCCACGGCGGTGACGAGCTGGGCGAACTCGTCGGCGAACCCTGGATAGTCGGTGCGCGGCAACCCACCGGCCTCCATCAAGCTACTACCGCCCGTCGGAGATCCGTTCCCGGGGTCGGTCGACGCCACCCGGAAGAACACCCGGCGACGCCTACCGAACAGCGAGCCCATCAGCCCGACCAGCAGGGTGCCGCAGCTCAGCAACAGCGGCAGCGAGCCGGGGTCGTGCCGGATGGAGAGCGTGACGTACCGCTCGGTGCCCAGGAACTGGACACTGCTGCCGTCGTCAAGCGTCCAGGTCTCGCCCTTGCGGAGCAGCTTGCTGCCGATCTCCTTGACCTTGCCGTTGCGTACCTGCCGCTGGTCGAGCTGGTAGACCGAGCCGGGGATGCCGGCGTCCAGGCCGAGGTTGCCCCGGTAGGCGACCAGGTTCAGCACCGGGTTGCGCTCGGTCGGGTACTCCGAGCGGACGAACGGACCCTGCTGCGGGGCCGTGGGCAGGTAAATGCCGCTGAACGCCACCTGCTGGTCCGGTGCCCGCCTGCCGGTGGCCGGGTCGACGTTGGCGTCCGGGAACTGGGCGACTCCCTCGCCGGTCAGACCCCTGTCACCGGTGGCCAGGAACGGCTCGTCACTGACCTGGCTGTTGCCGAACCGGTCGGTGTAGCGGATCACCGGGGCGTACCCGTGGCCGAGCAGGTGGACACTCGCGTCGGCGAGGCGCAGCGGCGAGTTCACCGAGAAGTCCGCGCTGCGGGTCGGCTCGTCCGGGCCGTCGACTGTCACCCGGGCCTTGAAGGACTCCGGCTGGCCGGAGGGCAGGAACCGGGCCTGGAAGTCGTCCAGCCGCAGGCAGAAGCGGGGCAGGTCGGCGCTGTCGACGCGGGGGCCGAGCTTGGCCTCGGCGTACTGCTGGCGGGTGTTGCAGAACGCGTTGTCCGCGCCGGCCACGAGCAGCCGGTTGCCGCTCCAGCCGTACCACGAGCCGAGCGCGACACCGATCAGCACCGCGATCAGCGAGGTGTGGAACAGCAGGTTGCCGGTCTCCTTGAGGTAGCCCTTCTCGGCGGAGACCTCGTCGCCGCGGACCTCGACCCGCCAGCGGCGCTTGCGCAGCACCTCGGCGACGGCGGCCGCGCCACCGGCCGGGGCGGGCAGTACGGCGTGCTGCGGCAGTCGCGCCAGCTGCTTCGGCGCGACTGGTGGCCGGGAGCGCAGCGCCCGGAAGTGGTCGCGCAGCCGGGGGGTGATGCAGCCGATCAGCGACGTGAACAGCAGCAGGTAGATCGCGGAGAACCAGACCGAGCCGAAGACCTCGAACGCGCCGATCCGGTCCAGTCGGGGTGCCCAGTCGGGGTGGTCGGTGAAGTACTGGTTGACCTTCTCCGGGCTGATCCCGCGCTGCGGCAGCACCGAACCGGGGATCGCGGCGATGGCCAGCAGGAAGAGCAGGATCAGCGCCGTACGCATGCTGGTGAGCTGCCGCCACGAGTTGCGCAGCAGGGCCAGCAGCCGGTTGGGCCGGCGCCGGGGCGCCGGGGCCACGGTCTCCGGTCGGTCGTCGACGACAGTCATCAGATGCTCACCTCGCCCACCCCGACGGTGGTCTGCAACCAGATCACGAAGCTCTGCCATCCGCCGGTGACGAGCGCCAGGCCGATCAGGATGAGCAGGGCGCCGCCGACCCGGGTGACCCAGCGGCTGTTGCGCCGGATGGCGCGGAAGACCCCGAGCAGGCGCTCGAAGCCCAGCCCGAAGACGACGAACGGTATCCCCAGACCGAGGCAGTACGCCACGGCCAGCACCACGGCGCGGTCGCTCTGGCCGCTGGTGGCGGCCATGCCCATCACCGCGCCGAGCGTCGGACCGGTGCACGGCACCCAACTGAGCGCGAAGACCGCGCCGAACACGGGTGCGCCGAGCAGGCCGGCCGACGGGAGCCGGGAGATGCGGAACTCGCGTTGCAGCGCCGGGATCAGCCCGAGGTAGCCCAGGCCGAGCACGATGATCAGCGCGCCGATGCCGATCTGCAGTTCGCGTTTGTAGTCGAAGAAGATCCGACCGATCCCGGCGAACAGGATCGCGGTGGCGACGAAGACAACTGTGAAGCCGGCGATGAAGAGCAGGGTCCCGGCGAGCACGCGGCCCTTGACCGCTACCGACGCCGTCCGCTCCTTGACCGCGACGCCGCCGGTGGCCGGTGCGGGATCGACAGCCGGCCGGCGGCCCTCCAGGTCGGCGCCGGCCAGACCTGTGACGTACGAGAGGTAGCCGGGAACGAGGGGTAGCACGCACGGGGAGAGGAAGCTGACCAGCCCGGCGAGCGCCGCCGCGCCGATGGCGAGCACCAGCGGCCCACTCAGGGCCAGCTCCTGGAATGTCTCACCCATCAGTTCGACGCCGGCTTCTCGGCCGCGATCCGTTCGACGATCGGCTTGAGCTCGTCCTGCGTCACGGCGCGGCGGATCACCACGGCGATCCGGCCGTCACGGTCGAGGACCACTGTCGCCGGTGTGGTGTTGGGCGGGATGTCGAAGTTCAGCGCCTGGCGGCTGGACGGGTCGAAGATGCTCGGGTAGGTGGCCCGCCCCTGCTCGAAGGCGATCGCCTTGTCCCTGCTGTCCTGCACGTTGACCCCCAGGAAGGCCACCCCGGACGCCTTGGTGGCCTGGTAGGTGGCCTCCAGGTCGTCGGCCTCCGCACGGCAGGGCGCGCACCAGGAACCCCAGAAGTTGACGACGACTACCTGGCCGCGTGCCTCGGAGACGTCGTACCGGCCGCCGGTGAGCAGGTCGCCGCTCATCTTCGGGGTCTTCGACCGCTGGTCCGGCGCGCAGGTGACCGTGAGGCCGTCGCTTGTGCAGCTCTTCTCCTCGCCGCCCCCGGAGGAGCAACCGGCCAGCGCCACCGCGGCGACGGTGGCGAGCAGACCCGCGGTCCACCTCCGGGAGGTCATCAGGCCCCCTTGGCCGTCCGGGCTGTCGCGGAGAGGGCGATGAGGTGCGCGGCCGGCTCGCTGTAGCCGATGCCCGCCACCTTCGCGCCGTCGAAGTGGAACGAGGTGAGGCTCGCCAGCCCGCACTGCCGCTTGCGCGGGTCGTGCCAGAGCCGCTTGCGCTCCACGTAGCGACGCAGCGTCCAGATCGGGAGCTGGTGCGACACCAGCACCGCCTCGCGCCCCTCGGCGGCGACCCGGGCGGCGTGCACGGCGGCGAACATCCGTTCGGCGATCACCCGGTACGCCTCACCCCAGGACGGCGTCACCGGGTCGCGCAGCACCCACCAGTTGCGCGGGTCGCGGAACGACCCGTCACCCGGGGACACCTTCTTGCCCTCGAACCAGTTGGCGCTCTCGATCAGCCGCTCGTCCACCCCGACCGGCAGCCCGAACTGGGCGGCGATCGGCTCGGCGGTCTGCTGGGCGCGCTCCAGCGGGCTGGCCACGACGTGCACGATCTCCCGCTCGGCGAGACCCTCCGCGGCGGCCTTGGCCATCTGCACACCCAGCTCGGACAGGCGGAAACCGGGCAGCCGCCCGTACAGGATCTGGTCGGGGTTGTGCACCTCGCCGTGCCGGAGCACGTGGACCACCGTCTTGCTCACAGTTTGTTACCCCCCGTGACCCGCCGCTGCCGCCGCGTTCGCCGCCGTGGGCAGCGCCGCGGCGATGTGCTCCAGAGCGGCGTCGTCGAGCGCCGCCGACACGAACCACGACTCGAACGCGCTCGGCGGCAGGTAGACGCCGGCGGCGAGCATCGCGTGGAAGAACGCCTTGAACGCCGGCACCTGCTGGGTGCGCGCGCTGTCGTAGTCCACGACGTCGGCGTCGGTGAAGAAGATCGAGAACATGCTGCCCGCGTACGACAGTCGGTGCGGGACACCGGCGGTGGCCAGCGCGTCGGACGCGAGCTTGCCCACGACGGCGGCCGTGTCGTCGAGCTTGCGGTACAGCGCGTCGTCGGCGAGCCGCAGGGTCGCCAGACCGGCGGCGCACGCGAGGGGGTTACCGGAGAGCGTGCCGGCCTGGTAGACCGGGCCGGCCGGGGCCAGTCGGGCCATGATGTCCGCGCGCCCGCCGAAGGCCGCGGCGGGCAGGCCACCACCCATGACCTTGCCGTACGTCCACAGGTCGGCGTCGGAGGCGTCGAGGCCGTGCCACCCGGCGCGGGAGACCCGGAACCCGGTCATCACCTCGTCCACCACGAGCAGGGCGCCGTGCGCGTGCGCGATCCGGGCGAGTTGCTGGTTGAAACCGTCGCGGGGCGCCACCACGCCCATGTTGCCGGCGGCGGCCTCGGTGATCACCGCGGCGATGTGCGGGCCCTCGGCGGCGAACGCCTCCTCGACGGCCCGGATGTCGTTGTACGGAAGGACTATCGTCTCGCTGGCCGCCGCGCCAGTCACGCCGGGCGAGTCGGGCAGGCCCAGGGTGGCGACGCCGGACCCGGCGGAGGCGAGCAGCGCGTCGACGTGGCCGTGGTAGCAGCCGGCGAACTTGACGATCTTGGAGCGGCCGGTGAAGCCGCGGGCCAGCCGGATCGCCGACATGGTGGCCTCGGTGCCGGAGTTGACCAGGCGTACCTGCTCCATCGGGGTCCGGTCGACCAGCTCGGCGGCCAGCTCCACCTCGCCCGGGGTGGGCGTGCCGAAGCTGGTGCCCAGGGCCGCGGCGGCCTGGACGGCCTCCACCACCTCGGGGTGGGCGTGCCCGAGGATCAGCGGCCCCCACGAGCAGACCAGGTCGACGTAGCGGCGACCGTCGGCGTCGTACAGCCACGGACCCTCGCCACGGACCATGAATCGCGGGGTGCCGCCGACCGCCTGGAAGGCGCGCACGGGGGAGTTCACCCCGCCCGGCACGATGGCGCGGGCGCGGTCGAACAGGGCCTCGGAAGCCGGCGCGTCGGCCGGGTAGCGGCCTCTTCCGGCGGAAACGATGTCGGTCACGATGCGGCCATTGTGTCAGCGCCGGACGGTCAACCGGCAGCCACCCCGGGCCGGGGTTACCAGGCTCACCCACTGCCGGTGCCCGTCACCAGCCCGAACACCGGTCGGGCGGCGGCTCGCGGCCTCAACAGGCCGGGTCGGCGGGATCGCGCTAGGCTGACCGGGTGGATCGTGCCGAACTGTCCATCACGCTACACCGGACGGGCGACGAAGCAGTGCTGCGCCTGGCTGGTGAGATCGACATGCTCACGGCCGCCCAGCTCAGCACCGTGGTCAACGAGGTGCTGGCCGATCCGCCTCCGCGGATCGTGCTCGACCTCGGCGGCGTGACCTTCTGCGACTCGCAGGGCCTGGGGACGCTCGTGGTGCTCAGTCGCAAGGCCAGTCATGCGCAGAGCCTGCTGATGCTCACCCACGTGGGCGACTTCCTGATCCGCGTCCTGGACATCACCGGCCTCCGCAGCGCCCTGATGATCCGCAACGACCAACCAACGGGCTAACCCCCTCCCCTCCCCCCTTCTCTGGGGGTTGATCATGAGGTTGACGGGTCCATTGGGCACCAGATCGCCCGTCAACCTCATGATCACCAGCGAGAGCGGGGGGCCGGAGCGGGGGTCGGGGGCTCTTACTGGGTGGGGATGTCGCGGGTTTGGAAGGTTTTTAGGGCTAGCGCTAGCAGGGCCGCTGCGATCACCGTCAGGGCTGCCAGCGGGGTTGCTGTCCAGTTGTTGCCGAGGACCTGTGGGGTGTGCGTGAACGGGGACAGGTCCAGCGCCCACTGGCTCAGCTTCAGCACCGCGCCGAGCTGACCGAGCAGCAGGCAGCCCGCGAGCACCGCCCAGGCCGCCGAGGAGAACCGGGGCAGCCAGCCCACCAGCAGCGCCGCGAGCCCGGCGAGCACCCACGCCGCCGGCACCTGGGCCAGCCCGGCGCCGAGCAGTCGGGGCAGCTTCCCGCCGACGTCGCCAACGCTGAGGCCGTACGCCAGCCCGGTCGTCAGGCCGGCCACGGCCAGCACCACCACCGGGCCGAGCAGCGCGAAGAGCAGGTGCGCCGCCAGCCATCGGGTCCTGCTCACCGCCGTGGCGAGCAGGGGTTCGGCCCGACCGGCGGTCTCCTCCGCCCGCGCCCGCAGCGCGGCCTGGATGCCGTACCCGGCGGCGGCCAACGCGGTCAGGCTCAACGTGCCACCGAGGTACGCCTCGGCGAGCGCCGACGTGCCACCCAGCCGGGCCATGATCTCGGCGATCTGCTCGTTGCCCTGCACCGCTTCGCCGGCCGCGTCCGCCGCGCCGCCCAGCACCAGACCGAGCAGCCCGAAGCCGACGGTCCAGCCGAGCAGTTGGCCCCGGTGCAGCCGCCAGGCCAGGCCGAACGGACCGGCCAGCCCCGGACCTGCGGTGGCCGGGCCGAGCCGCGGCGGCAGCACCCCCGCGCCGAGGTCCCGGCGCACCGAGACGGGGTACGCGACGAGCACGACCACCACGCTGAACAGCACCGGCAGCAGCAGCACCCACCAGCGCTCACCGGCGAAGGACCGCCCTCGGGGCGCCCAGCCCAGCGGCGAGAGCCAGCTCAGCCACTCGGCGCTCCCACCGGTGCCGCCGGACCCCCCGGCGTCGCCCGCCAGCCGCAGCACGAAGGCCAGCCCGAGCACGCCCAGGCCGATCCCGCGCGCCCCGCCGGCGCTCTCGGTGAGCTGCGCGGCGAGCCCGCCGACCGTGGCGAACGCGATGCCTGTGAGCGCCAACCCCGCCCCGAAGAGCAGCGAGCCCGCGCCGGGCAGACCTGCGGCGACCAGGCCGCCGGCGGTGAGCAGACCGAGGAGCACATTCGCGGCGTACGTCACAAATAGCGCCGCGGTCAGACCGGCGTACCGGCCGAGGACCGTCGCGCCGAGCAGCTCCCGCCGGCCGGCCTCCTCCTCGGTGCGGGTGTGCCGCACCACGGTCAGCACGCTGACCAGCGCGGCGATCAACACCAGCAGACCAGCTCGCTGGACGGTGAGCGCGCCGACACTGTCGCCGAACACCGGCCCGAGCAGCGCGACGATCGACGGGTTGCTCGCCGTGCTGGCCAGGTACGCGGCTCGCTCCGCGACAGTCGGGTACAGCCCGGCGTACGTGCCGGCGTAGCTGGCCGGCAGCACGGCCAGCAGGAGGACCCAGATCGGCAGCACGACCCGGTCCCGCCGCAGGATCAGCCGCACCAGGTGCCGGGTGCCGGTGAACGCGGTCATGACCCCACCTGCTCGGCCTGGTAGTGCCGCAGGAACAGTTCCTCCAGCGTCGGCGGTTGGCTGACCAGGCTCCGTACGCCGATCTCGGTGAGCCGACGCAGCGCGACGTCCAGCGCGACGTCCTCCACGTCGAAGCGCACGCGCTGCCCGTCCACCCGCAGGTCGTGTACGCCGGTGAGCTGACCGAGCCCGTCCACCGGGCCGGTCAGCTCGGCGTCGATCGAGGTGCGGCGCAGGTGCCGCAGTTCGCTCAGGGTGCCGGTCTCCACGTCCCGCCCGTTGCGGATGATCGTCACCCGGTCGCAGAGCGCCTCCACCTCGGCCAGGATGTGGCTGGAGAGCAGCACGGTGCGGCCGTCGGCCTTGGCCCGGCGCACCCAGTGCTGGAAGACCTCCTCCATCAGCGGGTCCAGGCCGGAGGTCGGCTCGTCCAGGATGAGCAGCTCGACGTCCGACGCGAGGGCGGCCACGAGGCCGACCTTCTGGCGGTTGCCCTTGGAGTACGCCCGGCCCTTCTTGCGGGGGTCCAGCTCGAAGGAGTCGAGCAGTTCGGCTCGGCGGGCCGGGTCGAGGCCGCCGCGCATCCGGCCGAGCAGGTCGATGACCTCTCCGCCGGAGAGGTTGGGCCAGAGCGTCACGTCGCCCGGCACGTACGCCAGCCGGCGGTGCAGGGCCACCGCGTCGCGCCACGGGTCGCCGCCGAGCAGGCGGACGTCCCCCGCGTCCGTCCGCAGCAAGCCCAGCAGCGCCCGGATCGTCGTCGACTTGCCGGCGCCGTTCGGGCCGAGGAAGCCGTGCACCTCGCCGGCGCGGACGGTCAGGCCCAGACCGTCCAGCGCCCGGGTCCGGCCGAAGGTCTTGACCAGGCCGGACACCGCAATCGGAGTTTCCATATATCGGAAGCTACACTCGTTTCACAAAGTTGTGAAGACAGTGAGATCTGGGCAGCATCGAGGCTCACACCAACACGCAGGAGGGGACCACCATGGCAACCGGCGACGGCCACGACCCGGTGCACCTCTTCGTCGAGCGGATGGCCCTGACCTTTGCCGAGGTCGGTTTCCCGCGAATGGCAGCCCGGGTGCTCTTCACAGTGATGAGCGCGGACGACCCCCTCACCGCCGCCGAGATCGGCGAGCAGCTCGGGGTCAGCGCGGCGGCGGTAAGCGGCGCGGTCCGCTACCTCACTCAGTTCGGCATGCTGATCCGCGAGCCCGTCCCCCGGTCCCGCCGCGATCGCTACCGGATGCCGGACGACCCCTGGTACGAGGCGACCATCACCAAGACCGCGATCTACAAGACGTTCATCGACGCGGCCGAGGGCGGTGTGGTCGCCCTCAAGGGCCCGGAGACGCCGGCCGGCGAGCGGGTGGCCGAGATGCGCGACTTCTTCATCTTCGTCCAGGAGGAGATCGACTCACTGGGTGAGCGCTGGCGGATCCGCCGGGCCCAGACCGGCCACCTGCGCCCCGGCGAGGCCTGACCGGCCCGGTCAGGCGGAGCTGCCCCAGCGCGCCTGCTCGAGCAGCTCCACCGCACGGCCCCGCGACTCCTGGTCGTCGGAGCGGAGCAGGGTGGTCGCCTCGTCGACCGCGTCGGTGAGCCGCCGCCACTGCGTGTCGCGCTCGCGAACCAGGTCCGACTGGGCGGCCAACTGCCGGGTCTTCACCCACAGCTCGACGAAGACCGACACCTTGGCCCGCAGCACCCACGGATCGAACGGCTTGGTCAGGTAGTCCACAGCGCCCACCTGGTAGCCCCGGAGAGCGAGCTGGGCGTCCCGGTCGGCGGCGGTGAGGAAGATGATCGGCACGTGCCGGGTCCGCTCCCGGCGCTTGATGTGGCTGGCCGTCTCGAAGCCGTCCATGTCCGGCATCTGCGCGTCCAGCAGGATCACCGCGAAGTCGTCCACCAGCAGCTGCTTGAGCGCCGCCTCGCCGCTCTCCACAGCCACCGACTGAACCGGCAGGCCCTGGAGGATCGCCTCCAGGGCCATCAGATTCTCCCGGCGGTCGTCCACGAGCAGCGCCTTGGCCATCTGGGTCACGAAGTCTCCTCGGTCCGGCTGCCGCTGATCCAGGACGACATCAGCTCGATCAGGTCGTCCAGGTCGACCGGCTTGGTGATGTAGTCGCTTCCCCCGGCCGCGAGCGCGGACTCGCGGTCACCAGGCATCGCCTTCGCGGTAAGGAAGACGACCGGAAGGTCGGCGAACCGGTGGTTACGGCGGATCTGGCGGGTCGTCTCGTAGCCGTCCTGGTCCGGCATCATGGCGTCCATCAGCACGATGTCCACCTCCGGGTGCTCGGCCAACAGGCGGACGCCGTCCGCCCCGTTGTCCGAGTACAGCACGGTCATGCCGTGCAGCTCCAACGCGCTGGTCAGAGCGAAGACGTTACGGACGTCGTCGTCCACGATCAGCACTGTGGCGCCGTCCAACTGGCGGGTGGCCGGCGCCTCCGGCCGCGCCGGCAGCAGCTCCAGCGGCGGCATCAGCAGCGACGACGGCAGGCCGGCACGCTGCGGTGACGGCGACTGGGGCGCGACGACCGCGTCCGGCGCCAGCACCTGCGGTACGAACAACGTGAACGTCGAACCCTGCCCCGGCGCCGACGACACAGTGATGGTGCCCCCGATCAGGCGGGCCAGGTCACGGCTGATCGACAGCCCCAGGCCGGTGCCGCCGTAGCGGCGGCTTGTCGTGCCGTCCGCCTGCTGGAACGCCTCGAAGATGATCGACAGCTTGTCGTCGGAGATGCCGATTCCGGTGTCGATCACCGTGAAGGCGATCACCTGCTGGGCGTTGGTGAGCGCCGGCACGTCGAACACCGCGTTCTCCGCCGCCGGGGCGATCCGCAACGTCACCGCGCCGTTGTCGGTGAACTTCACCGCGTTGGACAGCAGGTTGCGCAGGATCTGCTGCAACCGCTGCGCGTCGGTGACCAACGCCGGTGGCAGATCCTTGCTCACGCGTACCTGGAAGTCGAGGTTCTTCTCCTCGGCCTGCGGGGCGAAAGCCTGCTCGACGTAGCCACGGATCTCGGTGAAGCGGATCTCGGTGGGCTCGACGTCCATCCGGCCGGCCTCGATCTTGGACAGGTCCAGGATGTCGTCGATGAGCGAGAGCAGGTCCGAGCCGGCGCTGTGG
The DNA here is from genome assembly GCF_049841645.1 of Micromonospora sp. DT43. NCBI lineage: Bacteria > Bacillati > Actinomycetota > Actinomycetes > Micromonosporales > Micromonosporaceae > Micromonospora > Micromonospora sp. DT43. The sequence goes on along the minus strand of NZ_JBNCKR010000005.1, from coordinate 119,955 downwards.
ATGGTCCGCGCGAACTCGATCTGCTTCGGGTTGAGGTTCTGCTCCGAGTTCTCCGCCAGCAGCCGGGCCAGCAACAGCAGCGAGTTCAACGGCGTACGCAGCTCGTGGCTCATGTTGGCCAGGAACTCCGACTTGTACGCCGAGGCCCGCGTGAGCTGCTGCGCCTTCTCCTCCAGGCCGAGCCGGGCCAGCTCGATCTCCCGGTTCTTGGTCTCGATGTTGCCCTTCTGCTCGGAGAGCAGGGTGGCCTTCTCCTCCAGCTCGGCGTTGGTGCGCTGCAACTCCGCCGACTGCTCCTGCAACTCGTGCGCGAGTCGCTGCGACTGGGCCAGCAGCTCCTCCGTACGCCTGTTGGCCTGGATGGTGTTGACAGCGATGCCGATGGTGAGCACCAGCCGCTCCAGGAACGACAGGTGCAGCTCGGAGAAGGCGGCCACGCTTGCGAACTCGATCACGCCGAGCAGCTCCCCCTCGAACAGCACGGGGAGCACCACCAGGTCGGACGGTGGCGTCTCGGCAAGGCCGGAGCGCAGCGTGAGTCGGCTGTTCGGAGAGGCGCTGACCCGGATCGTCCGGCGCGAGAGGGCGGTCTGGCCGACCAGCCCCTCACCCGGCCCGAAGGTGACGTCGTGCCCACGTGCCACGTACCCGTAAGACGAGGTCAACCGCAGCCGCATGCTGCCGTCGGTGTCGTCGGCCAGGAAGAAGGCTCCGAGCTGGGCGTCGACGAGCGGGGTCACCTCCGTCATGATCATGCGGCAGACCTCGCCCAGGTCCCGCTGGCCCTGCAACAGGCCACCGATGCGGGCCAGGTTGGAGTCCAGCCAGCCCTGCTCGGCGTTCTTCTTCGTCGTCTCCCGGAGGGTGACGATCATCTGGTTGATGTTGTCCTTCAGCTCGGCGACCTCGCCCTGCGCCTTGACCGCGATCCGCTGGGTCAGGTCACCCCGGGTCACCGACGTGGACACCTGGGCGATGGCCCGCAACTGCGTGGTCAGCGTCGAGGCGAGCTGGTTGACGTTCTCGGTGAGGTCCCGCCAGGTGCCGGAGACGCCCTTGACCTGCGCCTGACCGCCCAGCTTGCCCTCGATGCCGACCTCGCGGGCCACCCGCGTCACCTCGTCGGCGAACGACGACAGCTGGTCGACCATCGTGTTGACAGTCGACTTCAACTCCAGGATCTCGCCCTGCGCGTCGACGGTGATCTTCTGGCTCAGGTCGCCCTTCGCCACGGCTGTGGTCACCGAGGCGATGTTGCGGACCTGGCTGGTCAGGTTGGACGCCATCGAGTTCACGTTGTCGGTCAGGTCCCGCCACGTAC
>NZ_JBNCKR010000005.1:0-118543 GCF_049841645.1 Micromonospora sp. DT43 | reverse complement strand
CTGGCTGGTCAGGTTGGACGCCATCGAGTTCACGTTGTCGGTCAGGTCCCGCCACGTACCGCTGACGCCCTTGACCTGGGCCTGACCGCCCAGGTTGCCTTCGGTGCCGACCTCGCGGGCCACCCGCGTCACCTCGTCGGCGAACGACGACAGCTGGTCGACCATCGTGTTGACCGTGTTCTTCAGCTCCAGGATCTCGCCCTGGGCGTCCACTGTGATCTTCTGACTCAGGTCGCCCTTGGCCACTGCAGTGGAGACCTGGGAGATGTTGCGGACCTGGCTGGTCAGGTTGCCGGCCAACTGGTTGACGTTCTCGGTGAGGTCCCGCCAGGTGCCGGAAACGCCGCGCACCTGCGCCTGGCCGCCCAGCTTGCCCTCGATGCCCACCTCACGGGCCACCCGGGTCACCTCGTCGGCGAACGACGACAACTGGTCCACCATCGTGTTGACGGTGTCCTTCAGCTCCAGGATCTCGCCCTGCGCCGCCACGGTGATCTTCTGCGAGAGGTCACCGCGCGCCACCGCGGTCGACACCTGGGCGATGTTGCGGACCTGGGCCGTCAGGTTCGACGCCATCGAGTTGACGCTGTCGGTCAGGTCCTTCCAGGTGCCGGCCACGTTCGGCACCTCGGCCTGGCCGCCGAGCTTGCCCTCGGTGCCCACCTCGCGGGCCACCCGGGTCACCTGCTCGGCGAAGAGCCGCAGCGTGTCGGTGAGGTAGTTCATCGTGGCGGCCAACTCGGCGACCTCACCGCGCGCGCCGACCGTGATCTTCTGCGACAGGTCGCCCTTGGCCACCGCCGTCGCCACCTGCGAGATCGACCGCACCTGGCCGGTCAGGTTCGACGCCATGGTGTTTACCGAGTCGGTGAGGTCCTTCCAGGTGCCGGCGACGCCCCGGACGTCGGCCTGGCCGCCCAGCTTGCCCTCGGTGCCCACCTCGCGGGCCACCCGGGTCACCTCGTTGGAGAACGACGACAGCTGGTCGACCATCGTGTTCACGGTGCGCCCGATGCGCAGGTACTCACCGCGCAGCGGCCGACCGTCGATCTCCAACGCCATGTGCTGGGACAGGTCGCCGTCCGCGACAGCCACGATGACCCGGGCGATCTCGGTGGTGGGCCGGCCCAGGTCGTCGATGAGCGAGTTGATCGCCCGCTGCCCCTCCGCCCAGGAACCGTCCAGCCCCTCGTCGTCGAGCCGTTCGGTGAGCCGGCCGTCCCGGCCGACGATCCGGCTGATCCGCCGCAGGTCCAGGTACTGCCGCTCCTGGAGCGAGACCACCTCGTTGAAGGCGTCCGCCACCTCACCGGCAGCGCCGGCGCGGCGGGGAAGCCGGACCTTCAGGTCGCCGCGACCGATCCGTCGCAGCGCCTCGGTCAACTCACCGAGGAGCGCCTCGTGGTCGGGCGCGGACGGGTCCGCGACCGACTGCTTCGCCGTGGTCATCATTCCTCGCTCAACTCGGGGGCGCCGTGCCCGTACGGACACACCGGCACCCCATATTGTGCCCGCGCGTGCCGTAGTGCCAGGGTGCGCGACCCGCCGGTCGACCCTGGTGGCCTCCGCGATCCCCCCGGCGACACCCAACCCGGCACAGACCTCGCCGAGTGGCGCTGATCACTTGTGCATCGCGCCTGCGGCTACCCTCGGGCCGGCGACCCGCTGCGGGCTGCGGGCTGCGGGCTGCGGGCTGCGGGCTGCGGGCTGCGGGCTGCGGCGATGATCCTGCATCGGCTTGGCACCCGGCGGGGGAACGGTGGAGGATACGGGGATGTCAGCCGAGGCGGGGGCCGCGACGGCCGGGGCTGGAAGCGGAGCCGTCCGGCGTGTCCGCCTGCCCGCCGACCGCCGTACGCCCGCCGCAGCCCGCGCGGTCGTCCGCTCCGTCCTCGCCGAGGCGCATCTGGACGACCTGGTCAACGAGGCGCTGCTGCTCACCACAGAGCTGACCACCAACGCTGTCGAGCACGCCGGCACCGAACTGGACATCGAGGTCGTCGCGGACGACGTCGGCCTCTCCGTGACCGTTTCCGACTTCGCGGCCAGTCCGGGCAACGACGAACTGACCGTCGGCACCCGCAACGACGCCACCGAGATCAACGAGGTCTCCGAGCGAGGTCGCGGCCTGTTGCTCGTGGACCACTTCGCCAGCCGCTGGGGCACCACGTACCTGCCGACCGGCAAGGGCGTCTGGTTCCGGCTGGACCGACCCGGGGCCGAGGCGACCGCCGGGACCGGCTCCGGCGGCACGTCGACGGCGGGCAACCCCGGGGCCGTCGACGGTTCCGCTCCGAGCGCCGGCGCGATGAGCGAACTCATGCAGACCGCCCCCGACGTGTACGCGGACGACCCGCTGCCCGACTTCGCCGCCAGCCTGCTCAACCGGGTCGCCGAGATGGTCGGCGCGGCCGGCGGTGCGATCCGCCTGGACCGGGGCGACGGTCAGGGCCGACAGTTGTTGGCCCGTTTCGGCCGGCAGCCCCGCCCGGACAGCGAGCTGCTCCGGGTGCCGCTGACTGTGCACCGCCCGTACGCCGGGGAACTGGAGCTGGACGCGGCACCGTCGGCGTACGCCCGGCCGCTGGCGGTGCTCACCGCCGAGCGCCTGTCGCTGCACCTGGAGAACGACCGGCTGCGCCGGGCGGACGTACGCCGGCAGGCGTGGCTGACGTTCCTGGCCGAGGCGAGCGAGCTGCTGGCCCAGTCGCTGGACGTCGAGCTGACCATGGCGCTGATCCCGCAGTTGGTGGTGCCCCGCCTCGGCCAGTGGTGCGCGGTGCACACCGCCGACGAGTGGGGCCGGCTGCGCCTGGCGGCCGCCAGCCACGCCGACGAGTCGATGCTGCCGCAACTGCACAAGGTGCTGGCGGAGACCGGCCCGGACTCGGTCCAGGCCCGGCTGCGGGAGGCGTCCCGCAGCGCTGCGCAGATCCCGCTCGGCGGCCCGATGGAGGGTTTCGCTGTTCCGCTGATCGCCCGCGGCCAGCGGCTCGGCACGCTGGCGGTGGGCCGGCACCAGCGGCACCGGCACGACCCGGACGAGGTGGCGGTGCTGGAGGACGTGGCCCGGCGGGCCGCGCTGGCGATCGAGAACGCCCGCATCCACGCCGAGCGCCGACGGGTCGCGCAGACGCTCCAGCAGTCTCTGCTGCCGCCCGTGCTGCCGGTGGTGGACGGCATCGGCTTCGCCGCCGAGTACGTGCCGACGGGCGACGACGCCGAGGTGGGTGGCGACTTCTACGACGTGGTGCCGCTGCCCGACGGGCGCTGGCTCGTGGTGATCGGCGACGTCTCGGGCAAGGGCGTCCAGGCCGCCGCGGTCACCGGGCTGGTCCGTGACGTGATCCGGGTGCTGGTCGGCGACGGCAAACCGCTGCCGGAGGCGCTGGCCCGGCTCAACGAGACACTTGTCGAGCGCGGTGGCGGCCGCTACTGCACGCTGGCACTGGCGGCGGTCGGGCCGGGCGACGGTGGCCACCTGGACGTGTCGCTGCACCTGGCGGGGCACGACAGGCCGGTGCTGCTGGCCGGTGGGGGCGGCGCCCGGTTCGTCGGCACCGGGGGCACCGCGCTGGGCCTGCTCGACACGATCACCTCGCCGACGGCGGAGATCACGCTCGCGCCGGGTGACTCGCTGATCTTCTACACCGATGGGGTCACCGAGCGGCGGCGCGGCCGGGAGCTGTTCGGCACCGACCGGTTGCGGGACGCGGCAGCGCCGCTGGCCGGCTACTCGGCGGACGTGGTCGCCGCCCGCCTGCGGGCCGCCGCGATCAACTTCTCGGTCGAGCCGCCCCGGGATGACATCGCCGTGCTGGTGCTCCGCAACGACGCGGTCTGACCCACGCGGACCCCGGATATCGGAGCGGCTCGGTAAATTGACGGTCATGTCGAGTGTTGCGCACGCCACGTCGTTCTCCCGGCCGGCGGCCCGGGCCCTGATCGTCGCGCAACTCGCCACGATCGGCGCGTTCCTCGCCGTGTTGCTGCTCTACCTGGGTCGGATGGTGACCGCCGGGGTCGGCCCGGCCGAGATGGTGACCGGCGCGTACGACCCGAAGGACGTGGTCCCGTTCGGAATGGACGGGGTGAACCCGTTCTTCTGGCTCTACGCCGTGGTCGCGGTGCTCTACCTGTCGGGTGCGGTGCTCGGGCCGCTGTTGGCGATCGTCGCGGTGGCACTTGTCGCCCGGGAGCGCGAAGCTCTGCCGCGGGTGAGCCGAGTGCTGCTGCTGACCGGAGCGGTGGGCAGCCTGGTGGTGCTCGCAGCCCGTTTTACCCCACCGCTGCTGACCATGCACCAGTGGTGGCTGGATTGATCGGGGCGGCCGGGGCTCACAGGCCGCCGGGGAGGCGGCCGGGCGCGAGCCGGTGCTCCGGGTCGAGGTGCTCCTTCGCGGCCCGCAACTGAGCCAGGCCGGCGATGTCACCCCAGAGGTCGACGGCCCGACGGACCGGTGCGGGGGCGGAGACCACGACGCAGTGGCCCTGCCGGGCCAGCAGCACGCCACGGACGGCGGCCAGGATGGACGCCACCCGGTCGGGCGCCACCGCGCCGGGCAGGGCCGCGTGCACCACGCCCAGGCCGGCCGAGCCCCGCACCGGCACGGGAGCGCCTGCCGCGTCCCGCAGGGCGTAGACGGCCGCGTGCAGGTCGCTGATCGGCACCTCCAGGCGTAGTGCGGTGTCGCCGGGGGCGAACGGGTAGCGCCGCCACCACGGCGGGGCGGAGTGGGCGACGGTCGCCTCGCCGTGCAGCAGACCGACCAGCCGCTCGGCGCGCTCGGTGACCTCGGCCGGGCCGCCCTCCAGCAGCACGACCAGGCTGCCCGCCCGGGACGGGGCGCTGGACCGGCCGGACATCGACGGGTGACGCTCGCGGGCGGTGGCGGCCGGGTGGCCGGGCGGGTAGGCGGTGCGCGGTCGGGGCGGCCCACCGGGCAGGTCCAGCTCGATGGCCGCCGGCTCCAGTCGGGCGGCGAGGATCGCCCGGACCAGGTCGTGGACCTCCAGCGGCGTCCACACCGGACGGGACACCCAGAGCCGGCTGGCCGGCACCTGCTGCACCCGCAGGCTCGCCGAGACCAGCACGCCGAGGGCACCCTGCGAGCCGCAGAGCAGCCGGGCCAGGTCGAGCCCGGGTGCCCCACCGCCGGCGCTTACCAACTCACCGTCGGCGGCGAGGTAGCGCACGCCGAGGAGTTGGTCGCAGGGGCTGCCGTGACGGTGGCGGAGCGGCCCGGACTCCCCTGCGGCGAGCACCCCGCCCAGCGTCGCACCCGGCGACGGGGCGTCCATCGCGAGCCGCTGCCCGGTGCGCTCCAGAGTGGCCTGCACCGCCCGCAGCGGGGTGCCCGCGCCCACCTCGGCCACCTGCGCACCGACCGGTTCGTGGCCGATGCCCGCCAGCCGGCCGGTGTCGAGCATGATGTCGACCTGCGTCGGCGTGGCACCCCAGTCGATCTTCGTGCCGGCGCCCCGAGGCACCACCGCCAGGTCGTGCGCGGCTGCCAGCCGCAGCACCTCGGCCGCGGCGTGCGGGCCGCCGGGCACCGCCACCCAGCGGGCCGGACGCCCGGCCACCTCGTCGGCCGGGCCGGCGAGTCGGGCGAACGGCGGACCGCAGATCGCCGTCAGTCGCCTGGTGATCTCGAGGGCTCCGGACCGGCCGAGGGAACTCGCTGCTGCCGCCATGCCGGCTATCGTACATGTGTTCGAAAGTCGTGGTGACGGCCTTCGGGATGCCGCGGGTCCGGCGCACGGGGTGAGCCGGCCGGTAACGTGACCGCGTGACCACCGAGACTGCCCCGCCCGCGGCGAAGCGGGTGCCCACCGAGCGCACCCACCACGGCGACACAGTCGTCGACGAGTACGCCTGGCTCGCCGCCAAGGACGACCCGGAGACGATCGCCTACCTCACCGCCGAGAACGCGTACACCGAGGAGCGCACCGCGCACCTGGCCGCCCTGCGCGCGGACCTGTTCGAGGAGACCCGTCAGCGCACCCGGGAGACGGACCTGTCCGTGCCCAACCGCAAGGGCGGGCACTGGTACTACACCCGGACGATCGAGGGCCAGCAGTACGGGGTGCACTGCCGGCGCGCGGTCCGCGACGGCGAGACCGACCCGCCGGTCAGCGCGGACGGCGCTCCGCTCGACGGCGAGGAGGTGCTGCTCGACGGCAACCTGCTGGCCGAGGGGCACGATTTCTTCTCGCTCGGCGCGTTCGACGTCAGCCCGGACGGGCGCTGGCTGGCGTACTCGACCGACTTCTCCGGCGACGAGCGGTTCACCCTGCGCGTGAAGGACCTGAGCACCGGCGAGCTGCTGCCGGACGAGGTGCCCGACACGTTCTACGGCACCGCCTGGTCGGCCGACGCGTCGGTGCTGTTCTACGTGACAGTCGACGACGCCTGGCGGCCGAACCGGGTCTGGCGGCACACCATCGGCGCCGCCGCCAGCGACGACGTGGTGGTCCACGAGGAGGACGACGAGCGGTTCTGGGTGGGCGTCGAGCTGACCCGGTCGGAGAAGTTCATCCTGGTCGACATCCACAGCAAGGTCACCAGCGAGGTGCTGGTGATCCCGGCCGGCAACCCCACCGGGGCACCGGCCGTGATCGCACCCCGCCGGCAGGGCGTCGAGTACGCAGTGGAGCACCACGGCCACCGCTTCCTGATCCTGCACAACGACGGCGCGGAGGACTTCGCGCTGGCGTTCACCTCGGCCGACGCACCGGGCGACTGGGTGCCGCTTATCGAGCACACCCCGGGCACCCGCCTGGAGGCGGTCGACGCGTTCGCGAACCACCTGGTGGTGTCGCTGCGCACCGAGGGGCTCACCGGCCTGCGGGTGCTGCCGGTCGGCAGCGACGACTCGTACGACATCGACTTCCCCGAGCCGCTGTACAGCGTCGGGTTGGACGCCAACCCGGAGTACCGCACCGGGCAGATCCGGCTGCGGTACTCGTCGCTTGTCACCCCCGACTCGGTGTACGACTACGACCTGGTCACCCGGCAGATGGTGCTGCGCAAGCAGAAGCCGGTGCTGCCCGGCCCGGACGGGCGGCCGTACGACCCGGCGGAGTACGAGCAGCACCGCGACTGGGCGCTCGCCGACGACGGCACGCGGGTGCCGATCTCGCTTGTCTGCCGCGTCGGCACACCCCGGGACGGCTCGGCGCCCTGCGAGCTGTACGGCTACGGCTCGTACGAGGCCAGCATGGACCCCTGGTTCTCGGTGGCCCGCCTGTCCCTGCTGGACCGGGGTGTGGTCTTCGCGGTGGCGCACACGCGCGGCGGTGGTGAACTGGGCCGGCGCTGGTACGACCAGGGCAAGATGCTGGCCAAGAAGAACACGTTCACCGACTTCGTCGCCTGCGCCCGGCACCTCGTCAAGTCCGGTTGGACGGCAAGCGACCGCTTGGTGGCCCGGGGCGCCTCGGCCGGTGGGCTGCTGATGGGCGCGGTCGCCAACCTCGCACCGGACGCGTTCACGGGGATCGTGGCGCAGGTGCCGTTCGTGGACGCGCTCACCTCGATCCTCGACCCGTCGCTGCCGCTCACCGTCACCGAGTGGGAGGAGTGGGGCAACCCCCTCGACGACCCCGAGGTCTACGCGTACATGAAGTCGTACACGCCGTACGAGAACGTCGCGGCTGTGGACTACCCGGCGATCCTCGCGGTGACAAGCCTCAACGACACGCGGGTGCTCTACTCCGAGCCGGCGAAGTGGATCGCCCGGCTGCGGGCGACCGCCCCGCAGGGCGACTACCTGCTCAAGACCGAGATGGGGGCCGGGCACGGTGGCCCGAGCGGGCGCTACGACGCGTGGCGCGAGGAGGCGTTCATAAACGCCTGGATCCTGGACCGGCTCGGTCGCGCCTGACTCACGACCCCGCCGCCCGTCGGCATGATCGCGCTCGATCCTGGAAGTGTTCCAGGACCGGGCGCGATCATGACCAGTCAGGCGCGGTCCGGGCCAGGCCGGGGAGGTCGCGGCTTAGACTTCCGGCGTGACCGGGGCACCTGAGGATGACGGCGGGCCGGCCGACGAGGCCCGCCGGCCGAGCATGGCGGTGCTCGCCCGGGACCGTCGTGTCTGGCTGATCCTCGCGGTGGTCGCCGGCCTCCTGGTGTGTTGCTGCTCGGCAGTCGTCGGCGCGCTTATCGCGCTCTCCGCCGGCCTGCTCGGCGCCTGACGGGGCCTGCCGCTCCGGCTCAGGCCGTCCGCAGCTCGTCGACCGCCGTGCTCACCCGCAGGAAGAGCAGGCCGACGCCGACCGTCACCAGCACCGCCGCCAGGGCGCCGGCGCCGAGCCAGGCCAGCTGCTCCAGGGGTACGGGGATCGCCCGCTCCGCCTCGGCGGTCTGCACGATCCGGGTGTACTGGTCGCGGGTCGCCGGATCGTCGCAGAGCGCCGCCGTGGCGTCGCACACCACCGTCGACGACCCGCCCGTGCTGACGCTGGGAAAGAGTCCTCGGCCGAGCAGCGCCCCCACGGTGAGCGCCAGCAGGATCGCCGGCACCGCCGGGGCCAGCGCCTGCCAGGCGACCGATGCGCTCAGCGTGGCCCGGGGGACGCCGGTGGCGACAAGCGCGGCGTAGGCGCGTCGGCGGGCGACGATCCCCTCGACCAGCGCGACGATCAGCCCGCCCGCCGCGATCAGCACCGCCACGGCCACCGCGGCGTCGACCAGATCCATCGTCGACAAATAGAAGGGGTTGACGTCCGCGTCCACCCCGGCGAGGCGGCTCTGTTCCCGTTCCACCTGGTCCTGCGTGGCGAAGTAGGCGCGCTGCACCGCCGCGCCGGCACCGAAGATCACGGCGGCCAGCAGCGCGGCGAACGTCCGGCTGCCCGCCCACGGGTCGGCCATCAGCCGGCCCGCCGCGAGCAGCGCCGACGCGCCGCGGGCGTGCCTGTGCAGCAACCGGCCACAGGTGTGCGAGATCCAGCCGGTGCCGATGACCACGCCGATCATCGCGGCGAGCCCACCCACCAGGAACAGCAGCGGCACCAGCCAGCCCAGCACCACGTCGTTCCCCTCGACCCAGTAGAGCACCGGGCGTACGGCGACGAAGGAGGCCAGGCCCAGGCCGATCAACAGCCCGGCCCAGGGGCGCGGACCCCGCTCGCGGACGGTCTTGCGGCTGACCCCGAGCGGGCTGGTCGTGACCGTACGCAGCATCAGGGCGGTGGCCGCCGCCGCCAGCACCGGCAGACCCAGCACCACCGCGACCAGCGCGCCAGTCGACGGCAGCACGTCGGTGGGCAGGGCAAGGCGACCCCGCTCGTCCGGCCGGTGCAGCAGCTCCCGACCGACCAGGTAGACGCCCAGCCCGGCGAGGGTGCCGAGGAGGCTCGCCAGGCCGGTCTCCAGCACCGCCAGGCGGGTGACCTGACCGGGGGTGGCGCCGGCCAGCCGGAGGGCGGCGAGTCGTCGGTCCCGGGCTGGCGCGCCGAGCCTGGCGCACTGGCCGGCCAACGCCAGCACCGGGATGGCAAGCATCAGCAGCGCGAACGCCGTCCCCCCGCGCAACCCCGGCTCACGCAGCAACTCGTTGCGGTACTGCTCGGACTCCGCCCAGGCGTCACCCGCCGGTTTCGGGATGGCCAGCACGGTGAGCGCCGCCATCCCGGCCAACGACGCCAGCAGGGCACTGAGCGCGGTCAGCACCACCCGTGCCGTGTCGGTACGGTTGCCGGCCAGCGCGAGCCGCACCAGCGTCGCCGGCCTCACCGGGAGCCGCCCGCCAACGGCACGTCGAGCCCCAGGCCGGTGTGGTCCACCAGGCCGTCGCGCAGCACGATCTCCCGGTCGGCGTACGCGGCGATCCGGGGCTCGTGGGTGACAAGCACGACAGCGGTACGTTGCTCGCGGGCCAGGCGTACCAGTTGGGTGAGCACCTGCTCGCCGGTGAGCGTGTCCAGCGCGCCGGTCGGTTCGTCGGCGAAGAGCACCCACGGCTCGGTGACCAGCGCCCGAGCGGTGGCGCACCGCTGCTGCTGACCGCCGGACATCTCACCCGGCCGGAGGTCGGCCAGGTCGGCCACCCCAAACCGTTCCAGCCAGGTGAGCGCCGCCGTCCGTGCCTCTCGCCGCCCCGTGCCGGCGAGGAGCAGGGGCAGGGCCACGTTCTCGGCCGCGGTCAGCTCGGCGACCAGCTGGCCGAACTGGAACAGCACGCCGAACTCGGTGCGCCGCAGCCGGGACCGGGCCGCCTCCGACCAGGTGTCGATCCGGTGGCCGCGCCAGGTGACCTCGCCCGCGTCGGGCCGGAGGATCCCGGCCAGGCAGTGCAGCAGGGTCGACTTGCCGCAGCCACTCGGACCGGTGACCGCGACGATCTCGCCCTCGGCCACGTCGAGCGTCACACCGCGCAGGGCGGGCGTCGGGCCGTACGCCCGAACCACGCCGCGAGCCTGGAGTTGCGTCACGGATGCACCTCCCGGTGCCAGTCGGCGACGCGGCCCAGGGTGGTGTGCAGCCACCGCAGGTCGGCGTCGAGGTGGGCGATCGCGAAGTCGGCCGCGATCACGTCGCTGAGGGTTGCGGCCGGGTCGGCCTTGACCGCCGTCAACTCCCGCAGCCGTGCGGTGTGCGCGGCGCGCTGGGCGACCAGATACGACCGGGCGCGCTCGACGTCGGCCACCAGCAGCGCCACCACGACCTTGGCGAAGAGCGTGCTGGCCACGTACGGCATCGGCGGTTCCACCGTGGACAACCACCGGTCCAGTGTGGCGCGACCCTCACCGGTCAGCGCGTACGTCGTGCGGTCCGGCCCGGAGGCCCGGTCCTGGCCGGCGGTGGCCACCAGGCCGTCCCGTTCCAGGCGGCCGAGGGTGGCGTAGACCTGCCCGAACGCCAAGGGCCGAGCCCGCGGCAACCGCTGGTCATGTGCGCGCTTGAGCTCATACCCGTGCCGGCTGCCCCCAGCGAGCAACCCGAGCAGCACATGCGGCGTGGACACCCGACCCACTATTCACCGAGCGAATACCGCAAGTCAACACCCCACCCCCCGCCCGCCCGACCCCGGGGCCTCCGTTGATCATGAAGTTATTGCCACTCGCGCCGGCGTGTCGCGGCAATAACTTCATGATCGACAGGACGGGGACGGGGGGACCGGGCGGGACGGGATGGGGTGGGGTGGGGTGGGGTGGGGTGGGGTTAGGGGGTTTGGGGCCAGGTGGGGGTTCGGCCGGTCTGGGTCAGGAGGCGGTCCAGGTCGGGGGTTCGGGTTTCGGTTGGAATCGGGGGTTGGGGTGGGTCGGCGAAGACGCCCATCTTGCGGGCGGTCGGGCCCAGCTGCTCGACCAGGGCGTGCAGCTCGGCCACCGCCTCCGGGGCGGGTCGGTAGGGCTGGCCGGTCGCCACGGCGAGGTCCCAGCCGTGCACGATCAGGTCCAGCAGCGCCATGCCGCCGACGACGGTCTGCGGCAGCCCCATGCCCGGCGAGACGCCCTCCAGGGTGGACGAATCCGACCAGGCGGCGACCAGGCGGTCGGTCTCGACCGCGAACCGGTCCCGCCAGCCGTCGTTCAGGTGGTCGGGTTTCTCGGCCCACTCCACAGGCCTCTTCTCGGCCAGGTCCTGGAAGTTCACCACCACCTCGAACAGGTGGTTGAGCAGATCACGGACCACGTAGTCGCGGCACGGAGTGGGCAGGTCGAGCTGGTCGTCGGCGACACCGCGTACCACGTCCACGGTTCGCGGCGCCGAAGCCGCCAGCAGATCGCTAGTCTGAGTGGCCATATGGCCAGCGTATGAGGGTGGTCTTGAAGAAATGCGACAGCGACCGCGCGGCGACAGTCGGGGCATTCTCGACCCGGCGCGGCTGCTGCGCGAGGTCCGGTTCCGCCGACACCTGCCGGCCGAACCGTTGGGCGCGTGGGTCGAGCACTACTGGTTGATCGACTGGACGTTGAGCGCGCCCTTCGAGCAGCGGATCGTGCCGCACCCGGCGGTGAACGTGGTGTTCCGGAGCGACGCCGACGCGGCGGAGGCCGGCGAGGTGGCCGGAGTGGGCCGCGACCTGTTCCGGATCACGCTCACCGGCACCGGCCGGGTCTGCGGGATCCAGTTCCGCCCCGGCGGCTTCCACCCGTTCTGGCGGCAGTCCCTGGCCGGGTTGACCGGACGTCGACTGCCGCTGCCCGCCGGCCGGCTGCTCCCACCGGTCCATCCCGTCTGCGCGGGCAGCGACGACGACCGCTGTCGCGCGCTCGACGCGGCGCTCACCGCCTGGGCGCCCGACCCGGACCCGACCGCCGCGGAGGCCGTCCGGCTGGCCGAGTCCATCCGGGCCGACCGGACGGTGCTGCGCGTCGACGAGTTCGCCGCGCGGCACGACGTTCCGGTCCGTCGGCTGCAACGGCTCTTCACCGAGTACGTGGGGGTCGGCCCGAAGTGGGTGATCCGCCGCTACCGCCTCCAGGAGGCCGTCGAGCGGGCCGCCGGGGCTCCGCTGGACTGGGCGGGGCTCGCCGCCAACCTCGGCTACAGCGACCAGGCCCACCTGGTCCGCGACTTCACAGCAGTCGCCGGGGTGTCACCGGCCGCGTACGCCCGCTCGGTGCACTGAGCACCCGCGAACGAACCGCACGCCTCGTCAGCGTCGGCGCAGGGCTACCACGGCGACGTCGTCCTGGATCTTGGACGGGGCCAGTTCCACAAGCAGGCGGGCACAGAACTCGTCCAGGTCGTCGTCGACGGTGGCTGCCACCGCGGCGAGCGCCGCCAGCCCCTCGTCGATGGTGGCGTCCCGGCGCTCGATCAATCCGTCGGTGTAGAACACAAGCGTGGCGCCGGCCGGCAGGACGAACTCCAGGTCGGCCGGTCGGGGCGCGCGGACGCCGAGCAGTGGCGCCGAGTGCTGCACGAACTCGATCTTTCCGTTCTGCTGGAGCAGCGGGGGCAGGTGGCCGGCGCTGGCCAGCCGGACCCGCCCGGTAGGGGGGTGCAGCAGCAGGACGCAGAGCGTGGCCAGTTCGTTCGGCAGTAGGGTCCGCATCAACTCGTTGACCCGGTGCAGGATCTCGCCGGGCTGGTGCCCCTCGACCGCGTACGCCCGCACCGCGTGCCGCAGCTCGGCCATCACGGTGGCCGCGTGCAGCGAGTGGCCCGCCACGTCGCCGATCGCCAGCAGCAGGTGTCCGTCGAGCATCACCAGCTCGTAGAAGTCACCGCCCACCTCGGTCTGCGCGCTGGCCGGCTCGTAGCGCACCGCCAGGTCCAGGCCGGCCACCGTGGGCAGGCTGCGCGGGAGCAGGCTGCGCTGGAGGGTGACGGCGATCCGGTGCTCCTCGTCGAAGGAGCGCTGTGCCTCGACCGCAGCCGCGACGGCCTGGGCGAGCTGCACGAGCACCGGCGTCCGGGCGGTCTGGGTGGCGGTGGGGACCACCACGTACAGCGGGGCCCGGTCCTCCCGTAGCCGGGCGGCGGCCACCGTCACCGTGTCGTCCGCCGGCCAGGCGAGCAGCCCCCAGTTCGCCGGGGCCTCCACCTTTACCGTGGCGCCCGTGGGCACCCCGGTGTCGTCGACTACCCACGGCACGATGGCCGCCTCGGCGCCTGGGCCGGCGCAGATCCCGGCGAGGCAGTCACCGTCGAACGTCTCGGCGATCACCGCCGCCGGGCTCTTGAAGATCTGCGCGGCCCCCTCCGCGGCGACTTCGAGCAGCCGCGCGAAGGTCGCCGCGGCGTGCACCGCGACTGTGGTGTCGGCGAGGCCGAGCAGCCGCTCGGCGAGCAGTTCGGCACGCTGCCGGGCCTGGTAGTAGCGCAGGACCGCCCGGGTGGTGGCGATCAGCTCCTCCGGCTCGATCGGCTCCGCCAGGTAGGCGTCCGCACCCCGGGTCAGCCCCTGGGCCCGGTCCGCGACGTCCACGGCGTGCGCGGAGACGTGGATCACCGGTATCGCCGGGTGGGCCTCCTTGATCCGTTCGCACACCTCGTAGCCGCTCAGGTCGGGCAGCCGAACGTCGAGCACCACCAGGTCGATCCGGTCCGTGTCGACCCGGGCCAACGCCTCGGCGCCGTTCTCCGCTTCGAGCACCGTGTACCCGGCTCGGGTCAGCCAGCTGACCAGCAGATAGCGCTTCGTACGACTGTCGTCGACCACCAGGAGGGTCGCCGGGCCGCCGCCGTCCACCGTCACGCTCCGCCTGTGGGCAGGGAGACGGTGAACGTGCTGCCCCGGCCGGGCTCGCTGGCCAGCTCCAGGGTGCCCCCGAGCAGGGTCACCAGCCGCCGGGCGTACGGCAGGCCGAGGCCGGTGCCGCCGACCCGGGTCGCGCCCGGCACCTGGTAGAACTCCTCGAAGATCCGATCGTGCAGCTCGGGCGCGATGCCCGGGCCGGTGTCACTGACCTCGAAATTCCACCGGTCGTCCCGCCGTCGGGCGCGCAGCCGCACCTCGCCGCGCTCGGTGAACTTCAACCCGTTGTGCAGCAGGTTGCGCAGCACCTGGCCGAGCAGCACCTCGTCGGTGCGGAGCACGGCCGGCTCGGTCGGCTCCTCCACCACGAGGCCCACACCCGGCCGGGTGGCGAGCGCCCGCATGGTGCCGCGCAGTTGACCGAAGACCGGGCGCAGATCCACGTCCGCCCAGTCCGGCTCGATACGGCCCGACTCGGCCTTGGCGAGATCCAGCAGTTCGTTGACCAGCCCGAGCAGGTCCTCCGCCGACGAGCGGATGAGACCCACCTGTCGGGCCTGTTCGGCGGTGAGCGGGTCGGAGGAGGAGTCGGCGAGCAGCCGCCCCAACCCGATGATCGCGGTGACCGGGGCGCGCAGCTCGTGGCTCACGTTGGCCAGGAAGCGGCTCTTCGACTCGCTCGCGGTCCGCAGTTGCGCCGACTTCTCGTCCAACTCGGCGTAGAGGGCGACGACGCCCCGGTTGGTCTCCTCCAGCTCCTCGGTGAGCTGGTTGTAGAGCGCCAGCACACCACGGTTGGTCTCGGCCAGCTCCTCGTTCAGCACGGCCAGCTCGTCGCGCTGGCTGCGTACCTCGTCGAGTGCCGCGATGAGCTGGCCGTTCTGCACGGTCAGCTCGTCCAGCGCGCTGCCCGGCGCGGTACGGCCGAGTTCAGCGCGGAACTCGGCCAGCCGCTCCGGGGTTGGCGTGGGCGCGTTGGCCGGGACTCTTCGGGACATCCGTACGACCGTAACCCCCTCGACGGTCGACACGCTCAGTGTGTCGACCAGTCGGGACACCGCACCCGACTGCGGCTCGTACCGGCCGTCGGGCAGTGGGGCCACCGGAGCCAGGTCGGCGCGGAGGTGGAACCGGCCGTCGGATCCCGCGTCGATGTGGAACGTGACGTCAGCGCCGCCGGTCAGGCGCAGCAGGTCCCGGGCCACCTCGCTGAGCGCGGTGGCGATCCGGACCTGGTCCTGGTGTTCGAGGCCAACCACACCTGCCACCTCGCGGCCGCGCTGGCGGATGACGAAGATGTCATGCTCGACCCGCAGCGCCATCTGCAGCAGCGGCGGCGCGGCCGGCTCCGCGGTCATGCCCAGGACCTCGCGACCAGTACGCAGGCGTCGTCGCGCCGCAAACCGGCGTCGCGCAGCAGGGTCGCCGCCATCACCAGCGGGGACCGTTCGGCGAGGCCCGGGTAGTCGGTCAACCGCCAGCGGTCGACCACACCGTCGCTGTGCATCACCAGTCGGGCGCCCGGCCCGAACGGGTACTCGTAGCCGCGGACCGTCGGCCGCTGGTGCCCGGCGATGCCGGGCAACGACACGAGCCCTCGACGCTGACCGTCACCCTCGACGATCACCCCGGCGATGTTGCCCAGCCCGGCGTAGTGCAGCACACCGGCCGCCAGCTCGGCGACCGCGAGCGCGGCACCGCGGGTGTGCGACATGCTCCGGTGCAGGTGACTGACCACCGCGGCGGGCGGGCTGGACGGAGCGTCACGGAAGGCCGCGAGCGCGGCCTCGGTGGCGGCGGCGGCCAGCGGGCCGTGCCCCAGCCCGTCACTGACCAGCACCTGGTGCCGGCCGTCGGCGAGCCGGACGGCGTACCCGTCGCCGCTTACCGTCTCGCCGGTGATCGGCCGGGTGAGTGCGCCGGCCCAGGACGGCTGGGCGGGTTCGGCCGGCCAGACCTGCACGGCGAGGACCGTGCCGCGGCCGGGCAGGGAGTAGCCGTCGAACCAGTTCGCCTGGCGGACGATGGCGCCGAGGCCGATCCCGAGGGTGCCGGTGGTGGAGTGCCCGTCCCGGGACGACACGGTGAGGTCGGCCATACCGGGCCCGGAGTCGATGGCCACCAGCTCCACGCCGGCCTGCCCGGCGCGGCGGACCGGCCGGAGCAGCAGGACGCCGTTGTCGGCGTGCTTGACGAGGTTGCTGGTCAGCTCGGCGGCGACGATGGCCAGGTCGGCGATGCGCGACGCACCCATCTCGATCTGCTCGCCGAGGCGTTCCGCGGCCCGCCGTACGGCGCTGGCCGCGCTGCTGGCCTCCACGCGGAACCAGATGCCACTGTCGGTGACCGCGTCCCCGTTCACCTGGACCACTTGGTGACCGTGATCCGCGTGCCGGTCTCCGCCGAGGTCTCGATCTCGAACTCGTCGACCAGTCGGCGGGACCCGCTGAGCCCGAGGCCGAGGCCACCGCCTGTGGTGTAGCCGTCGGTCAGGGCCATGTCGAGGTCGGCGATGCCGGGGCCCGAGTCGGCGAAGACGATCCGGACGCCCTTGCGACGGCCGTTGTCCACGGTCGTCACCTCCACGGTGCCGCCGCCGCCGTACACCAGGGTGTTGCGGGCCAGCTCACTCGCGGCGGTGACCACCTTGGTCTGGTCGACGAGTGACAGCTTGACGGCGACCGCCACCGTGCGGACCAGTTGCCGGACGCGGACCACGTCTTCGTCGCTGCGGACCGACTGCGCCTGCGGCTGGCCCAGGTCGACGCCCGCGGTCACGGCGTGGCCGTCTCGGCGTCCGGATCGTCGTCGAGCTGGTAGTCGAGCTCGTCGGCGCGGGCCGCCGCGATCAGCTCCATGCCGCGCTCGACGTTCAGCGCGGTACGGATGCCGTTCAGCGACAGCCCCAGTTCGACAAGGGTGATGGCGACGGCGGGTCGCATGCCGACCACCACCGTCTCCGCGTCGAGGACCTTGGAGATCGACGCGATGGTGGAGAGCATCCGCCCGACGAAGGAGTCGACGATGTCCAGCGCGGTGATGTCGATGATGACGCCGTGGCAGCCGGTGGCCACGATCCGCTCGGCGAGGTCCTCCTGGAGCTGGACCGCCGTCTGGTCGGACATGTCGAGCTGGATGGAGACGAGCAGGATGTCGCCGATCTTGAGGATCGGCACGCGCTCCATCAGACGTCCCGACGTGGCTGGCGACGCGCGGTCTCCACCCCGTTGAGCCGCAGCACGTGGCGCAGCGCGTCGGCCAGGCTCGCCTTGGTGGCGATGTCGCCGAACTCGATGCCGAGCGCCACGATGGTCTGCGCGATCTGCGGACGGATGCCGGAGATGATGCAGTCGGCGCCCATCAGCCGGGCGGCCACCACGGTCTTCAGGATGTGCTGGGCGACCTGCGTGTCCACCGCGGGGACGCCGGTGATGTCGATGATCGCGTACGGGGAGCCGGTGTCGACCAGGGTCTGCAGCAGCCGCTCCATGACCACCTGGGCGCGGGCCGAGTCCAGGGTGCCGACAAGCGGGACGGCGACCACGCCCTCCCAGAGCTTGACCACCGGGGTGGAGAGTTCGAGCAACTGCTCGGCCTGGTCGGCGATCAGGCTCTCGCGGGTACGGACGAAGCTCTCGAAGGTGAACAGGCCCAACTCGTCGACCAGCTTGGAGAAGGCGACGTAGTCGTGCAGCGCGTTCGCGCCGCCGGACTCCTGCACCAGCTCGGCCAGCACGTCCTTGAGCGCGAAGATGCTTACAGTCGTCTCGGTGGCGGAGAAGCCCTGCCGGGCCCTGCCCCGGGACAGGTCGGCGAGCGCCGCGCGGAGTTCGCCAGCGCTCTCCGCGGACAGGTCGATCGCGCCCTGCTCGCCGGCGCCGACGATGGCACGGTGCAGGTCCTCGACCTGCCGGCGCAGCTCGGCGTGGCTCAGTCGGCCCCGCAGCGAACCGGCAACGATGTCGGTCCACCGCTGCGTGACCTGCTCGGCGCGCCCGCTCAGCAGCGCGGCGAGCCGACCACTTTCCTCGGCGTTCAACGCCATCGTGAAACCCCCCTCGACCTGGACCGGCCGGACTCTATCACCGGGAACTACGCAACTACTTGCTGCGTAGCAACGGAATGACGATGGCCACCGGATGCCGGCTCCCGTTCTGCGTGGGACGACGGTCGTGGGATACCGTTCCCCCGATAACAGGAGGTCTGGCGAATGTCCCTGACGGTGCACACGGAACAACGCGGCGACGTGGTCGTCGTGTCGGTCGCGGGCGAGCTGGACATGGCAACCGCACCGCAGTTGCAGGACCAGATCACCGACCTGCTCGACAAGGGCCGTAACCGGCTGGTGTTCGACCTGGCGGACGTCTCGTTCTGCGACTCGACCGGGCTGTCGGTGTTCGTTCGCGCCAAGAACAGCTGTGACGAGGCCGGCGGTGTGGTGCGGCTGGCCGCTCCGCAGCGCGGGGTGCTGCGCATCCTCGAGGTGAGCGGACTCGTCGAGGTGCTGCACACCTATCCGACAGTGGATGAGGCAGTCGCCGGCGAATCGACTCCGGCGTCCTCCTGACCACTGGCGGACCCTACTCGTCCTCGACGTAGCGGGGACGGGCGATCGCCATGCCCGCAGCGGTCTGCACGGCCAGTGCGGCAAGCAGGAACCCGATCGGCGCCGTCCAGCCTCCGGTGACCTCGTAGAGGATGCCGACCATCAGCGGGCCGAGCGCGGCGATCACATATCCGGTGCTCTGCGCGAACGCGGAGAGCGCGACGGTTCCCTCGGCGGTGCGCGCCCGCAGACCGATCGTGGTGAGGATCAGCGGGAACGCGCCCTGTCCGAGCGCCAGCAGGGCCACCCAGAGCAGCGCGGCGCCGCGCGGAGCGAACGCCAGCCCCAGGTAGGCCAGCGCCGAGGCGGCGGTCAGGCCGAGCACCAGCGGCCGCAGGGTGGCGAGCCGGCCGGCGAGGGTGGGCATCAGCAGTGCGATCGGCACGCCGAGCGCTGTCACTCCGGCGAGCAGCAGCCCGGCCGACTCCGGTCGATAGCCGGCGTCGCGGAAGAGCTGGGCCAACCAGCCCATGATCGCGTACCCGCTGAGCGACTGCGCCCCGAAGTAGACAGCCATGGCCCAGCCCAGCCGGGTCCGCGCCGGCCGGACCCGCGTCGGCGCGGCGACGGCAGCCGTCGGGGTCGCGCGCCGCGCGCCCGCCCGCGTCCGCAGCGCCAGCGGAATCCACGGGAGTACGGCCACCGCCGCCAGCACCGCCCAGACGCCCAGCCCGGCCCGCCAGGAGCCGAAGGCATGCGCGATAGGCACCGCGCTCGCCGCGGCCACAGTCGTGCCCAGGGTCAACGCCATGGTGTACGCCCCGGTGACGAGCCCGGTCCGATGGCCGAAGTGCTGCTTGACAAGCATCGGCAGCAGGATGTTGGCGACGGCGATGCCGGCCAGGGCCAGCGCGCTGGTGAGCACGAAGATCCAGGCCGAGTCGGTGGCCGCCCGGAGCACCTGGCCTGCGGCCAGGACGATCATGGCGACCACCAGCACCCGGGCCGGCGCGACCCGGCGGACCAGCCACGGGGTGAGCGCGCCGAGGCCCGCGAACGCGATTGTCGGCAGGGTGGTGACCAGACCGGCCATGGTGCCGGAGAGGCCCAGCCCGTCACGGATCTCGTCGAGCAGGGCGCCGAGGCTGGTGACGGCGGTCCGCAGGTTGAGCGCGACCAGCAGCATTCCGACGAGCACCAGTGCGCCACCGGTCGCCGGGTGCGTCCGCCGGGCCGCGGGGCCGCGCGTCGGGCGGGCGTCGACGGCGGCGGGAGCGGGCGCGGGCGGAGCGGCGATGGGTGGCGGGGTCATGACCTCTAACCTACAATCATGGGATGAATTTCGGGCCGGTGATGTAACCAGTGCCACCGTCGGTCGATTCCCCCGCCGTGCCGCCAGCGCCGCCTCGCGGCCAGTCCGCCGTGCCGCCCCGCGGGCACCGCGTTCGGCAGACGATCGAGCAGCTCCGGGCCCGGATCCTGGGCGGCGAGTGGCCGGTCGGCGGGCGCATCCCCACCGAGCCACAACTGGTCGCCGCGCTCGGCGTCGGGCGCAACACGGTCCGCGAGGCCGTCCGCGCCCTCGTGCACGCCGGGGTGCTGGAGTGCCGGCAGGGCTCCGGCACGTACGTGGTGTCCACCGACGAGCTGGCGCCGGTGGTGGCCCGCCGACTGGGCGACGACCGGATGACCGAGGTCATCGAGGTCCGGCGCGCCTTCGAGGTGGAGGCCGCCCGGCTCGCCGCGCTGAGGCGTACACCTGCCGACCTGGCGGCGCTCGACGGCGCGCTCGCCGACCGCGAGGCGGCCTGGCGCGGCGGCCGGGTCGACGCGTTCGTCGAGGCCGACGCGGCGCTGCACGTCGCGGTGGTCGCCGCCGCGCACAACGCCATGCTCGCCGAGCTGTACGCCTCGGTCGGCACCGCCCTGCGCAGCACCGTCGCCCAGGCGATGGGCAGCGAGCTCACGCCCGAGCGCTACGTCGACCACACCCGACTGGTCGAGGCGATCCGGGCCGGCGATCCGAGCCGGGCGGCGCTCGAGGCCGGCGCCTTTCTGGAGGCCGCCTGAGGGGCATAGGTTGTCCGCGACGGAAAAACGGACACCTCGGGAGTACGGATGCTCAAGGGCTTCAAAGATTTCATCATGCGCGGCAACGTCGTCGACCTGGCGGTCGGTGTCGTCATCGGCGCCGCGTTCACGGGCGTGGTCACCCAGCTCACCAAGTCGTTCCTCGAACCGCTGATCCGGGTGATCGTGCTGCTCATCACCGGCAGTGACAAGGGCCTGGCCGGCACGGCACCCAAGTTCCGCGGCATCGCGTTCGACTGGATCGCCTTCGTCAACGCGGTGATCACTTTCCTGCTCACCGCGGCGGCGCTCTACTTCCTGGTCGTCTACCCCATGAACAAGCTGGCCGAGCGGCGCAAGCGGGGCGAGGAGCCGCCGCCCTCGGCGCCGAGCGAGGAGGTCAAGCTGCTCACCGAGATCCGGGACGCGCTCGTCTCCGCCGGCCACACCACCCCCGGCCAGCAGCGCGGGGCGCTTGACGACGTGCTGGGCCGCCGCACCGACCCGCCGATGCAGCGCTGACCCGAACGGATGCACATCGGCCCCTGCGGGAATCCCGCAGGGGCCGCACCTTCTCGTACGTGTGTTCGATAGAGTCCCGCCATGGAGCAGCGCAAGCACTGGTGGAACGGAAAGTGGGGGCGGCTGGCGCGGCGGGACGTCTTCCTGCGAGTCGACGCCGATCGGTGGCACGTCGAGCAGCGGGCCGGCGGCGCCGAGGGCATTTCCCGGTTCTACGAGTACGGCAGTGCGGACGAGGCCGAGGAGACGGTCCGGGCGCTTCTCGACGGCACGGACACCTGGCGGGAACTGTCCCCGCGTCCACCGGGCAGCTGGACCCTCCCGAACAGCTGAGCGGGCCGGCACGCTTGCAGCTGGCGGCCGGGCGGCCGGCAGGCAGACGGCCGGCGGACAGCCGGCAGGCAGACGGCCGGCGGACAGCGGGCGGGCAGCGGGCGGGGCACTGGCGGGCAGCGGGCGGGGCGCGGGCCGGCGGCTGGCGGGCCGGTGCGGCGGCGAAGACTCGGCGGGCGGGAGACCCCGGCGGGGCGGTGACGGCGTTTAGTGGCGTGCCGCCCCGGGAACCGCTGAGGGATGGACCAGCAGGACGAGCAGCAGGCGACCATCTCGCGGATCACCACCGGGATGCCGGTGATCGATTCGGCCGGCACCACTGTCGGAACCGTGGATCTCGTCCAGCGGGGCGACCCCAACGCGGTGACAGTGCAGACGCCGAGCGCCGACCCGGGCAGCAGCCTGGACGAATTGATCGAGGCGACGGCGGTCGAGGAGCCGGACGTGCCGGCCGACCTGGCGGCGCGGCTGCTGCACACCGGCTACCTGAAGGTGTCCACCGAGCTGACCTCCACCGGAGCGGTCTACGTACCGGCCGACCGGATCGGGTCGGTGGCCGACGGCCGGGTCCTCCTGGCCGTCGGCGTGGCCGACCTACCGCCCGAGGAGTAGCCCCACCCTGATCGACTCGGGTTCCAGGAAATCGGGGCGTCCGGAGCCTTGAGACACCCCGATTTCATGAAACCCGAGTGGATCAAACTGGTGTAGATCTTGCCCGCGCGGCGGGCTGCCCCGGGGCGGCGGGCTGGGCGGGTTGGTCCGGCGCAGCGGGCCGCGCGGGTCGGCGGTGGTGGAAGAGCAGCAGCATCGCGCAGCCGGCCACCAGTCCCCAGAACGCGCCGCCGACGCCGATCAGCGTCACCCCGGAGGCGGTCACCACGAAGGTGACCACGGCGGCCTCCCTGGTCGCCGGGTCGGTCACCGCCGCGGCGAGCGCTGTCGCGAGCGCACCCAGCAGGGCCAGACCGGCGACCGCCTCGATGAGGATCGGCGGCGCGACAGCTACCAGCGCGGTGGCCACGCCGGCGCCCAGTCCGAGCAGGGCCAGCCCGACGCCTGCGGTGACCGAGGCGACCCATCGGCGCTCCGGGTCCGGATGCGCGTCTGGCCCGGCGGCCAGCGCGGCGGTGATCGCCGCGAGGTTCACGGCGTGCCCGCCGGCCGGGGCGGCCAGCAGGCTGGCCAGGCCGGTTGCCCGCAGCGCCGCCCCGAACGGCGGCCGGTAGCCGTAGCCGACCAGCACCGCCATGCCGGGTACGTTCTGCGCCGCCATCGTGACCAGGAACAGCGGGAGGGCGAGCCCGACCAGGGCGGACGCGTTCCAGGCGGGCGTCGTCAGGGCGACCGACGGGGTCAGCGTGGCACCGCCCAACCCGGTCGGCGGCGCGGTCAGCGCGATCGCCACCACCGCCACCAGCAGCGCGCCGGGCACCGCCCAGCGGCGGGCGAACCGGTGCAGCAGCAGCCAGCCGACCACCACCGGGCCGGCCACCCGGGGCAGCTCGACGAGCGCGCGGACCGGGGCGGTGCACAGCGGCAGCAGCACACCGGCGAGCATCGCGCCGGCCACCGGCTTGGGGATCGCCGCCACCGCCCGGCCCAGCGGCGGGAAGAGCCCGGCCGCGACGATAAGCGCCCCGGAGACGAGGAAGGCGCCCACCGCGACCGGCCAACCGCCCGTCGGCGGCCCGGTCGCGACCAGCAGCGCCGCGCCGGGCGTCGACCAGGCCACGCTCATCGGGATCCGGTGCCGCCAGCCCAGCCAGGCGGCGGCGAGCCCGCACGCCACACAGAGGGCCAGCAGGCCGGAGGCCGCCTGCGCGTCCGACGCGCCCGCCGCGCGGAGCCCGGCCAGCACGACTGTGAACGAGCTGGCGAAGCCGACAAGCGCGGTCACGACGCCGGCCAGCACCGGTTGCGACCGTCCCGCCATCCCGACCTCCCAAGCGTTCCGTTTACGGAACGACAGTGTGTAGCACGATAGCCGGGTGCCGCACCCACCACCAGCCCGCCGTCCGGGCCTCGACGTGGATCCCGCCGTCGTCGGTCGGCGGGTCCGTGCCCTGCGAGAGGAGCGGGGCGTCTCGCTGTCCACGCTGGCGCGGCTCGCCGGCGTCGGCAAGGCCACCCTTTCCGGCCTGGAGAACGGCACCCGCAACCCCACCCTGGAGACGCTCTGGGCGGTCACCGCGCAGCTCGGCGTGCCGTTCACCGCCCTGCTTGCCGAACCGGCGGCCGAGCCCACCGTGCACGGCACCGCGGTCACCGCCACCCTGCTGGAGGTGTTCGACGACACCGACGCGACATACGAGCTGTACCGGATGC
Source organism: Micromonospora sp. DT43 (assembly GCF_049841645.1). Taxonomy (NCBI): domain Bacteria; kingdom Bacillati; phylum Actinomycetota; class Actinomycetes; order Micromonosporales; family Micromonosporaceae; genus Micromonospora; species Micromonospora sp. DT43. The sequence continues at coordinate 94,585 of NZ_JBNCKR010000005.1, read as the reverse complement.
GCGTCGCGCCCGGCGTCGTGCAGATCTCCCCCGCCCATCAGCCGGGCGTCACCGAACACATCACCGTCTTCGCCGGGGTGCTGCGGGCCGGCCCGGCCGACGCGCCGCTGACCGCCCCGGCCGGCGGCCACCTCCGCTGGGTCTCGGACGTGCCGCACAGCTACGCGGCGGTGGGCGACGACGAGGTAGCCGCGACCCTGCTGTTGCGCTATCCGCGCCGCTGAGCCCGGCTCAGTCAACCGGGGCGGGCACCGGCAGCCGGTGCCGGACCGCCCAGAGCGCCACCTCGGTACGCGACACCGAGCCGGTCTTGCGCAGCAGGTTCGACACGTGCACGGTGACCGTACGCACCGAGATGCCGAGCGCCTTCGCCACCTGCTTGTTTGACATCCCGGCGACCAGGCAGCCCAGCACCTCGACCTCACGGGCGGTCAGCTCGGGGTCGAGCGGCACGTCGACGACCGGATCGGCCGTCGACGCCGGTGCGGTCGGTGCGGTCGGTGCGGTCGGTTGACGCGGGTGACGCGGGCCGGGAAGCCGCCGCAGTAACGCCTCCGGCCCCTCCCCCGCGTGTGCGGCCAGCAGCTCGGTCAGCGCGTACGGGTTGCCGCCGGTGCACCGCCAGAGGGAGGTGACCAGCCGGCCGGACGGGGTGGTCCCCGCGTACACCTGGCTCAGCACCTCGGCGACCTCGGCCGGACGCAGCGGACCAAGGTGTTGGCGGACGGCGCCACGGACGCCGCTGAGGCGGGCCAGCGCGCGGCGGGTGAGGTCCGGCGCCACCGCGTCGGTCGGCGGTCGACTGGCCACCACGAGCAGGGCTGGCAGGTCGGCGACGGTGGCCAGTTCGCCGATCAGGTTGACGCTGGCCGGGTCGAGCGCGTGCAGGTCGTCCACGGCCAGCACCGCCGGGCCGGTGCCGACAAGCAACTGGACGGTCCGCACGGCGAGGCGGAGCAGGGTGCCCGGGGCGTACCGCTCGCGGGGCGCGGTGGGCTGTTGGGCCAACCAGGCCAGCGCGTCCGACGGCAGGCCGAGCCGGCTGGTGTCCCGGCCGGTGAGCACCGCCGCCAGCCAGTCGTACGGGGCCGGGCCGTGCACTCGGGCCGCGCCGGAGAGGACCAGCGCGGGACGTGGCGTGAAGGCGTCCACAGCGGCCGCGACCAGCAGACTCTTGCCCACTCCCGCAGCCCCGGTGACCACCGCGACGGCGGGTGCCGAGCGGTGGGCGGCCGCCACGGCGGACCACGCCCGGTCGAGCTCGGCGAGCTCGCCGGCGCGTCCGACCATGGACACCGGCATCATTTCTCAACCCTACGCAGTAGTGCGTAGAGACGAAGGCAGGGTGTTCTTGGCAAGCTGGCACCATGACGCTGATCCTCCGCTCGGTCATCCTCAACGACATCGGCCTGGTCCGCACCAACAACGAGGACTCCGCCCTCGCCGGTGACCGCCTGATCGCCGTCGCCGACGGCATGGGCGGGCTGCCCGCGGGCGAGGTGGCGAGCGAGATCGTGATCCGGATCCTGGATGAGCTGGCTCCGCCCACCGACCCGGACGGCGCCGCCGACGCGCTCCGTGCCGTGGTCAGCACCGCCAACCAGCGCATCCACGCCGCGATCACCGTCGACCCGGCCCGCGAGGGGATGGGCACCACGCTCACCGCCGCGCTGCTGGCCGGGGAGACGCTGGTGCTGGCCCAGGTCGGCGACTCTCGCTGTTACCTGCTGCGCGACGGGGAGCTGACTCAGCTCACCCGGGACGACACGTTCGTCCAGGCGCTTGTCGACCAGGGCACGCTCTCCCCCGAGCAGGCCCGGTACCACCCGCAGCGGTCCCTGGTGACCCGGGCCGTGCAGGGCGCCGACACTCCGCCGGCCGTCGGCGTCCTCACCGTGGTCCCCGGCGACCGGCTGCTGCTGTGCAGCGACGGGCTCTCCGACTACGTCGAGGACGAGGCCATCGCGGCGACCCTGGGCATGTACGCCGACCGTCAGCAGTGTGGTGAGCAGTTGGTGAAGCTCGCCCACCACGCCGGCGCGCCGGACAACGTGACGGTAGTCGTCTCCGACGTCACGACCCGCTGACCCGGACGGCCTGCTCGGCGGTCCACGGGACCGCCCGTGCGGGCGGCGTCGGCACCACTAGATAGTTGTGCCATCTAGCTTGCGCCGCTAGTGTCCCGCGAGTGGAATCGGACCGGCGCGGGCAGTGGCTGCGGGGGGTGCTCGACATCTGCGTACTGGCCCTGCTGGCCGAACGCGAGTCCTACGGCTACCAGCTCGCCCAGGCGCTCGACGCGGCGGGCGTCGGGCCGATCCAGGGCGGCACGCTCTATCCCGTGCTGCTGCGCCTGCAGAAGACCGGCCTGGTGACCGCGCAGTGGCGGGAGGGCACCGCCGGCCCGGCCCGCAAGTACTACCGGCTCACCGACGACGGACACGCCGCGCTGCGCCAGGGCGGCAGCGCCTGGCTCACCTTCGTCCGGCCGGTGAACGACATCGTCACGAAGGGGGTCGCCCGGTGAACTCCGACGACTGGCTACGCGCGCTCACCGCCGAACTGCACCAGCGCCGGGTCGCGGCGGACGCCGCCCGGCACGTGGTCGCCGAAGCCGCCACACACCTGCGCGAGGGAGGCGGCGACCCCTGGGTCGTCTTCGGCCCACCCCAGCAGTACGCGGCAGCGATCGTCGAGAGCATCGGCACCGCGCCTGGGCCACGCCCCGGCCCGGTCCGGCTGCACGCGCGGGGCATCACCAAGCGGTACGGCCGACAGACCGTCCTGCGCGACGCCACGCTCACCGTCCGAGCCGGACAGATCGCCGCCGTCGTGGGCGCGAACGGCTGCGGCAAGAGCACCTTCCTGCGGATCTGCGCCGGGTTGATCTCACCGGACGCCGGTGAGGTGACAGTCTCCGGGCGGCTCGGCTACTGCCCGCAGTCCGGCGGCACCGCCGACTTCCTGCTCCCCGACGAGCACTTCGTCCTGGTCGGCGCCGGCCAGGGCGTCGCCCGAGGGCCGGCCCGCCGCGCCGGCCGGGCGGCGGCCCGACAGCTCGGCTGGGAGGCGGGCGGCGCCACACAGGCCCGACACCTCTCCGGCGGTACCCGCCAGAAACTCAACCTGACGATGTCCGCGCTCAGCAACCCCGACGTGCTGCTGCTCGACGAGCCGTACCAGGGCTTCGACCAGGGCACCTACGTCAACTTCTGGGACCAGCTCGGCCGGCTGCGCGACGCGGGCACCGCGATCGTCGTGGTGACCCACCTGCTCAACCAACTCGACCGGGTGGACACCGTGCTCGACCTGACCCCGGCACAGCAGACCGGGTGGCACGCGCCCGGCGTTCAGGGAGGCCGCGCGTGAACCGGCTCGTCACCGTCGCCGAGATGACCCTGCGGGAGCTGCTGCGGCGTCGGGGCGTACTCCTGCTGTTGTTGTTGATGCCGTTGACCTTCTACCTGATCCGGCGGGACTCCTACCTCGGGCAGTCGGTCCGCTCACTGCTGCTCGGCGTGGGCTGGGCCGTGAGCACCGCGGCACTGTTCGCCACCACGGCGGCCCGCGAGCTGGAGCCGAGGCTGCGGCTGGCCGGCTACCGGCCGCACCACCTCTACCTGGGCCGGATGCTCGGCCTGTGGACGGTCGGGCTGGTCATCTCGGTCCCGTTCTTCCTGCTCCCCTGGGTCGACGGCGCGGACCTGCGGTACGGGGGCCTGGCGGCGGCGCTGCTCTGCGCCGTCGGGGTGGCCGCGCCGTTCGGGATGCTGATCGGCGCGCTGCTGCCCCGGGAGCTGGAGGGGACGCTGCTGCTGCTCACAGTGGTGACTGTGCAGATGCTCATCGACCCGGCCGGGTCGGGCGCGAGGCTGACGCCGTTCTGGTCGACCAGGGAGATCGCCACCTGGTCGGTGGACCACACCGACGGCGGTTACCTCGCCCGGGGGGTGCTGCACGGCATCGTCGTCACCGCTCTGCTCGCCCTCGGTGTGGCCGCCGTGGCAAGTGTCCGGCTGCGCCGCCGTCGTCACCTGCGGCACCTGCCCGTCGGCTGAGGACAGCTGACGGGCGGCTGGCGTCGACGCGTGACACTACGGATCGGAGCAATCCGGTTGCTGGGACCTGCGCGACGGGTTGAGATGGGCGGATGAGCATCCGACGGGTGACCGCCGACGAACGTCTCACCACGAGCTTCCCGCTTGCCGCGTACGCCTTCGAGGCATCGCCGCTCGGTGCCGCCCGGGTCGAGGAGTTCCGCGACTACCTGCCCTACAACCAGGGCAACCGGACGCTGATCGTGGAGGAGGCCGGCACCACCCTGGCGTCCGCCTCGGCCATCGGCATGCGGCAGAACCTGCGCGGCGCGGTGCTGCCGATGGCCGGTGTCGCCGGAGTGGCCACCCATCCGCTGGCCCGCCGGCAGGGGCACGTCCGCACGCTGCTGCACCAGCTCCTCGACGAGATGCGCGACGAGGGGCACCTGCTCAGCGCGCTCTACCCATTCCGGCCCAGCTTCTACGCCCGGTTCGGCTACGTCGGGCTGCCCAAGCCGCGTACCGTCGCGTTCTCCCCGGCCGACCTGGGGTCGCTGGTGCGCGCCGAGCTTCCCGGCGAGGTGGGCTGGGAGCGGATCGCCGCCGGTTATCCCACCTGGCGGGCGTTCACCGAACGGTGCCTCCAGACCCGGCACGGCTTCTCGGTGTTCCCGGACTACCGGGCGGCCGGCCTGCGGGACCGGGACGAGCACTGGCTTGTCACCGCCCGGGTGGCCGGCGAGGTCACCGGCGCCCTCACGTACCGGATCGACGACCACGGCGGCACCCTGATCGGCAACGAACTGCTGGTCGCCGACCCCCTCGCCCGTACGCTGCTGCTCCAGTTCCTCGCCCGGCACGTCGACCAGGTCGGGCGCGTCACCGTCCAGGTCCCGCCGGACGAGTTGCCGGAGCTGTGGCTGACCGACCTGGACGTGCACGTCGAGGCGCGGGCGGGCCGGCCGGGCTCGTCCGCCCCGATGGCCCGGCTGCTGTCGCTGGACGCGCTGCGCGGCCTGCCCGCCGGGCCGGGTCGGGTCCGGGTCGAGCTGACCGGGGACCGGTGGCTGGCCGGAACGCACCTGTTCGACGGTACGACAGGCGCGTTGGAGCTGGTCTCCGGCGACAGCGGCCCGGCGCCGACGGCCACGTTGAGCGCGGCCGGGTTGTCCGCCCTGGCGTACGGAGTGCTGGACCCGGTCGAGCTGCCGTTGCGCGGGCTCGGCGACGTGCCGGCGGACGCCGCCACCGAGCTGCGCAGCCTCTTCCCGCGCCAGGTGCCGTACCTCTTCGCCGACTTCTGAGCCTGCCTCACATGCGGGTTTGTCGGCCCGGCCGGCGTGGGTACGGTCCGCGGAATGCCGGAGTGGTTGCAGGCGGGTGGATGGGGACTGCTGGCCGGGTCGGCCCTGCTGGTCGGGGCGGCGGTCGGCTTCTACGCCCGGGTGCCCCGGCGGATCATCGCGTCGATCATGGCGTTCGGGGCGGGGGTGCTGCTCTCCGCCGTGTCGTTCGAGCTGATCGCCGAGGCGCACGAGCAGGGCGGGATGCTGCCCACCGTGCTTGGCGCAACCGGAGGTGCGGTCGTCTACACCCTGGCGAACGTGGCTCTCGCCCGTCACGGCGCGCGGCACCGGAAGCGCTCCGGCGACCAGCAGCCCTCCGAGGAGGAGCAGCCCGGCTCCGGGTCGGCGCTCGCCGTCGGCGCGCTGCTCGACGGCGTACCGGAATCGGTGGTGATCGGTGCCAGCCTGCTCAGCGGCGGCGCGGTCAGCCTGGTCACCGTGGCGGCGGTGTTCCTCAGCAACGTTCCGGAGGGGCTGTCCAGCGCGGCCGGCATGCGCCAGGCCGGCCGCACCCGGCGGTACGTCTTCCTGCTGTGGACCGGCATCGCGCTGATCAGCGGTGTGGCCGCGCTGGTCGGCAACACCCTGCTGGGCGGCGCGCCGCCGGACGTGCTGGCCACCATCACGGCGCTGGCCGCTGGCGCGATCCTCGCCATGATCACGGACACGATGGTGCCGGAGGCGTTCGAGAACGCCCACCTGCTGGTCGGCCTCATCACTGTCGCCGGCTTCCTGACGGCCTTCGCGCTGTCCCACGCCTGAACGCGCCAGCCGCAGTCGCGAGTCGTTCCTGCGCGCGGCGTTGCTTAGCGGCGCATTAAGCCGGCACGGCGGATTCGTCGTGACGCCGTCGGGGCTCCTAGCATGAGCCGGTGCGCATGACGTCGCTTGCCGCCCTGCTCGTCCTCGGTGTCGCCACCGCGACCCTGCCCGCCTGCGCGTCCAGCGACCCGGCCCCCGCCTTCCAACCCGGTTCGTCCGCCACGCCCGGGGCCCCGGCGACCGGCGACCAGGGCGTCGCACCGGCGGGCCGGGACGGTCTCGGTGGTCCCGGAGCGAGCGCGAGCCCGAAGCCGACCGCCCCGGCAGCCAAGGCGCTCGCGGCCGGCAACCCGAACGGTCACGCCAGCGTGCCGGTCGAGGCGCGCGCGGTGGACACGTCGAAGCCGACCCGAACCATCGGCACCGGCACCCCGGCGAGCTGCACCTCCTCGGCGGTGGTGAAGGCCGTTGCCGCCGGTGGCGTCATCGCGTTCAACTGTGGACCGGCCCCGGTGACGATCAAGATGACCGCCACCGCGAAGGTGCGCAACGCCAACGGTCCGAAGGTGGTGCTCGACGGCGGCGGCAGGGTAACGCTGAGCGGTCAGGGGCAGCGCCGCATCCTCTACATGAACACCTGCGACGAGGCCCAGGGCTTCACCACCTCGCACTGCCAGAACCAGGACCACCCGCAGCTCACCGTGCAGAACCTGACCTTCGCCGACGGCAACTCCACAGGCGAGAAGGCCGAGGGCGGCGGCGGAGGCGCGATCTTCGTCCGTGGCGGCCGACTCAAGGTGGTCAACTCCCGCTTCGTCCGCAACCGCTGCGACCGTACCGGCCCCGACCTGGGGGGCGCGGCCGTCCGGGTGCTGAGCCAGTACGAGAACAAGCCGGTGTACGTCGTGAGCAGCACCTTCGACGGTGGTTCCTGCTCGAACGGCGGGGCGCTGAGCAGCATCGGCGTGTCGTGGGTGGTGCTCAACAGCCTGCTGAAGAACAACGAGGCGATCGGCAGCGGCGCCAACCCGGCCAAGTCCGGCACGCCCGGTGGCGGCAGCGGCGGAGCGATCTACTGCGACGGCAACGAGTTCACCGTACGGATCGCCGGGACTGTCATCGAGAACAACAAGGCCAACGAGGGCGGCGGCGCGATCTTCTTCGTCAGCAACAACCGCACCGGCACGATGAAGATCGAGAACTCGACGCTTCGCCGCAACCCGAGCGGCAAGTTCGAGACCCCCGGCTACCGCGGCATCTTCTTCCTGGGCGCCCGCAACCCCGAGGTGATCGGCCCCAAGCCTGCCTGAACCGCCTCCCTGGCCTCTTGATCACCCGCGTCAGTAGGGGTTCTTCTCGCCTGGCGGGTGGGCGTGCAGGAGGCCACCGGGACGGCCGGGCAGGGTGCGCGCCGCGGAGAGCGGCGGGCTGGCCGTGTGGTCGCCACCGGCCATGCCGGCGAACAACTCCTTGAGCGCGGTCAACGCGTCGATCTTGGGTACCCAACCCAGCTCGGTCTCCGCCCGCTCGCTGGACATCAGCGGCGCGTTCAGGCCCAACTCGACCCAGCCCGCGTCCACCGGTTGCAGCCGCGCCCGCCAGGTCAGCGCCGCCGCCACCCGCAGCACCGGCGCCGCGACCGGCACCGTCCAGCCGTGGAAGTGCCGAGCCACCAGCTCCGGACTCAGCACCGGGTCCGCGGCGAGATTGAACGCGCCGCGCGCATCACCCAGAACCGCCCGGGCGTACGCGTCAGCCACATCGTCGGCGTGCACCGCCTGCATCCGCAGCCGCGGGTTCGTCGGCACCAGCGGTATCCGGCCGAAGCGCAGCAACCGCACCGGTGCCAACGGGCCGAGAAAATAGCGGGTGATCTCCACGCCGGCGTCCCGCTGGAAGATCAGACCGGGCCGCAGTCGCACCACTCGCAGCGTGGGATGGTCCCGCTCCAGCCCGTCCAGCAGCGCCTCGACCTCCGCCTTGTGCTCGCTGTACGACGAGCCGGAGACCCCGGTGGCCGGCCACCGCTCGCTGATCGGGTGGTCCTTCGGACCGGGCGCGTACGTGCCGACCGACGAGGCGTACACAAGTGCCGGCACCCCGGCCCGCACCACCGCGTCGAACACCGCCCGACTGCCGTCGACGTTCGTCCGGCGCAGCACCCGCTGGTCGTGACTGGGCTGGATCTGCCAGGCCAGGTGCACCACCGCATCCGCTCCCGCGAACACCTCGGCGAGTTGCGCCGAAGCGCCTGGCGCCCCGATGTCGCAGGAGTGCCACTCCACCTGGTCGTACGGCGTACCGGCATCCGGACCGGGCAACCGCCGGACCACCCCGGCCAGCTCGACGCCCCGCTCCCGGCGCAGCCGCCGCAGCACCGCCGTACCGACGTTGCCACTCGCCCCCACCACCACGATCCGCATGCCCGACCCCGTACCCGCCCAGCAGCCGGTCAACCGCCCCGCGCCCCGGGACGCTCTTGATCCACTCGGCTTACTGGAAGTCGGGCTATCCGAGCGACCAGGACAGCCCGACTTCCTGGAACCCGAGTCGATCAAGGCCGAGGGCCGAGACCGGGCCGGCACTGACCGGCGAGGAGCCGTCACCCCGAGCTGTCCGGGCCGTCCGGGCACAATTGGGCTGTGGAACGTCACGAGTTCGGTGCCGCGGTGCGCCAGTTGCGGGAGAGTACGGCGCCTGCGGCTGTCGGGCTGCCGATCGGTCGTCGGCGGGTACAGGGTTTGCGGCGGGAGGAGCTCGGCGAGCTGGCGGGGATGTCCGCGGACTACGTGCGCCGGCTGGAGCAGGGGCGCAGCCATCCGTCGGCCGGGGTGGTGAATGCCATCGCCCGCGCGTTACGGGTCGGACGGGCGGAGTACGAGCGGCTCTGTGCGCTGGCCGGGTACGCCGCAGCGGACGGGCGGGTGCCGAACGAGGTCGGTCCGGGTGCGATGCGGCTGCTGGAGCGGTTCACTGACACTCCGATGTTCGTCTCCGACGCGGCGATGAATCTCGTCGCCGTCAACAGCGCGTTCATGGCGCTGGGGCACTGGGACCTCACCGGGCAACCCTGGGAGTGGAACATCGCGTGGCGTACGTTCTGCGACCCGTTCGATGGCTTCAAGCAATCCACGGACGACGCAACCGATCATGAAGCGATCCTCGCCGCCCGCCTGCAGAGCGCGCTGTTGCGCTACCCCGCCGACGCGTCGCTCGCCGGGCTGGTGGACGAGATGCGAAGCCAGAGCCGCCTCTTCGACGCCCTGTGGCGTGCGCCGCGTCCCGTGGCGGCCTACGAGAGCAGTGCCGCGTTCATTCATCCGGACGTCGGCGCCGTCACGCTCGTCGGCAGCCTGCTCGCCATCCCAGGCGATGATCTGGCGGCTCTGATGCTCACCGCGGCGCCCGGTTCGGCCGATGCGGCGCGTCTCACGGAGATCGTCGGCGTCGCCGGGGAACCGACAATCATCAAGGTGGGCCAGTCCGGCCCAGGCTAACCGCACCGGATCCTGTGAAGGTAAGTGACGTCGAAGCAGACCGCAGGGAGCTTCTCTGCGTCGCAATTGCTTCGCGTTCGAAGCACACCGACGTCGCTCACAGAGGCAGGTTCAGCAATGAAGGCAGTGCGTTTCCACGAGTTCGGCGGTCCTGAGGTTCTCCGCTACGAGGACGTCGAGCAGCCCACGCCCGGAGCCGGGCAGGTCCGGATCCGCGTCGCCGCGACGTCGTTCAACGGCGTCGACGGCAACATCCGCGCGGGCTACATGCAGGGCCCCATCCCGGTGGAGTTACCGCACACTCCCGGTCTCGATGTCGCCGGCACGGTCGACGCGCTCGGTGAGGGCGTGGACGACATCGCGGTCGGCGACCCGGTCGTCGGCTTCCTACCGATGACGGGGACCGGGGCGGCCGCGGAGTACGTGATCGCGCCGGCGGAGATCTTGACGGGGGCACCCAGGAACATCCCGTTGGCCGACGCGGCGGCGTTCCCGCTGGTGGGCCTGACCGCGTGGCAGGCACTGTTCGACCACGGCAAGTTGACCGCCGGTCAGCGGGTGCTGATCAACGGCGCCGGCGGAGCGGTCGGCGGTTACGCGGTGCAGCTGGCCAAGGAGGTTCGCGCCCACGTGATCGCCACGGCCAGCCCCCGCAGCGCCGAGCGGGTCAAGGCTGCCGGTGCCGACGAGGTGATCGACCACACCACCACCGACGTGACCGCGGCGGTGACCGAGCCGGTCGACCTCGTAGTCAACCTCGCGCCCGTCGCCCCGGAACAGCTCGCCGCGCTGGTCACGCTGATCCGGGACGGCGGCACCCTGGTCAACACCACGGTCTGGATGCCGGCCCCCTCCGACGACGCGCGCAATGTGCGTGGCATCGACCTGTTCGTCCGCAGCGACGCAGACCAACTCGCCGACCTAGCCGCTCGGATCGGCACCGGCGAGTTGCGCGTCGAGGTTGCCCAGCGGGTGGCGCTGGCCGACCTGCCCGCACTCCACGCCCGGGCCGGCGCGGGTGAGCTGCCGGGCAAGACCGTCGTCCTCCCGCCGACTGCCTGACACGCTGCCCAGCCATCACCCAAGCACGGACCCGATTACCGACAGCCGCACGAACCCGTCAGGCACTCCGGCCACACCGCTGCTCATCGGCCCGGCCGACCGCACGGTTTCGCAGGCCCGGCCAACCACAGGAAAGCACGCGAGGTGGCGGCGCTCTCCACGATGATCAGACGAGCGGCCCGGTCCACCTGCCAACCGGAGACCCACCGCCGCCCGGCCGATCGAACCAACCGACCGCACACCCCAGGAGACGATGACGATGATTCCCGACGACGATCCCACTCGCTCGCTGACCGTGGCGAACCCCGACGATCCCGACACGACCTACATTTCCCTGGTCGGCAACACCTACGGCATGTTGATCACGGGCGAGCAGACCAACGGCGCGTACTGCCTTATCGACATGCGCGTCCCCGACGGCGGCGGGCCGCCGCCGCACCGGCACGACTTCGAGGAGATGTTCACGATCCTTGAGGGCGAGATCGAGTTCACCTTCCGTGGCGAGAAGCACGTGGTGCGGGCTGGCTCCACGATCAACATCCCCGCCAACGCACCGCACAACTTCCGCAACACCTCAGGTGCGCCGGCCCACATGCTCTGCATGTGCACCCCGGCCGGGCAGGATGAGTACTTCACCCGCATCGGCGACGTCGTCGCGGGCAAGGACGCGCCGCCGCCGCAGCTATCACCTGACGAACTCGCCGAACGCCGTCGCCGTGGTGCCGAGCTGGCCTCGACCTACCGCAGCGAGTTCCTGTGACCGCCCACCAGCAGGCCTGGCTGGTCCAACCGTCAACGCATCGGGGGCACTCTCGACCGTCATTGTCCGAGCGCACAGTGTCACCGGAGAGGTCTGCGTTCTCCCAGCTCACATGCCGTTGGTGGGCCGCCTGGGACTCGAACCCAGAACCTAAGGATTAAAAGTCCTCAGCTCTGCCATTGAGCTAACGGCCCGCTGCGCTTCAGGCTACCCGACCTCCTGTGCCCGGGTTGATGTCCGCCCCCGCCCGGACGAGCGATGCTGATCTACGCCCCGCCGCGACTCCCGAGCGGTTGTGAGCGGCGCCCGCCCGCCCACCGACTCGGAGTCGCGGCGCATCGGGGGCAGGGCTGGACCAGGCATCGACGACTCGCTTGCGGGCCACACGGCGTATCGATCGAGCGGTAGCATCGCGCGTCGGAGCGCACTGGTGCGGTGACAGAGGGAGCAACGAACCGTCATGTCCTTCGTGCCTCCACCGCCGACGAGCCGCCACTGGACCTTCACCGCCGTCGCCACCGCGCTCGGCACACCGGCGTTGGTGTGGGGCGTCGACAGGTTGTACCGGTCCACGGATCGGTGCCTGCGGGCTCACGGATCGTCGATGGGCGATCCAGAGGGCGATATTCCGGACGCGTGCTCGGGGACCAGCGCGCTGTTGACCCTGCTGGTGCTGACAGCTGGCGCCTACGTGGCGGCGACGGCGATCACCGGGTTGTGTGTGGGGATGGCGGAGGGGCGTCGCCGGCGCGGCTTCGGCCACCGGCGCTGGCTCACCGTCACCGTCGTCGGTGTCGCCGCTCCGTGGGCGCTGGCCGCCTATGCCGTCGGCTACGGCATCGGCCGGGTGCTCCGGCCCCCGGCCGTCGACACCTCGTGGGCGGACGGTCGTGACGCCGCGCGTCGTACCCTCGAATTCCTCGCTCAGGGCGGACAGCCGGGCGCTGTGCCCACGCCCGGATTCTTCACCGAGGAGCCGGTTTACCTGGATGCCCGGCTGCACTACGCGCGGCACTACGGCGCGGCGGTCACCTACCAGCAGACCTCCGCGTTGGCGTTCGGGTCAACGGCCTTTGTCACAGGCGCCCTGCTCGCCAACGCCATCGGCAACAGCAGCGCCCGCTCCCGGGCGGAACGCCTGGCCCGTCCACAGTGGCGCGACCACGAACTCACCCGGGTCGTGCTCACCCCTTCCAGGACCTGGTGCTACTCATTCGGACGGTGGCTGTCGTTCGACCACGCCGGCGTCGTTGAATACCACCTCGACGCGCACGGCGTGGTGCTGCTGTTCGCCGACAGCGAGCCGCTGCGCCTGAGCGGGCCGGCCGCCTGGCTGCACGCGGTCTTCTTCGCGTACTTTCGCTTCGGCGCCCCGGCACTGACCACTGCGACGTTCCTCCTGCCGATTCGTGCCGGGCAAGCCGCAACGCAAGCCGCGCCGGCTCAATCCGCATTCCGTGGCTGAGGCGAGGGCCGGGCGTGGACCAACGCGAACACGACCGGACGACGCACACACAGTCCGGACCGCCAACACCGAAGGACGCCGCAGAGCGCGTTGACCGACTCCTGGTGGCCCTGCTGTGTCCAGAGCGGGGTATCTCCGGTCGGGGACTCTCCGTTCAAGCTCGTGTCCCTTATGTATGGCGGGAGCTTGACCGACCGGCACCGGTCACGGCCGCGGGCGACTGCCGAACGGTTGAACAGGAGCCCTTCATGACGGCCGGCGTCTACTAATTCCGCCAGTCGATGGATGACGCGATTCGGCAAGGCACGACCATCGTGATCCGCGGCAGCACCCTAGCGAGGAGAACCGACGGAACCGCCGACAGCGGCTCGGGCAGGGGTCCTTCACCGATCCAGCGCTTGACCGAGCCGCTTGAGCGCGTCGCCGGTGGCCGCCGAGGACACCACCGTGTAGATCTCATGGTGATGGCGAACTGGGCGTGCGCAAGGATCTGCATTGCCGCCGGGGATGCAGATCCAGGTCCGCCAGGAGTGAGGCGCAGGCCCGTCAGGCATCCCGGACGTGAGCTGTGACGGAGATGCGGCCAGCGGAGAGTCGAGGATGATGACAAGATCGGTCCGTCGCTCAATGCTTCCCCCTGACAGCCGAGCAAGCTTCCAGGAGGTACCGTGCCGAATGCGGCGAACTGGCTAGCAGGCCCGCTCTGCCTCGGATTTGGCGTGGTGTTCACACTACAAGCGGTGCGGCGCCTGCGGACAGAAAGACACCAGAGGCAGCAGCCGCTTCGCAGAGAACTTCTCAGCGGCCGCGAGTTGCTATGGGAGGGTCTTGCACTCGCCCTGCTCGGGACCGCCAACATGCTCGGTAGACCTTGGAATCTTCTGGCCATTCCAGCCGTGGTCGTGACCGTGGTGCTCGCGGTGCGCATCTTCTTGCGCTTGATCCAGGAACGGTCACGCCGAGCAGGCTGAACAAGCCCTAACGCCGTGCTCTGGCCGAGGCTTCGGCAGGCCGAGCGTCCACCCGGTGCCAAGCTATTGATGGGGTCGCAAATTTTTTCGGCGACCGCGAGGTGGCTGCGTCGATCGTTGGGGCGAGGGCCGTCAGAGTGGGTCGAGGCGGCGCTTGAGCAAGCAGAACTCGTTGCCTTCTGGATCGGCGAGGACGTGCCAGGACGCATCCGCAGGCTGACCGATGTCGACGAGTTTGGCCCCGGCGGCCAGGAGGCGCTCGAGCTCGGTGTCCTGATCGCGGTCGGTGGGGTTGACGTCGATGTGCAGCCGGGCATAACCGTTTTTCGGATCGTCGTCGCGGATAAGGAAGATCGTCGGCTGCGGGCCGCCGAACCCTTCGCGCGGACCTATCTCGATGTAGACCGCCTCTTCGCGATCGAGCTCTACGAAGTCCAGGACCTCGCACCAGAACCGCGCCAGCACCTCGGGGTCGCGGCACTTGAGCACGATCTCACCGATACGGCATGCCATTGACAAAACCCACTCTCAGCACGGGAACTGCCGGGGCGGCCGCACGTGGATCTCATGGGCTTCCCTGCAATGCGAAAAAAGCTCGCGATCGTACCGGGCGAGGCGGGCGGGGCTGGACGACTATGCCCGGCCAGGCTCAGCCCTGCCGGCTGCGGCCCACCAGTTGATCTCGCGTGAGAATCTCCCAAGGTCACCAACGCGAGGTACAGTTTTCTGTACTTACCCGGAGGTGATCATGCGGACCGTGAACTTCACCCAGCTACGGCAGAACCTGGCCGCCGAACTCGACAGCGTCATCAACGACGCGGAGGAGGTGGTGGTGACCCGGTCCGGCCACGAGCCGGTGGTCATCGTGCCGCTCGCGGAGTACGAGTCGATGAAGGAGACCGAGTATCTCCTTCGCAACCCGGCCAACGCCGCCACGCTGCGCCGATCGATCGCGGAGCTTGAGAAGGGCGACGCGACCGAGCGCGACCTGATCGACCCGGACACCGTACGGGACGTCGCATGAGGCTGGTCTTCACCGCGACAGCGTGGAGCCAGTACCTCAGCCACACGGACCGTAAGTTGGTCAAGCGCATCAACGACCTCATCGCCGACGTGATGCGCAACGGTTACGAGGGCATCGGCAAGCCGGAGCACCTCCGCGGCGAACTGTCCGGCTTCTGGTCCCGCCGGATCGATCGCGAACACCGGCTGGTGTATCGGATCACCAAGGAAGACGTCGAGATCGTCGCCTGCCGTTATCACTACGTCGACCGGTAACGGCCACATGCCCATCCGGCGAACGCAGATCGGCACGCCCGACATAACCGGGCTCGCCGTCACTCGCGGCGGGCGGGGCCGCGGAAGGCGTACGTCACAAGGCCCGTGACCGCCAGGACGGCCGCGACCACCGCCGCGGGACGGCTGGTGGAGGGCTGTCCCGGCCAGGTGGCGAGGGCGCCCCACGTGCTCGACTGCGGGAACATGGCGGCGACGACCGCCCAGCCCAGGGGGAGGAACCAGGCGCGGGCCACGCCGGCGGCCGTCGCGCAGAGTGCGGTGAGGCCCAGCAGGCCGGCGGAGTCGCGGACCACCAGGGCGGCCGGGCCGAAACGGGCGCCGGTCGGCTGGGTGGCGAGCAGCACGACGAGTACGAGCGCCAGCGCGGCCAGCAGATGCACGGCTCGACGCCACGGCCAGTGCAGTGCGGCGGTGCGTTCCAGGTCTTCGTCCGGGGCTGCCAGCGTGGTCGACAGGACCGCCACCATCAGCATGACCGTCAGTACGACGAGCAGGAGGATGGCGTCGCGCTCCGTGGACAGGGTCAGCCACAGCGCCCAGATCAGGGCTGCGCCGCCGACGGACGCGGCAAGTGCCAGGGGTACGCGTCGTGCGCGGAGGTGGAGGATCATCGGGACAGCAGTCCGGTGGTGTCCTGGCAGGCCAGGATCGCGTCGCGTACCGCCGTCACGCGGGAGAGCGCCTGGGGTGCGGGCAGCTTCCGCAGGCCCTGCCACAGGGCGACCGCCTCGGCGTTGAGCTGCGGATCCTCCTCGATCATTCCGGGGATGACGCCGACGTCGGAGACCGGCTCGCGGCCGAGCAGGTGGTAGGCGGCTGCTCGTTCGACAGCTGCGTCCCGCTCGCATTCCGGGCCGCCGTACCCGGCGCCCAGACCGAAGACCATCTCGGGGACCACGGAGTCGGGATGGGCCAGGCCGCCGTGGTCGTCGATGCGTACGACGATCGTGACGATGTCGGCGTCGCGGCCGGGCACCTCCCCAATGAGGTAGGCCCGCCTGTCCTCGTGTGCCTGCGTGGGGGCGCCCGGCATCTTCGCGAGGACGGCCAGGCCCTGGCGGGCGAGTGGGGTCAGCGCGTCCAGCACGTTCGCGTTGACCCGGGTGACGCAGACCTTCGGCGCGTCGTCGGTGCAGACGAGTTCGCGGGCGACCGGGTCGATCGGTGCGACGAGGGCAGCCTCGTCGCGGGGGACGATCGCCGCCGCGGCGCCGAAGCCGAGCAGCACCGGCAGCGCGGCTGCCGCGAAGGCCCGGGGGCCGCGGGCGACAAGCAGCAGTACGCCGGTCAGCGCGAGCCCTCCCATGAAGATGGCGAGTACGGCGGTGACCCGCGGGTCGATGGTCTGGAACGGGTAGAAGGGGGTGCTGCCGTAGGCGGGGGACATGATCGCGCCCAGCCAGTCCGGCCGCATGATCGCGGTGAAGAAGACAAGCAGCACACCGGCCACGGCGAGCACGGGGGCGGTCACCAGGGCGGGCAGCAGTCGCCCGATGCCCAGGCCGAGCCAGGCCGCCGCGACCAGGGAGAGCGCGCCGACAAGCATGATGGCGACGACGTCCGGCGGGAAGTAGGCGGCGGTCGAGGCGATCCGCATGCCGCCCGCGCCGACCACGAGCAGGAAGGCGAGCCCGACCGAGGCCCCCATCGCGACGAGGACCGGCAGCATCCGGCGGGCGCGGGACCGGGGTGTGGTGGCGAGCAGTTCGCCGACCTTGGCCCGGTGCTCGCGGCGGCCCTGCCACGCTCCGGCGGCCAGGGCGATCGGCCAGAGCAGGATCATGTACTCCTTCGTGGTCAGTGTGAGGTCCATCCAGCCCGCCGACCAGCGTCCCGGTGCGAGGTAGAGGGCGGCGACGCCGACCACCAACGCGAGCAGGGCCGCGCCGACCGCGGCGGAGCGCCGCAGTTCGATCCCGAGGACGCTCATCGGACGGCCTCCGCGTGGTGGCCGCGGAGCAGCGCGGAGTAGCCGCGTTCGGCGGGGGTGTCGCCCGGGTGGCGTTCGTCGCCCTGGGCGGCCAGGGCGGCGGGCGTGCCCTGCCACACCAGCCGACCCTCGTTGATCAGCACGACCTCGGTGCAGGCGGCGACCACGTCCTCGACGAGGTGGGTGGAGACCAGCACGCAGGCGTCCGTGCCCAGGTCACGCAGCAGCTCGCGCAGGTCGAGGCGCTGTTCGGGGTCGAGGCCGACTGTCGGCTCGTCCAGCAGCAGCACCTGCGGATCGTTGACGATGGCCTGGGCGACGCCGGCCCGGCGCAGCATCCCGCCGGAGAGTGTCCGGAGGCGGGCGTCGGCCTTGGCGCTGAGCCCGACGCGGTCGATCGCGCGCTGCGTGGCCGCCGGGATGTCCGGCTTTGGCATCTCCTTCAACCAGGCCAGGTACGACACGAACTCGCGCACCGTGAACCGTGGGTAGTAGCCGAAGTGCTGCGGCAGGTAGCCCAGTGAGCGGCGGGCCTGGCGCAGGTCGGCGCGACCGTCGACCGGACTGCCGAGCACTGTGAGTCGACCTCCGGCCGGTTTGAGGACCGTGGCGAGGGCACGCATCAGCGTCGTCTTGCCCGCGCCGTTGCGCCCGAGCAGGCCGTGGACGCCGGTGCCCAGGCTCAGGTCGAGCCCGTCGACGGCCAGGTGGCGGCCGGCCCGCACCTTCAGGGCCTCGGCGTGGATGGCCCATGGGTTGATGGTGGGCGCCGTTTCGGCAGTGCTCACCGCTCGCATGGTGGTTCCCTTCAGAACGAGGTGAGGCGCCGGAAGCTGTTGGCGCGCAGGAGGGTCAGGGCGGCAAGCACGACAGTGACGACGGCCCACCCGCCGGTGGCCGTCGGCCGCAGGAGCACCGGCAGTTCGGCGGTGACGAGGCTGGGCGCGACCACGGCGGCGGCCCACAGCGCCATCAGACCGATCGCGGCGCGGCGGACGCCGACGAGGGAGCCGAGCAGCAGCGTCGCGGCGGTGAAGGCCAGGCACGGCAGCAGCATCAGCGCCGGGTTCGCCCGACTGCTCCCGAGGGCGGCGAACGCGGCGAGCACCGGGATCACGAGGACGAGCACCGCTGCGGTACGTCGCAGCAGCATCGTCAGACCGGCCGAGGGGGTGCCGATGACCAGTTCCCAGGCCGGGTCGCCGCGTCTGCTCCAGGCGGCCGCGACCCCGGGCAGCGGCGCCAGGGGCGCGAGCAGCAACACGATCGACGGCAACTCGGACAGGAAGTACGTGAGCAGGGCCGCGGTGCCGAGCACGCAGGCGGTCATGGCGACCCACGGAAGCAGCGCCGCCACGAACCAGCGCTGCCGCACCGGCGTACGGAAGAGGGTCCTGGATCGTGGGGTGGGGCCTGCGGCGATCGCGGTGTCGACGGCTGCCGCAACCTCGGCGACCAGGGCGCGCGACTGGGCAGTGGTGCTGCCGGCCAGGCGGGCGCGGCAGTCGGCGCAGGTCTCCAGGTGCACCTCGATGGACCAGACGGTCGCCTCGTCGAGGCCGGGGTCGCCGTCGGCGTAGCGGTCGATCTCGTTCAGGGTGGGATGGGCTGTCATGACAGGGCCTCCCGCAGGACGATCCGGGCGCGGCGGATCCGGGACTTGACGGTGTTCTCGGGTACGCCCAGCAGCACGGACGTCTCGCGGACGGTGAAGCCGTCGAGGACTGTTGCCCGCAGCACCGCGCGGACCTCGGGCGGCAGCACGGCGAGGGCCTGTTCGAGTTCCTGCCCGACCCGGCCGGCCAGCACCTCGTCCTCGGCGGCGGGTACGACAGTCTCGACCGGGTGCACCTGCGGCATCCGGGCCTGCCGGGAGCGACGGCGGAACGCGTCGACCAGGCGGTGCGCGGCGATGGTCCACAACCAGCCGACGGCGCTGCCGCTGACCTGGTCGCCGGCGAAGCTGCCGGCCGCCCGCCAGAGGGTCAGGTAGGTCTCCTGGAGGACGTCGGCGACCACGTCCGGGTCGGCGCACCGACGCCGCAGCCGCACCTCCAGCCATGGTGCGGTGCGCCGGTAGAGCTCGTCGAAGGCCCGCCGGTCACCGCGGGCCACGCGGCGTACGAGTTCCTGCTCGTCGGCCGCGTCCAGACTTCGTCTCACATGGGGTAAGACGACGACTCCCTCGCGATCGGGTCCCGCATCGGTGTGACAGCCGTCACTCCCGTCGCCCGGTCGGGCGGCAATTCCGTTGCCCGGTCCCCGGATCGGCTGGTTAAGTTAGCGCCATGCCCAGCTCGTACGCGTTCCCGACGGCGTCCCCTGACGTCCTGCTCGGCGCGCTGCGACGCCGGCGGTCCTGCGACCGCCCGCGCTGAGCACTCCTCACCTGCGACCGGCGGATCGAGCCGCCGGTCACCGCCGATCATCCCGGTCCGCCCGCATCCCCTTTCGGTGATCCGCGAGCGACGGATCCGAGCGAGATCGGCGTACCCATGGATCTGGAGAATCTGCTTACCGACCGGCTGGCGCCGGCGTTCGCGACGGTGGCCGGCGTGCCTGTCGACCCGGTCGTGCGGCGGTCTCAGCGCGCGGACTTCCAGTCCGACGCGGCGCTGGCGTTGGCCCGGCGGCTCGGCCGGCCGCCGCGCGACATCGCCGCGCAGGTGTTGGAGCACGCCGAGCTGGCCGACCTGTGCAGCAGGGCAGAGGTCTCCGGGCCGGGCTTTCTCAACCTGACCGTTGCCGATCGGACGCTGGTGGGCCTGATCACCGCGCTCGCCGCCGACAGGCGGTTGGGCGTGCCGGTGACGGCCGAGCCGGAGACGGTGGTGGTCGACTACTCGGCGCCGAACGTGGCGAAGGAGATGCACGTCGGGCACCTGCGCTCGACGGTGATCGGCGACGCGGCGGCCCGGCTTCTGGAATGGCTGGGGCACCGGGTGGTACGGGCCAATCACCTGGGCGACTGGGGCACACCCTTCGGCATGCTGATCGAGCACCTGGCCGATCTGGGCGAGGCCGAGGCCGCGCAGGAGCTGTCCATGGGTGACCTGGACTCGTTCTACAAGGCGGCTCGGGCGAAGTTCGACGCCGACGAGGCGTTCGCCGAGCGGTCCCGGCGGCGGGTGGTGGCTCTGCAGGGTGGCGACCCCGTGACGCGGCGGCTGTGGCGGCTGCTGGTGGAGCAGTCCGAGCGGTACTTCATGACCGTGTACGACATGCTCGACGTGACCCTCACCGAGCGGGACTTCCATGGCGAGAGCAGCTACAACGACCTGCTCGGGCCGGTGGTCGAGGAACTGGACCGGCTCGGGTTGCTGCGGGAGAGCGGGGGCGCGGCCTGCGTGTTCCCGCCCGGAGTCGTCGGCCGGGACGGCGAGCCGCTGCCGCTTATCGTGCGCAAGTCCGACGGCGGGTACGGCTACGCGGCGACCGACCTGGCGGCGATCCGGCAGCGGACCGACGCCCTCGGCGCGACCCGCCTGCTCTACGTGGTCGGGCTGCCGCAACGGCGGCACTTCGAGATGGTGTACGCCGTCGCCGCGCAGGCGGAGTGGCTGGCCCCGCCGGCCCGGGCCGAGCATGTCGGGTTCGGCTCGATCCTCGGGTCGGACGGGCGGATGTTGCGCAGCCGAGCCGGCGGGTCGGTGAAGCTGGTCGGACTGCTGGAGGAGGCCATCTCCCGGGCGATCGCGCTGGCCCGGGAGCGGAATCCGGAGCTGGGTGCGGCGGAGGCGGCCGAGGTGGGCCGGGCGGTCGGCATCGGCGCGATCAAGTACGCCGACCTGTCCAACGACCGGCACCGGGACTACGTGCTCGACTGGGAGCGGATGCTGTCGTTGGACGGCAACACCGCGCCCTACCTCCAGTACGCGTACTCCCGGATCCGGTCCATCTTCCGGCGGGCCGGGGCGGCGGCCCGGCCCGACGCGGCCGTCTCCCTCGCCGAGCCGGCGGAGCGGGCGCTGGCCTTCGAACTGGTCGGGTTCGGCAGGGTGGTCGGCGAGGTGGCCGAGAATCTGGAGTTCCATCACCTCGCCGGCTACCTGTACCGGCTGGCCGCCGCGTTCAGCACGTTCTACGAGAGGTGCCCGGTGCTGCGGGCCGACGAACCGGTCCGGGAGAGCCGGCTGGTGCTCTGCGACCTGACCGCGCGGGTCCTCGGGCAGGGCCTGCACCTGCTCGGCATCCGGACTCCCGAACGGATGTGAGCGCTCCCGCCCCTCCTACTGCCCGGCCGCATTCATGGCGCGCTCGAAGTTGACGTAGCTATCCTCTTCGGGTGCTGGTCCGTGTGGAGATCGTTGGCACGAGTCCAGCACTGCGAAGGGACTTTTCGACATGCCCCGTGTCGTACCGGCAGTCATCCGCGCACTCGACGTCCTCGAACTGTTCCTGGACTGCCCCCAACTGTCGGCCCGTCAGGTGATGGAACGACTCGACCTGCCCCGCACCACAGTCCACGAGCTGCTCGTCACGCTCGAGGCTCGCTCGTACCTGATCTCCGTACCGGGCCAGCCGGTGCAGTATCGGCTCGGTATGCCGCTCTTCCAGCTGGGCGCGGCGTTCGCCGGCCGGCTTGACCTGGTACGCGAGGCGCAGGGGGTCGCGCGGGACGTGGCATCGAAGTGTGCCGAGGCGGTGCACGTGGCGGTGCTCGACCGCGCCGATGTCATCTACCTCGTCAAGTTCGACAGCACGCACCCCGTCCGGATGGTTTCCGGTGTCGGGCTGCGGCTGCCGGCCCACTGCACGGCGGTCGGCAAGGTGCTGCTGTCGGCGCTCGATCAGGCGGACCTGGATGCCGTCCTGTCGAAGGCCGCGCTGCCGGGGATGACGCCGGACAGCATCACCGACCCGGACCTTCTCCGTGCGCATCTCGAACGTGTCCGGGCGGAGGGCGTCGCTGTCGACGTCGGCGAGTCGGACAGCGCGATGCGGTGCGTGGCGGCGGCCATCCGGGACCATTCGGGTGCGGTCATCGCCGCGATGAGCCTGTCCGCGCCGATCATTCGCTGGACGTCCCAGGTGCAGTCGGAGTGGACCGGGCTGGTTCGCGAGGGCGCGGCCGCGCTGTCCGCCCGCATGGGCTACCGGGCCCCGTCTCGATAGCCGGCCTCCTGTTTTCGGCTCGAAACACCATCGAAACATTGACATTTCTCACGATGCTGCTCTAGCGTCGCGACCACTCGATCCGGTATCTCGAACTCAGTTCGAAATCTCGAACGGCGGTGGTCCCGTGACCCGACCGAACTGGAACGCCAGAGGCACCCTCTCGGCCCGGTCGCCGATCGCCTCAACCTCGTCGCGCTACCCGGCGAGCGGCACGCGGGTTCTCTCGCGCGCCGTCGCAACCCCGCCAACTCCCCCGACGGGTTTGCGAACGCACTGATCTGTGCGGGCGGCCCGTTCGTGGTCGCCGCACGAGACACACCTGGAACACAAGGATCGCGGTGTTCGTCAGGCACGCCTTCGGCGTGCAGTGGTGCGGGACTCTGAGGAGGCGAATGTCCATGGAGAAGAATCCAGCCTGGTCTCGACGCGGCTTTATGGGGATGGGAGTGGGGGTGCTCGGCGCGGCCGGTCTGGCCGCGTGCGGGGGCAGCTCCGACTCATCCAGCAAGGTGCAGCCCGAAGTTCCACAGGAGCTCATCGACGCCGCGTCGTCGATGAAGGGCTCCTCGATGGGGATGCTGTCGCAGAAGTTGTACTCGACTGCGGCGAACGAGGCCCTCGACAGCTCGATCAAGAAGTTCGCGGACACCACCGGAACGAAGATCGAGAACAGCCTCGTCCAGGCCGACGCCGGTGACGTGGTGGCCAAGATCGACGCCGAGGTCAAGGGCGGGGTGGCGCGTGACCTGGCGTTCATGACCGACTCGCGGTTCGTCGCTCAGTTCCAGGCGCTTGGCGACCTGGAGGACGTGACGGACGTCGTCCAGGCCCTGACCGCCAAGTACGGCCAACCCTCCGCCGAGGCCACGAACTTCTGCGTCTTCGACGGCAAGTGGTTCGCCATCCCGTACCACTTCATCGGGATCGGGTCGTTCCTGCGCAAGGACTGGATGCAGGACAAGGGCATCTCCCCCAAGGACATCTACAGCTGGGAGGAGCTGAGGGATCTGTGCCTGGAGATCTCC
Organism: Micromonospora sp. DT43; assembly: GCF_049841645.1. Lineage (NCBI taxonomy): Bacteria > Bacillati > Actinomycetota > Actinomycetes > Micromonosporales > Micromonosporaceae > Micromonospora > Micromonospora sp. DT43. Next base: position 71,313 of record NZ_JBNCKR010000005.1, on the reverse strand, counting down.
GATCCGACCAAGCGCCGGTTCGGCTGGGGCATGACTGTGAACCGGTCCGGTGACGGCAACGGCATGATCGAGGCGCTGATCAACGCCTACGGCGGCTCGATCGCCTCCAACGACGGCCGGAAGGTCACGTTCAACTCCCCGGAGACCGTGCAGGCGGTGACCTTCCTGGGCGACATCTACACCAATTCCAAGTACAAGCCGATGCTGCCACCGGGGATCGCGAGCTGGACCGACACCAGCAACAACGAGAACTGGCTCGCGGGCATCCTCGGTTACACCCGCAACCAGTTCAGCGTCTACGCGGACTCCCGGACCAAGAAGAACCCGGTGCACGCGAACACCCACGTGTTCTCCGACTGCATCGGGCCGGCGACGAACAATCCGCTGCTGCTCGGCCAGTCGCAGGGCTTCGTCGTCTTCAAGGGCGCCAAGAACCCCGGGCTCGCCAAGCTCCTGGCGCAGTACCTGGTCAGCGCACCCGCGCTGCTCGGGGTGGCGAAGGAGGCACCCGGCCTGGTGATGCCCGCCTGGGAGAAGGTCTGGGACGCCGACCCGTTCTTCACGAGCGGCGACCCGGCGTTCCCGATGCTGCGCAGGATCACCGAACTGAAGCTGCCGCTGAACACGAAGAACGGCCTGACCTTCCCGCAGAAGGCCAGCGCGGGCCAGCAGGCGGTGGGGTCGGCCTACGTGCTCACCGACATGATGCAGCAGGTCGTCCAGGGTGCCGCGCCGGCGCAGGCCGTGACGGACGCCCACGCGAAGATGGTGCAGATCTTCAACCAGCAGGGGCTGCGGCAGTGAGCTCGGTCCGTCAGGCACGGGTCCCGGCGGCGCGGAAGCCCCCGCCGTCGGGACCCGGCTCTCTCACGGCGGTCCAGCGGCGGCTCGGGCGTGACTGGCGGCTCGCGGCACTGTTCCTGGCGCCGATGGCCGTGCTTGTCGGCGGGCTCGTCCTCGTGCCGATCGCCCGCTCGATCATCACCAGCACCACCGAACGGCACGGGCAGGACACCGTGTTCGTCGGCCTGGACAACTACCTCGCGCTCGTCGGCGACGACCAGTTCCACACCGGCGTGGTGAACTCGTTCGTCTTCACCGCGTACGCCGAGGTCTTCAAGGTCGTGTTGGGGTTGGCCGCGGCCCTGCTGCTGCACCAGCGACGCCGCGGGCGGGCGGTGCTGGCCGGGCTGCTCCTGGTGCCGTGGGTGGTGCCGACCGTGGTGACGGCGTTCAGCTGGCGCGCGCTGCTCGATCCCATCTTCGGCAGCGTCAACACGCTGCTCACCACCACCGGGATCGGGCCGCTGCTTGCCGACGCGCACCTGGTCGACAGTTGGCCCGCTGGCTGGCTGTCGGATCCGTCGCTGGCCATGCCCTCGGTGATCCTCGTGAACGTCTGGAAGGGCGTGCCGTTCTTCACCGTGTGTTTCCTCGCGGGGTTGAAGGCCATCCCGGCGGACCTGTACGAGGCGGCGACGATCGACGGCGCCTCGTCCTGGCGGCGGTTCACCCACGTGACGCTTCCCGGACTGCGCCACGTGATCACCGTGACGGTGACCCTGTCGTCGATCTGGACGTTCAACAACTTCGACCTCGTCTGGTTGCTGACCCAGGGCGGCCCGGGCGACGTGACAGCGCCGTACGTGCTCGTCGCGTACTCGAAGGCGATCCTGCAGTTGCAGTACGGCGCCGGCGCGGCCGTCACGCTCGTCATGCTGCCGGTCATCGGCGGCCTGGTGTTCGTCCTGGTGCGGTTGCTGCGTCAGGACAGCGGCGTCAAGCTGCCCGGACGACGTCGGGCAACGCGGTGGATCGGCACGCGGAGGTGGGCCGCACCGGCGCGCAGGGCGCTGCCGTGGGTCGTCACCGCGGTGGTGACCGGCCTGCTGGCCTGGGCATCTCCGCAGATTTTCTGGAAGGCGGCGGTGGTCCTCGGGGTGATCCTGCTGATCGCGGCGGGGGTCGGCCGGGTGGTCTCGGCCCTCTCGTCGCGGGGCGGTCGCCGGTCGTCGTCGGTGGTGTCGGGCCTGGGATCCGGCGTCGCCCTGGCCGGGTTGCTCTTCTTCGTGCTGGGCCCGCTGTACTGGATCGCCGTCACGGCCTTCAAGTCCGAGGGCCAGGTCGTCATGCGCACCGACGACCTGTGGCCGACGCCGTGGACCCTGGAGCAGTTCGGCGCGCTGTTCGACAACCAACCGTTCGGCCGCTGGTACCTCAACACCCTGCTGGTGTCGGCGGCGTCCACGGCGGTGGCACTTGTCTGCGCCGCCCTGGCGGGCTACGCGCTGGCCCGGCTGCGGTTCCGTGGGGCGCAGGGCTTCACCGTCACGGTGCTGCTCACCTACGTGATGCCGGGCGCGCTGCTGTTCATCCCGCTGTACCAGATGCTCATCGGCGCGCGCCTCACCGACTCGTTGTGGTCCCTGGTGGTGACCTACCCGACCTTCACGCTGCCGTTCGCCACCTGGCTGCTGGTGGGGTACTTCTCGTCGATCCCAGTGGAGCTGGAGGAGGCCGCGCTCGTCGACGGTTGCAGCCGCATCCAGGCGTTCGGCCGGGTGGTGCTGCCGCTGGCCAAGCCGGGGCTGCTGGCGGTCGCGCTCTTCACTCTGACCAATGCCTGGAACGAGTTCCTCTTCGCCTTCGTGTTCATCACGAAGGACGAGTACAAGACGCTGCCGGTGGGGATGCAGTCGATGATCGCCGGGGACGTCGTTCCGCAGGGACAACTCGCCGCGGCGTCGCTGCTCGTCAGCATCCCCGTGGTCATCATGTACGCCCTCGGGCAGCGCTTCCTCACCGAAGGGCTCACCGCCGGCGCGGTGAAGGGCTGACCGGGTACGCCGATTCGCAGGGCGCGAACGTGGGTTGCGGCGAAGGGCGCTTGCCATCGGCTCTGGCTGCCCGCCGTGTCGCTGTGCTGTTGAGCGGTATACCTCAGAGGTATGAATATGACTCTGCGGTATACCGCTTACGACCGTGTCCGCCCCCTCGAAGGTGACCGACGGTCACCGCCGCCCGCCGGCTGCGCCCATCGCCCCCGGCCAGGGCCAGGAATTACTCGTCTAGTCCCGGTCAGGGGGCGGTCGGCGTGCGCGGGCCTGGCCGGTGGGCGGGTTGGAACAGCTCGATGAGGTTGCCGGCGGGGTCGGTGAGCAGGATCTGGCGGCCCCCGGGACCAGAAACCACGTCGCTGCGGAACGACAACCCCGCACGGCGTAGTCGGTCGATCTCGGCATCGAGGTCATCGACGATCAAGTGGATACGGTTGCCACCCGCGGTCGTCGCGTCGTCGGGGGTGGCGCGGGCGCCCGAGCTGGCCGGCCCGGACAGCAGCAACCGCAACGGGCCACGCACCACGTCCGCGAAGGCGGGCGCGGCGCTGGTCTGGAGGGTGAATCCGAGATGGATGGTGTAGAAGTCCACAGCTGCTTGGACGTCGTCGACCAGGTAACGGACGCTGGCGTGCTGATCAGGTGTTGTCACCGCTGAATCTCCTTCAAGGGCGGGCCGCCGCGAGGACAGGCAGCAGGTGCCTGATGCGGGTGTCGATGTCGGCCGCGGTCTGCTGGAAGGCGGGGTAGCTGGCGTGGTCGGTGTCGCCGGCCGTGGCGGGGTCGAAGAGGCTCCAGTGCACCCGCCGAGGCTCGCCCGAAAAATCAGGGCAGACCTCGCGGGCCTTGTCGCACAAGCTGATCACGTAGTCGAACCGGCGGCCGGTCATCGTGTCCACGTGCCGGGGGCGCTGGCTGGCGATGTCGATGCCAAAGTCGTCACGCAGCAGCCGTACGGCGTTGGGATGAAGCCGGGGCCTGGGCCAGCTGCCGGCGCTGACCACCTCGACCTGGCCGCCGGCACGGTGACGGAGCAGGGCCTCGGCGATCGGTGAGCGCGCGCCATTGCCGGTGCACACGAACAGCACGCCGACGGGGGCCGAGCGCCGCAGGTCGACAGGCGTTGTGCGCGGCGCATGGTCCCGGTGCAGCGCCGGGTGCAGCGCGGCTGCGGATTCGGCAAGCGCGGATGCGCAGCGGTCCAACTCCAGGTGGTAATAGCTGTCGCGGCCGTCGAAGCTGCTGCGCGTGGCGGTGACCAGCCCGCCGTCCCGCAGCAGCCGCAGATGGTAGGAGACCAGGTTCTGCGGCTCACCGATCAGCGTCACCAACTCACGGACCCGGTAGTCGCTTCTGGTGAGCTCGGTCAGCAGCCGCCACCGCAGTGGATGGGCCGCCAAGCGCACAAACGCCGGGGCGGCTTGATTCGACGACGCCACGACAGCAATATACATCAAACAGGATTGATGGAGTAGGCCCACGTCACTGCCGCAGTTCCTTCTCGAACCAGTGGTGCGCGTAGTGCTCGGTGTTGTACGCCTCGATCTCCCGGTAGCCGGCGGCCCGGTACATGGCGATCGCCTCGGTGAGGTTGCGGTTGGTGTCGAGCCGGACCGCCCTGGCGCCCCGGTCGGCGGCGTACCGTTCCAGTTCGCCCAGCAGCCGCCGCCCAACGCCCAGCCCGCGAACGGTGTCCGCCACCCAGACGCGCTTGATCTCGGCGGGCGCGTCGCGGTGCAGTTTGACGGCGCCGCAGCCGACGGGTTCGAGATTGAGAGTGGCGAGCAGGAGCACCCCGGCGGGCGGGACGAGCGCCTCGTCGTCGACGGGCTTGCTCAGCGCCGGGTCGAATCCGCCGTCGATCCGTCGCCCGATGTCCCGGGCGTACGCCCGCAGGCACGCCCGGGCCCGCGGGTCGCTCGGCGGGCACGGTTCGATGGCCACCATCGACCCGATGAGCAGGCGTTCGACCTCGGCCATGGCGGCGACGAGCCGTTCCCGGCGTCGCTCGGTGAGCGGTTCGAGGATCGAGGCGGCGAGTTGGTCGGAGCGCATGTCGAGTTCGGCCCATTCGGTACGGCCGGCCTCGGTGAGCTGGGCGACACGTACCCGGCCGTCGCCGCCGGCCTGGTCGGCCGGACCCACGGTGACGAGCCCGTCGTTCTCCAGGGTGCGCAGGAGTCGGCTGAGGTAGCCCGAGTCCAGCCCGAGCCGGGCCCGTAGTGCCGCGACCTCGGCGCCGGTGGGGCCGATCTCCCAGAGCAGGCGGGCCTGCCCGAGGGGCCGGCCCTGCGCCATGTACTCGTCGTCGAGCGCACCCACCCGCTGGGTGACCGTCCGGTTGAACCGCCGCACGGCGGCGAGGAGGGTGGAGTCCATCTGCCTGACTTTAGTCAGGAGTTCCGGGGCGGCGATAGGTGAAGAGGGCGGCGTGGTCCAGGACCGCCAGCACGAGCACCACGCCGGTGGCGACCGCGCTCACCGCCACCAGCGGCAACCGCAGGGCGGCGGCCGCGCCGGCCAGCACGAACAGGGCACCCACCCGAGGCCAGGACAGCCGCCGGTGGATCGCCAGGGAGAACAGGATCCGCCCGACGAGGAACAGCGTCGGCCCGCCCAGGATGGCCATGATGGCCCTCATGTCGCCGGCCTCGGTGGGGTGGGCGATGCTCAGCTCGGCCCCGACGGCCGTGACCACGATGCCGGCGATCATCACCAGGTGCAGGTATGCGGCGACGACGCCGAGCCGCGACGGGTCGCCGTGCTCGATGGCCGAGCCCAGGTGTCGGCCGGCGGGCGTCACGTAGAGCAGGCCGATCAGCACGGCGGTGGCGAAGACCAGCAGGAAGGCGGCGGTCTCGGCGGGGTCGAGGTCGGTGCCGGCGTACGACAGACCGGCGACCAGCACGAGTTCACCGAGCGAGATGATCATGATCTGTTGGTACCGCTCGGCGAAGTGCGCACCAGCCAGGCGCAGTTCCTGCTGCCGGGCCCGACCCAGCATCGGTGTGGGCCAGCCGAGCCGTGGGCCGGACAGATCGATCGCGAGGGCGAATGCCCAGAGCGGCACCCGCCACTGTGGCAGAAACACGCCGGCCAGCCACGGCACGGCGGTGACCGTGTACCAGCAGAGGATCCGCAGTGCCCGGCGTTGCCGAGGATGACCGCGCAGCACCGAGACGGTGACGACGCCCCGGACGAGATGGACCGCGACGTACGCGCCGGCATAGAGCCCCGCCCGTCCGTGCAGCCCCTGCGGGATCGCCACCCCGGCCAGCAGGCTGCCCATCGTGGCGGCGACCAGCACCGCTCGAATGGCCGGGGTCTCCGGGTCGTACCAGTCGGCGGTCCAGGTGGTGGTCACCCAGATCCACCAGACGCCCGCCAGCAGCAGCGCGGTGCGCAGCGTCCCGCCCAACGTGAGGTCGTGGAGCAGGTGTTCGGCCAACTGGCTCAGGGCGAGCACGAACGCCAGGTCGAAGAAGAGTTCCAGGAACGAGGCGCTCAGCGGCGCGTCGCTTCCCCGCAACAGCCGCTCGGGTCTGCTCGCCATCGGCGCTCCTCCCGGTGGCCGGCGCTGGGTCCGTCGTACCACCCGAGGCCCGCCACCGGAGGCGAAAGCGCGTCAGGGGCGGACGCCGACCCCGGCGTAGCCGTGCGAATCCCCGACCTCCTGCTCGCCGTCCGGTCGCCACCGGGTGGTCTCGACCAGGCCGGGCTCCGCCAGGTCGTACCCGTCGAAGAAGCGCAGCGCCTCGGCGTGGCTGCGGGGCACCAGCGGGGCGCTGCTGGTCCGATAGACGGCCTGCCCGCGCTCGGCCACCTCCGGCGGAACGCCGTCCAGCGTCAGGTGCGACAGCACCAGGTGACTGCCGGGCACTGTGGCGTCGCGCAGCCGGGCGACGGCGGCCCACGGGTCGTCGTCGTCCGGCACGAAGTGCAGCACCGCGAGCAGTAGCACGGCCACCGGGCGGTCCAGGTCGAGCGTGCCCCGCACCTCCGGATGGGCCAGCAGGTCGTCCGGCCGCCGCAGGTCGCCCCGCACGACGGCCGTGCCGGGCACGTCCGTCAACAACCGCCGGCCGTACGCGACGGCCACCTCGTCGTAGTCGACGTAGACCACCCGGGCGTCGGGCGCCACAGCCCGCACCACCTCGTGCACGGTGCCCTGGGTGGGCAACCCCGCCCCGATGTCCAGGAACTGGCGGACGCCCTGCGCGGCGGCGTACCGGACGGCCCGGCGCAGGAAGTGCCTGTTGGTCTGCGCGGCGAATCCGGTGCCCGGGAAGATCTCCAGCACCCGCTCGGCGGCGGCCCGGTCGGCGGCGAAGTTGTTGCTGCCGCCCAGGAAGTAGTCGTACATCCGGGCGACGTTGGGTCGGGCGGTGACGTCTGTGGTGTCGGGTGCCGGCTGGTCGGTCACGAGGGGTCCCTTCGCCGCGGTCGGATCTCGATGTCTAGCACCCCGGGGCGACGACCCGCTGACCCCTCGTGTCGTTGATCCGGCTGCGCCCCTGGTCAACGCCGACGACGGTGGGGGCACCGAATCACCGAGGGGGACGCCGATGACCGGTCAGCGGGAAACCGTGCGGGTCGAGGATGACCTGTTCCGCGCCGTGTACGACTCACCAGCGTCGCTGCCGGGCCGGCATCGGTGGACCACACCAGAGGTGGACGTCAGGCGTCTGGAGAAGCTGCTCGGCATGCCGGCGCGCAGCATCGGTGCCCCGCTGTGGGTAAGCGGCGACGAACCGGACTGCCCGAAGTGCGGTCGGCGGATCACCTGGTACGACATCGTCTCGTCGGCACTCACCGGCCTGCACGACAAGAACATGATCGCCACGGTCATCCTCGGCGAACAGAGGTACGTCAACACGGAGGTGCCGGAGGCCATCGCCGGGGTGCGCTGCGCCGACTGCCACACCGCCATCGAGGGCCTGCGCAGCTTCAAGTGCCACAACTGGGCGTACGCCTTCGAGGCGCTGGAGGCCGTCCGCGAACGTATGGCCGGCGGGCCCACGCCGACCTGAACGCCCTGCGGAGGTCCGCGCCGAGCACCTGCCAGAGGCGCCTGTGCGATCCCTGGACGAAGGTCGTGCGGCCGGCTCGGCCTTCGACTCCTGTGCTGCCCCCTGCGGCGTTCCTAGGGTGTCTCCAAGATGAACGAGGTATGAACATGTAGTGAGGTGATTCATGGCCGACAACGGCAGTACTGACGTTCCAGAGATCAGCGCCGAGTGGTACCGCGACATCGTCGATGCCGCCGCCGGCAGCCCCGACCCGGTGCGGTGGTTCGTCGGGCACGCCACCGAGGGCGTGATCCTGCTGCTCGGCGCGCTGCTGGTGGTGGCCGCGCTGCGCCGCCTGGCCGGCGGCCCGCACGACCGGGCACTCGCCCTGGTCGCGCCGCTGCCGACCCTCCTGGCGTACGCGAGCAGCGAGTGGCTCAAGACCGTGGTGGACGAGGACCGGCCGTGCCGTGCGGCGGGCCGGGCGATCATCGCTGGCACCTGCCCGCCACCGGGCGACTGGTCGTTCCCCAGCAACCACGCCACACTTGCCGGCGCGCTGGCGATCACCACTCTCCTGCTCTCCCGCCGACTCGGGCTGATCGCGCTGCCGCTGGCCGTGCTGGCCGCCTTCTCCCGGGTCTTCGTGGGCGTGCACTACCCGCACGACGTGGCCGCCGGCCTGCTGCTCGGTGCCCTGGTCGCCGCGGTGGCGACCCCGCTTCTGGCCCGCCCGACCGCCGAGGCGCTACGCCGCCGCGCGGATGCCCGGCACCCGGTACCCGACCTGGCCAGCCGACCCCGCTCCTGACCCCGCCACTGCGCCACTGCGCCACTGCGCCACTGCGCCACTGCGCCACTGCGGTCAGGAGATCAGGAGGAGGGCGCCCACCGTGCCGAGGAGCAGGAACGGGCCGAACGGCAGGTGGGTGCTCCACCGGACCCGTCGGGCGGCAAGCAGCCCCAGACTCACAAGCGCGGACAGCCCGAACGCGAGGAACAGCCCGAGGAGCAGGACCGACCAGCCGTACCAGCCGAGCAGCGCCCCCACACTCAGCGCCAGCTTGGCATCGCCCAACCCGAAGCCCCGGCGGCCGAGCAGCAGGGTGCTGGTGGCGAAGAACAGCGCCAGCCCCACACCGGCGGCGACGGCTCGCAGCCACGGACCTGCCCCGGCACCGGTGAGCGTCGCCGCCCCCAGCAGCAGCCAGGTCCCGCCCGCGGCGGGCAGGGTGAGCCGGTCGGGCAGCCGGTGCACGGCCAGGTCGACGAGGACCGCCGGGACGGTCCAGGCGAGCCACCAGGCCAACGCCGGCAACACCCCGCCCGACGGACCGACAAGCACCAACAGGGCCACGGCGGCGATCACGGCCACCTCGACCGACCCCGGCGGCGGCCCGACGCGGGCCTGACACCGGCCGCACCGGCCGAGCGGGCCGAGCGCCGGCCAGGGCCGGGTCAGGCCGACCGTCGCGCCGCAGGCGTCGCAGCCGGTCCGGTTGGGAATGCCCGCGGGTACGGCGTGACGCAGGACGGCCAGACGCAGCAGCGGACTGACCGTCAGGGTCGCCAGCACGGCGCAGCCGTCCAGCCAGCGGGTCGAACCCGCCCGGCGGCGAGTTGCGCGCCGACGACTGTCCGCACCCGCGACGGACCCCTCCTCCGCCCGATCGGCCGGTTCACGCCGACCGGGTGCTGGTGCCGGGGGGCCGGTCAGCGCCACGTCGACCCCGCCGAACGTCGGGCGTCCCCCGCGAAGGTGAACACGGATCGTGACTGAACGTTCGCTCGGGTGTAGCGGATGGCGCGGAAAACGACGTCCGCCACCGGCCGTACAGCGATCCCCTGGCTCGGGGTCCGGCCGGTCGGCCCGGTAGCCGGGGCGGTCCGTCCGCCGCTCCCAGGCGCAGTCCGGATGCCGGGATGGGGGCGCGATGTCCCACTCTCGGGACCACCACAGCGGTGGCGACGGATTCGCCCGAGCGGGCGCGGCGGGACCGTCGGCGATCCCTCGACCGACCATCGTCCGGAGTGCGGCACGGGCACCCACCACCACCACCCATCATCACTGAGAGTGTTCACTTGACTTGCCTCTGTTGCATCGGCGACCGTCAGCCTATGCTCGCCCCTTGGGTGTGACGCAAGCCTCACAGCAACAACCGGAAGATACGGGACCTGCATTTGTAGAAGATCCGTAACGGTGAATGCAGAAGCGCAATGAACAGCTCCGGAGGCACTGATCCGGGCGCGCTTCCGCATGCCCGGCGGCGGTGCCTCGTCGCCACGTCGGGCGATCACAAGGAGGGCTCGACGGTGCGCGGACGGCAGCTCAGGCGAGCGGCGATCTGCCTGCTGGTGATCGTGGCGGTGGCGCCGGTCACCGCCTGCGGCAGCGGGCGGGAGGCGGTCGATCGGCCGGCGACGACGCGGGACGAAGGAGTGGTGGCGGATTCGGGCGCCGCACGGGAAGCGGCCGAAAAGGCGGCGCTCGAGGCCTACTCCGGTTATCTCGCGGCCTCGCGAACGGCGAGTCGACGCAGCGATCCACACGCGCCGGAACTGTCCCGGTTTCTCGCTGATCCGCTGCTGACCCGGGTGCAATTGTCCATTCGCGACGCAAAGGAGCACGGCGCTGTGCGTACCGGGGCACTGGCGTCCGATCCCAGCGTGACCGCCGTCAGTCTGGACACGGACCCGGCAAGCGTGGAGATCCAGGACTGCCTGGACGCGACCGGCTACCGGCTGGTCTACGCCAAGGACCAGCGGATCGTCCCGGGCAGCGGTGGCGGCAAACACCTGGCCACCGCCACCGCCACCCGATATCCCGACGGTCGCTGGCTGATCAGCTCCGGCGCGGCGCACCCGGACCAGCCGTGCTGACCCGGGGGCCCAGAGCCCGTACCGGCGCGGCCCGGCGGATGCTCGCGGGGGCCGGACTGGCGCTGCTGGTGGTGGTCGGCGCGACCCTGCCGGCCGCCGCCGCCCGACGCGCCGACCCGGGGGTCGAATGCCCGCCCGGCCAACCGGACTGCAACGTCTGGGACGACGAGCCCGGCACGCCGGGCGGCCCCGGCGGCGGTGGCGACAACGGCGGTGGCGACTCCGGCGGCGGTGGGGGCGGCGGTGTCTGCCAGTGGGGCGGGCGAACGATCCCCTGCTACGACGACGTGCTGGGCTGGTTCAACAACGGTGACGGGTGCTACTACAAGCTCGCCGTGCCGCAGAAGCCGGCAGCCGAGGGTCAGCAGTGGTACGTGCAGACCTGCAACGGCGGCGATCTCGGCGCACAGAACACGGTGCTGCTCGACGGGCCGCCGGCCGGCTTCGGCGCTCCGCCGGACCCGGAGGAGTTGGCCCGCCGGGCCCTCGCGTCGATCAAGCTGCTGCCGGCCCGGCTCAGGGTGGCGCCCCGCAAGGACATCGGCCCTGGCCTGGTCGGCCTGCCGGTGTGGATGTGGGCCACCCCGAGCGCCAGCTACTTCGGGCCGCTGCACGCCTCCGCGAGCGACCGTGGGCTGACCGTCTCCATCGAGGCGAAAGTCGACCGGATCGTCTGGAGCATGGGCAACGGCGACACGGTCACCTGCACCAAGGCCGGCACCCCGTACGACGCGAAGGGCAAGCGCGCCGGCAGGACCTCCCCGGACTGCGGCTACGACAGCGGCTACCCGAGGGCCGGCACCTACCGGGTGGGCGCCACCACGTACTGGACGGTGCGCTGGTGGACCGGCGACGGCGACGAGGGTGACCCGATCGCGCAGACCCGGACCAGCGGCACCGTGCCGGTCGTGATCAAGGAACTCCAGGTGGTGACCAGGTGAGCGAGCCGGTTCTGCGAGCCCCACAGTCGGGAATGGAGATCGAACGGTGAGTCTGGCTACGCGAAACGCGACCGGGCCGGTGGACGCGCCGGTCAGCCCGCCCAAGGTGGTCCGGCAACGCCGCGTCCGCCCGGGGCTGCTGGGTCTCGCCGTACTCCTGATCGCCCTTGGTGGGCTGGGGGCCGCGTTCGCGGTCACCTCGGTCCGGGCCACCGGCAGCTACCTCGCGGTGGCCCGGCCGGTGGAGGTCGGTCGGGAGGTCAGCGCCGCCGATCTGATCACTGTGCAGGTCGCCGGGGGCCGGGGGTTGCGGCCGGTGCCCGCCGGCCGGCTGGACGAGGTGGTCGGCAAGCGGGCCGCCGTCGCGCTGGTGCCCGGCACCCTGCTCACCCTCGGGCAGGTCACCGACGACCCGCTGCTCGGCCCGGGTCAGCAGCAGATCGCGCTCGGCCTGAAGACCGCCCAGGTGCCGGCCCGTGCGCTGCACCCCGGAGACAAGGTGCTGCTGGTCAGCACCCCGGACGACAACGCCACCGGGGCGGCCGCCGGTGCGGGCACCCGGTTCACGGCCACCGTCATCGACATGGTCAGCCCTTCGGACGACGAGAGGGTGCTGTACCTGGCGCTGCTCGTCCGGGACGTACCCGCCGTGGTGGCGCTGGCCGCCCAGGAGCGGATCGCCGTCGTGCTGACCGAGGCGGCCTGAGCATGGCGATCATCGCGTTGGTGTCCGCGAAGGGGTCGCCCGGCGTGACCACCTCGGCGCTGGCCTGCGCGTTGACCTGGCACCGCCGGCTGGTCCTCGCCGAGTGCGACCCGGCCGGCGGGTCGATCCTCGCCGGCTACCTCGGCGGTCAGCTGGACGGGCCGCGCGGCATCGGCGAGCTGGCCGTCGGGGAGCTGCGCGACGGCAACCTGGAGACCGCCTTCTGGTCCCAACTGGTCGACCTGGACGCGCCGCGCCGGGAACGGCTGCTGCTACCCGGGTTGGTCGACCCGGCGCAGGCCGGCAGCGTCACCCCGCTCTGGCAGCGCTTCGCCGACTACTTCAACGCGCTGGACCGGGGCAGCCCCGGCTACGACGTGCTCGTCGACTGTGGCCGGCTGCACGTCACAGGCCCACCGTGGCCACTGCTGCGGGCCGCCTCGGTGGTGCTGCTGGTGACCCGGGCCCACCTGCCCGACCTGTCCGGCACGCGGGCGGTGGTCACCGGTATCGAGCGGGACTTCGCCGAACACCGGGTGCCGCCGGGCACCCTGCGGCTGCTGCTTGTCGGCGACGGGCACGGGCGCGCGGAGATCAGTCGAGGGCTGAAACTGCCGGTGATCGCCCGACTGCCGCACGACCCGCGTACCGCAGGCGTGCTCGCCCTCGGTGGGACCGTCCGATCCGGACGGCCGCTGCTGCGCGCGGCCGCCGCGTTGGAGGTGCCGGTCGGTGCGCTGCTGGAGCGCCGGCGGGCACGGCTGGCCTGGCCGGTGCAGCAGGGGGTGCCGGATGCGGTTTGAACCCGTCTCCACCGACCCGCGTCAGCAGCCGCCGAACGCGACGTCCACCACGCCCCCGCTGACCCCGCCGAACGGCAGGCACCACCAGTCGGCGTCGACACCGCAGCCGGCGCCCACAGGCCCACCTCCGCCGGAGGTGGCGCCGCGACCCCGGATCGATTTCCAACTGGTCCGGGAGCTGCGCCGGGAACTCACCGAACGACTCACCCTGTGGCAGCGCGGGCGGGAGTTCAGCGTCGACGAGGAGGACACCGAGCGGGCCCGACTGGCCGTCACCGTGGTCGCCGAGTACGCGGACGCGGTCCGGCGTGCCGGGACACCGATGGCCGCCGGCGAGGAGCGCCTGCTGCTCGACCAGGTGACAGCCGAGCTGGTCGGGCTGGGCCGGCTGCAGACCCTGCTCGTCGACGACACCATCGAGGAAGTGCACATCCTCGGCTGCGACGTGGTGCGGATCACCCGGCACGGCGGCGGGGTGGACTGGGCCGAACCGATCGCCGACAGCGACGCCGAGCTGGTGGAGATCCTCCAGGCGGCGGCGCGGCGGGCCGGCGCGACCGAACGGTCCCTGTCCACAGTGAAGCCCACCCTGGACCTGCAACTGCCCGACGGCAGCCGACTGGCCGCGGTGTTCCTGGTCAGCCACCGGCCGTACGCGGTGATCCGCAAGCACAACACCCTGGACGTGAGCCTCGACGACGTGGCCGGCGCCCGGGGTGACCTGGACGAGATGATCGACCCGCTGCTGCGCGACTTCCTGCGGGCGGCGATGCGCGCCGGGTTGAACATCATGGTCGCCGGGCTTGCCGGGGCCGGAAAGACCACGATCATCCGGGCGTTGATGAACGAGATCCCGCCCGACGAGCCGTACGTGCTGCTGGAGGAGAGCCGGGAACTGTTGCCGGCGCGCCGCCGCGATCGGCACCGGGCGGTGATGAGCTTCGAGGCGCGGGAGGGGCACGGCGAGCGCGGCTTCGACGGCCGGCCGGCGGGTGAGGTGACGATCGCGGACCTGATTCCGCTCTCGCTGCGCATGGGCGTGCTACGGATCATCGTGGGTGAGGTGCGGTCCCGGGAGATCGTGCCGATGCTCCAGGCGATGACCACCAGCCGGGGCTCGATGTGCACGATCCACGCCCGTACGGCGGCCGGGGTGGGTGAGCGGATCGTCGAGCTGGCGCTGGCGCACGGCCGGGAGATGACAGTCGACCAGGCCCGCCGGATGGCCGGCAACGCCCTCGACCTGATCGTCTACGTCACCATCGAGGACGAGAGCGCGATCGGCGGCCGTAAGCACCGGTTCGTCTCGCACGTGGAGGAGGTGATCGGGGCCGGTGAGGCCGGACGGATCACCACCACCACCGTCTTCGGTCCCGGCCCGGACGGTCGCGCGGTCCCCCGACACCTGCCCGAGCGGGTCCGCGACCAGTTGCTGCGGGTGGGGTACGACGCCCGACTGCTGACCCGCTGGATCGAGGCAGGCACGGGTGCGTGGCGGCGACCCCGACAGACCCGACTGGCTCGGCGGTGACCTGATGGGAAACAGCCTTGAGTTGATCGCGGTGATTTCCGGGGCCGCCTGTGTGGCCGGGTTGCTGCTGGCGGTCGTCGCGCTGGTGGGCACCCGCCGGCCCGCCGGGCCCGGCCCGGGAGCGGGGCCCGGCCTGAGCCGCCTCTGGCGCGGCTCCGGCGCCACTCCCGCCGAGCGGCGGGCCTACCAGATGCTGCTGCTCACCGCGGTTGTCGCCGGGGCGTTGGCCTTCCTGCTGACCGGGCTGCCGGTGGTGGGCCTGCTGGTGGCGGTGGCGGTGCCCGGCGTGCCGTGGCTGTTCGCGGTGGGCAGGGCCGAGCAGCGGGCGATCGCCCGGATCGAGGCGGTTGGCGATTGGACCCGCCGACTCAAGGACGTCTCCGGCACGGGTCAGGGCCTCCAACAGGCGATCATCAGCACGATCGGCAGCGTGCCGCCAGGCATCGAGGACGAGGTACGGCTGCTCGCCGCCCGGTTGCAGGCCGGCTGGCTGGCCCGTTCCGCGCTGCTGGTGTTCGCCGACGAGATCGGCGACCCGGTCTGCGACCAGGTGGTGGCGGCGCTGATCCTGCACCTCGCCGACCGGGGCGAGCGGCTGGGCGACGTGCTGGGCTCGATCGCCGGCGCGGCGGCCGCCGAGGTGGCGACCCGCCGGGAGATCGAGGCCAAGCGCACCCAGCCCCGGTTCGCGGTCCGCTTCCTGACCGGCATGACGCTGGCGACGCTTGCGTACGGGCTGGTCAACACCGAATACATCAAGCCGTACGGCACACCGACGGGTCAGGTGGTGATGGCCGCGCTCGGCGCCACCTTCATCGGCCTGCTGGCCTGGGTGCGGTCGATGAGCCAACCACAGCGGCCGGCCCGGTTCCTGCCGGCGCCCGACCCCCAGGAGGTGATCGCGTGAGCGCGGACAGCCTGGCGCGGCCCGGCCCGAGGGGGCGGTCGTGATGATCCTCAACTGGCACCTCGCCGTCGCGGTCTGTGGCGGGGCGACGATCGGGTTGGGCCTGTTCCTGGTCATACGAGAGCTGGTGCCGGCGACGCCGGCGCTCGGGCCGGCGTTGCGCCGACTGCATCAGCCGCCGGGCACCGCCCGGGTGGCCACGCCCGCGTCCCGGCGACTCGACTGGCTGACCGGGATGTCCCGCTGGTTGCGGCCGCCGCAGATGCAGCTCGCCCTGATCGGTCAGACCCCCGAGCAGTACGCGCTGTCGGTGCTGCTCTCCGCCCTGATCGGGTTGGCCACGCCGACTCTGCTCGGGGCTGCGCTGTGGCTGCTCGGCGTCCCGTTTCCGCTCGCCGTGCCGGTGCTCGGCAGCCTCGGTCTGGCACTGCTGGGCGGCCTGCTGGCGCACCGCGCCGTGCTGACCAAGGCCGCCGCCGCCCGCGACGAGTTCCGCCAGGCGGTCTGCACCTACCTCGACCTGGTGGCGCTGCAGCTCTCGGCTGCGCACGGGCCGGTGCAGTCGTTGGAGCGGGCCGCCGCGGTCTGCGACGGCTGGGTGTTCGACAGGCTCCAGGAGTCGCTGCGGATCGCCCAGATGCAGATGCACGCGCCCTGGGAGGAGCTGCGTGACCTCGCCGACAAGATCGGTATACCGGAGCTTGGCGACGTCGGCGCGATCATGCGCTCCTCCGGCAGTGAGGGCGCGCAGGTGCACGAGACCCTGCGCAGCCGGGCCGACTCGCTCCGCGACCAGATCCGCACCGACAACCTCGCCCGCGCGGAGGGGGTCACCAGCAAGCTCGACATCCCGGGCGCGCTACTCGTCTTCGTGCTGCTCGGGTTCGTCCTCTATCCGTTCATTTCCCGCGTCTGACCCCGTCCCCCGAAGGAGTACGTCATGTCCATCCTCAGCTATCTGCACGTCGTGCTGACGACGCGCCTGGCCGACCTGCGTCGGGACGGTGAGCGCGGCGACAGCCCGGTGCCCACCGCGGTGATCATCGCCGGCCTGGTCGTCGTCGCCATGGCCGTCACCGCTCTGGCCCTGACCAAGGCCAACAACTGGATGGACGGCATCCCGAACTACACGAAGCCCGGCCCGTAGCCGGGATGCGTCGAGTCGTGCTGTCGAGGTTGCGCCGGGCGGTCAACGCCGCCCGGCGCCGCCTCGCGGCCGTCGACCCGCAGCGGGGTGCCAACCCGGTGGAGTTGGCCGTGGTGATGCCGCTGATCCTGGTGCTGCTCTTCGCCTCGATCCAGGTCGCGGCCGTCTTCCTCGCCCGTTCCACCGCGTTGCACGCCGCGCAGAACGGGGTCAACGCCCAGCGGCTGTACAACGCGTCCGACGGTTCCGGACAGGCCAGCGCCACCCGGTTCCTGAAGGCCACCGGCGGCTGGTTGGTGGGCTGGGAGACGACGGGCCCGACCTGCGTGACCACCGACGTCGACGTGACCTGCACGGTGACCGGCCGGTCCCTGTCGGTGGTGCCCGGCGTGGACTTCGCGGTGCGGCAGACCGCGCACGGGCCGGTGGAGCGGGTGACCCCGGTGACGCCCCCGTGACGCGGGCCGCCGAGCGGGGCTCGGTCTCCATCGAGGTGGCGGTGCTGGCACCCGCGTTCATCGCGCTGATGGTGCTGGCCGGCGTGGCCGGACGCAGCGCGGTGGCGGCCGAGGCGCTCGACACCGCCGCGCACGACGCGGCCCGCGCCGCCTCGATCTCCCGGACGGCGGGCGATGCCCGGAAGGCGGCCCGGGACGCGGCGCGCCAACAGTTGGACTGGCGGGGTCTGGCCTGCTCCAACGCTCCGACGCTGAAATTCACCGGCTCGGTCGGCGGCAGTGTCACCAGCTTCGAGGACGCCTACCGCAGCGCGGTCGGGCAGAACGCGACGGTCACCGTCGAGATCGTCTGTCGGGTGTCCCTCCGCGACCTGCGGCTCGCCGCCGTGCCCGGAATGCCTAGCGAGAACCGGATCGTGGCGCGGTTCACCTCGCCACTGGACCGCTACCGGAGCCGGGGATGAACGCCCGTCCGCTGTCCGGTGACCACGGGCGGATCAGCATCTTCCTGGCGGTGGCGATGGTCGGCGTACTGGCAATCGTCGGGCTCTCCTTCGACGGGGCCGGGCAGCTGCGCACGCTGCAACGCGCCGACAACCTGGCCGCCGAGGCGGCCCGCGCGGGCGGGCAGGCCATCGACCGGGCCACCGCGATCGAGGGTGGGCCGACGCGGATCAACCAGCGGCAGGCCCGCGTCGCCGTCGCCGACTACCTCACCGCCGCCGGCGCCACCACAGGCCACACCGTCAGCTTCCCGCAGATCGCCGGGGAGACCGTCGTTCAGGTACGCGTCACGATCACCTACCGCCGCTCGATGCTCGGGCTGTTCGGCTTCGCCGACCAGGTCACCGTCACCGGCGAGGCGACCGCGCGGGCCATCACCGCAGGACCGTAGGAAGGAAGGCCGCCATGTCCGCATCGGGTCGGTCCGTCGTACGGCGGACCGGACGCGTCCTCACCGGCGTCGGCGCGCTCGTCGTGCTCTGCGCTCTGGTGCTGGGCGCGCCGGTCGCGCTGCTCGCCTTCGCGGGCAATCCCCTGCCCGACCATCTGCCCACCCTCGCCGAGGTGGGCACAGCCCTGACCAGCCGCGACGACGGGCAGCTCTTTCTGCGGGCCCTGGCGCTGGCCGGCTGGTTCGGCTGGGCCACGTTCGCTTTCTCCGTCGTGGTCGAGTTGGGTGCGCAGAGCCTGCGCCGACCGGCACCGAAGCTGCCGGGGATGAGCCGCCAGCAGAAGGCCGCCGCCGCGCTTGTCGGTTCGGTCGCGCTGATCCTCGCGGCCAGTCCGGCCGCCGCCAGCGCCGCCGCGGTCTACACCGGTCCGGCGTACGCCCAGCCGAGCACGTCGACAAGCGCCGCCCGACTGCCCGGAAGCGGGCCGATCGCGACGACCGGCAGCGGGCCGATCAGAACGGCCGGCAGCGGGCCGCTCGGGCTTGTCGCGCCACCTGGGCCGGGCGTCGGCGACCGGGCCGCTCCGGTGTACCGCGTGGCGCGGGGCGACTACCTCGGCGAGGTGGCCGAGCGGTACCTCGACGAGTTCGGCGACTACCGACAGCTCGCCAAGCTGAACCGGCTGGACGACCCGGATCGGATTCGTCCCGGCCAACTGCTCCGACTGCCGGCGGAGGCCACCGACCAGGGCGCTCGCACGCACGCCACCGGCAAGCTCGTCGGCCGGCCCGCCGCGCCCAAACCGCCGGCCTCACGCCCGGCTCCGGAGCGGACCGCCCCGGAACGGGCGGAGCAGGCACCCCCCGGCGGTACGGAGTCGACGGGTCAGGCCCCCACGATGACTGTCGGCGCGGCACGGGCGGGAACCACCGACCGGGTGAACCGGCCGCTGGCGGTCTCCGCGGTGCTGGCCGTGGCGAGCATCGTCGGCGCGCAGATCGGCGCGGTTCTCGGGCTGCGCCGCCGCCCGGCCACCGCCGGTGCGGCCCCTCGGTTGACGACGACCACCCGCGCGCCCCGAGGCGGCGCGGGTCGGAGCACCGGCAGCTCCCGCAGCGGTCGTCGGAGCAGCGGCGCCGCGTGGGCGGCCAACCGTGCGGCGGCCGCCACCGAGAGCACGGCAGCACCGACCGGAGGCCCGGCCCCCAGCGGCGCGCCGGCCTCGGCCGGGGACGAAGGCTGGACCGGCAGGGAGGGCTGGACCGGCAGGGAGGGCTGGACCGGCGACGAAGGCTGGGCCCGCGACGAGGGCTGGACCGGCGAGGATGGCTGGACCGGCGGTGACCAGCGCGGACTGGCCACCGGCGGGCCCGGCTGGGATGCCGCGTCGGACGAGCCGTCGACCGGTCGGCACCGACGCGGCTGACCGGTCACGCGGCGGCACGGCCGACCAGTCGGGCGGCGGCACGGCTGACCCGTCGGGCGGCGGCACGGCTGACCAGTTGGGCGGCGGCACGTGCCGAACGAGCCGTCAACCGCTTGGCGTCGACGAAGCCCACCGGTCGCGCGGCGGCACGCGGCGACACGGCGGCACGCGGCGACACAGCGGCACGCGGCGGCACGGCGACACGCGGCGGCACGGCGACACGCGGCGACACGGCGACACGCGGCGGCACGGCGACACGCGGCGACACGGCGACACGCGGCGGCGGATGGCGGCGCGGCGGCGGATGGTCCGGAGAGCGATATACCTCAGAGGTATATCTATGACTCTGAGGTATATCGCCTGAGAGCAGCACCAGCCCGACGTCGCGGGAACACCGGCGGCAGCGGGTGAACGACACCGACCCGATGACGGGAGAGCACCGGCGCCGTCCGCTCGTGCTTGGCAGCGTGTCAGGGCAGGCGGGTCTGGAGGACGCCGTTCTGGATGCGGGTGGGCAGGATCTGCTGGTCGTTGCCGGACGGTCCCTGCATGACCTCGCCGCCGTTGAGCCGGAACGCGCTGCCGTGCCACGGGCAGACCACACAGGCGTGGCCGTCGATCTCCTGGACCTCGCCCTCGCCGAGCGGCCCGCTCTGGTGCGGGCAGCGCTCCAGCATCACGGTGACCTCGTCACCGTGGCGGTAGAGGATCACCGAGATGTCGTCGTCGACCTCCCGGGTGATCAGTGTGCGCTGCGGCAGGGTGGCCATGTCGGCAAGCGAGTGCCAGCCGTCGGACATCCGGTGCAGCTCGGACACGCTCTGGTTGACCTGGGCACCCTGCTTGTAGGCCAGGTGGCCACCGATGTACGCGCCGAGGCTGACGGCGGAGAGGCCGAGGAAGCCGAGCGCCCGCCCGACGCCGTGCCGCCCGGAGAGCCGTGCCGCCAGCGAGCCGGCGTAGAGGCCGACGCCGACGGTGTTCGCGGCGGCGTGCACCAGGCCGACCCGGCGCTGGTCCCGGGAGAGCGCCGCCCAGTCGTTCAGACCGGCGACCGCAGCCGGCAGCGCACTGACGGTGCCCAGGCCGACAAGTACGGTGGCCGGCCGGCGCTGACTCGGCATCAGGTCCAGCACGGCGGCGCTGATCCAGGCGCCGACAGGCACCTGCACCATCGCCGGATGCAGCGGATGCCCCAGCGTCACGCCGTGCAGCAGGTCCCGCAGCCGCCGCGGTCGCAGCGTGCCGAGGACCACCTTCTGCAACCGGTCACCCGCGCGGTCCAGCCGGGAGTCCTGCTCGACTTTCGTCAAAAGTGCTCGCACGAGTACCGACTTCCCGGCGATCGCCGTCGCAAACCGGTCGGTGCCGACAAACCTGCTTCGCCGCCCCACGCCGCCGATCGCGCACTTCCTGCTTCGAGAATCCTGGGCACAAGCCGCGAATCGACACCGAAAGTGCGGGGATTGTGGGGGTGGGGCGGGGCGGGCATGCTGGTTCGATGGGTGTGCGGGTGGAGCGGGTCGGTGCGGTCACCACAGTGGTGCTCGACCGGGTGGCAGCGCGCAACGCCGTGGACGGGCCGACCGCGCGGGCGCTGGCGGACGCCTTCCGCTCGTTCGACGCCGATCCGGACGCGGCAGTGGCCGTGCTCTGGGGAGCCGGCGGCACGTTCTGCGCCGGTGCCGACCTCAAGGCGATCGGCACGCCGAGCGGCAACCGCGTCGAGCCGGAGGGCGACGGCCCGATGGGTCCGACGCGGATGGCGCTGAGCAAGCCGGTGATCGCGGCGATCTCCGGGTACGCGGTGGCCGGCGGTCTCGAGCTGGCACTCTGGTGCGACCTGCGGATCGCCGAGTCCGACGCCACGCTCGGGGTGTTCTGCCGACGCTGGGGAGTGCCGCTCATCGACGGCGGCACGGTCCGGCTGCCCCGGCTGATCGGTGAGAGCCGCGCCCTGGACCTGATCCTCACCGGGCGGGCGGTGCACGCCGACGAGGCGTACGCCATGGGGTTGGTCAACCGGGTGGTGCCGCCGGGCCAGGCGCGGGCGGCGGCCGAGGAACTGGCGGCGGCCATCGCCAGGCATCCGCAGACCTGCCTGCGCAACGACCGGGCGGCCGTGCTGGCCGGCGCCGGGCGACCCGAGGCGGAGGCGCTGGCGACCGAGCTGGCGTACGGGATGGATTCGCTTGCCACCGACGCGGCGGCCGGTGCGGCCCGGTTCGCCGCCGGCGAGGGCCGGCAAGGGGCGATGCCGCCGGGAGGGTGAACCTCCCGGCGGCATCCGGTACGGCCTGGGTCAGTTGCGGTTGATGGTGAAGGTCGAGGTGGTGTTCCTGATGTCCACCGCGTTGTTGCTCAACTGGAGGTTGTTGAAGGTCACCGACCCGACGGCCGGCCCCTGCCCGGACTCGGGCATCTCGTTGACCCAGATGCCGAAGCCGGACTTGGCGTCGTAGGCGTCACCGCTCTTGCGGGCGCCGCTGATCGAGATGTTGGTGAAGACCGTGTCGGTGACCGGGAACTGCGGCTGCCCACCGACGTAGTTGGTCTGGAACATGATGCCGCTGTAGGTCGGGTCGACGATGTCCACGTCGCTGACCCGGATGCCCTGGAACACCTTCGAGGCGGAGAAGACCCAGATCGCCGGGAAGGTCTGCCCACCCCAGAAGTGCCCACCGGCCCGCACGATCGAGATGTTCTCGAAACGGGTCGGCGGGCTCGCGCCGAAGCCGTTCATCGGGTAGCCGAAGTCGAGCGAGCTGATGGTGATGCCGGAGTAGACGAGCGTGTCCGCGATGTAGATGTTGCGGAACGTGTTGCCGTAGCCGCCGTAGACGGCCACACCGGCGGCCCGCCAGGTCAGGGTCGAGGACAGGTTCTCGTAGATGTTGTCCCGCATGTCCGCGCCGCCCGCGTCGATCGCCGAGAACAGCGCGAAGCTGTCATCGCCGGTGGCCCGGGCGTCGTTGTTGCTGACCAGGTTGTTGGTGCTGCCGTTGGTCATGTTGACGCCGTCGGCGAACAGGTTGCGGATCCGCGAGTTCTTGATCGTCATGTAGTCGGTGTTGGCGCCCCAGTAGAGGCAGACCTGGTGCTCGGCCCAGATGTTGTCGATCACGATGTTCGACACGTTGGCGAAGTCGAACACCTTGCCCGGCCCGTCGATGCGCGAGGTGTAGTTGCCGAAGTAGGCGAAGTTCGCGAACGACGATCCGGCCGCCGAGTTCTCGGCCCGGAAGCCGATGTCGGTGTTCTCCTGGCCGGAGGGGGCGTTGAACCGGGTGTACCAGGGCCCGGCGCCGGTCACCTTTACCGCCTTGCCGTACACCTGGAACTTTGACGAGGTGGAGTAGTTGCCGGCGGGCAGGTACACCCCGATCAGGTTGCCTGTGGTGTCCATCCGCACCCGGTCCAGGGCGTTCTGCACGTCCTGGTGAGTGAAGCCGGCCGGCGTCGCGTAGCGGGCCGAGTCCGGATTCGCGATCGGCGAGACCTGCTCGGTGTTGATGAAGTCGATGGCGTAGTTGGTGGTGTTGGCGGCGTCCTTCTGGAGGCGGATCTTGCTGCCGGCCGGCACTGTCGAGTTGAGCATGACGTTGGCTTCGTCGTAGATGTGCCGCGGTCCGCCCGCGCTCGGCGTGTTGCCCGGGCTGGTCTCGTTGCCGTAGAGCCAGGCGTAGCGGGACGTCAGGTCGATGGCCTTGTGGAACGTGCCGTTGACGTAGATGTTCAGCGTCGAGTTGATCCCGCCGCCGCCCGACGCGTCGGGGATGGAGAAGCGGGTGACGAGCGTGTTGGTGCTGGCCCGGGTGGTGAACTCGACGTAGCTGCCGGTCGAGTTGAGCGTCACCGCACGTCGGCCGGACGCCTCACCGGCCAGGTCGCCGACGGTCCGGTTCGGGCCCACGACAGCCGCGCCGCCGCCGACCACGCCGTCCTCGGCCTCGTACATGTCGTACGGCATGTTGGCGCCGCGCCCGACGAAGAGCGGACGGTCGCTTGTGTTGTTGCCCTGCTTGACAGGCAGTTCGTTGCTGTCGGCGGCGAGCACGACCCGGACGGTGTACTTGCCGTTCGCGGCCGTCCAGGTGCCCAGGTTGACCGGGCCGACGGTGGCCCCGGCGTTGATCACACCGGAGTACGAGCCGGTCAGGGTACGCACCACGGTGCCCGACTCGTTGAGCACGGTGAGCGTGATGCCGTGCGACCCGGACGCGGACGGCACACTGCCGGCGTTGCGGATCGACACGGAGAAGGTGACAGTGTTGCCTGCCGACGGGTTGCCCGGCGACCAGGCCACCGCCGAGGCGACCAGGTCACTCGTGGCGACCGGACTCACCACCAGCGGGCTCGGGTTGGAGTAGCTGTTGTTGGTGTCGTCCTGCTCGACGACGGTGTTGGCCTCGTCGACCTTCGCGCTGAGCGGGTAGCTGCCCGCATCGCGGGTGCCGATGCTGGCGGTGACAGTGGTCGAGGCGCCGGCCGCCAGGCCGCCGACCGACGCGGTGCCGACCCGGGTGGAGCCCAGGTAGAAGTTGACGTTTGTGGCCCCGGAGGCCGCCGAGCCGGCGTTGCGCACGGTGGCCGAGAGCGAGATGGTGCTCGTCTCCACGGGTGCGGACGGGCTGACCGACATGCCGGTCACGGTGAGGTCCGGGTTCGGCGCGGGGGTGCCGATGACCTGGAACTCGGCCACCTGCCCGGCCGGTGCGCCGGTGTTCGAGGCGATCGAGAGCCGTACGTCGGCCGCGGCACCGGAGACCGGGATGGTCACCGTGTTGCCGCTGCTCGGGTTGAAGGTGTAGTTCGCCGCGCCGACCAGTGTGGTGAAGGTCGACGAGCCCTGGTCCCTGCCCAGCACCGTGATGTTCTGGGTACGCGCACCCCAGGAGGAGTCCGGGTTGAGCTTCAGCACGACCTGGCTGAGGCTGGCGTTCGCGCCGAGCTGCACGGTGAGCGTGCTCGGGTTGCCGTTGCCCTCCCAGTAGGTGGCCACGTTGTTGTCGTTGGCGTTGGTGGCCACGAACGTGTGCACGTACCCGGAGGCGGTGATCGGCTTGCCGACCGCCAGGTTGGTGCCGGTCGGCGGGGTGCCGGTGCCGGTCCGGGTCACGGTGTTGCTGTTCGACGACTGGTTGCCGGCCGCGTCGCGGGCCCGCACGTAGTACGAGACCGTGGCGCTGTCCGACTGGCTGTCGGTGTAGGTGAGCGTCGAGCCGCTGACGGTCCCGCGCAGCGCGCCACCGGCGTAGATGTCGTACCCGGTCACGCCGACGTTGTCGCTGGACGCCGACCAGGTGAGCCGGATCTGGCCGCTGGCCGGCTGGGTGTACGCCAGGTTGCCGGGCGCGCTGGGGGCCTGGGTGTCGGTGCTGCCGCTGGCGCCGTACACCTCGACCTCGGAGAGCTGGGCGGCCGGCCAGCCGGTGTTGCCGGTGACCTGGACCCGTACGTAGCGGGTGCTGGCCGCGGTGAAGCTGACGGTCGCGGTGTTGCCGGTGCTCGGGTTGAACGTGTAGCCGCCGGACGCCTTCAGGGTGGTGAAGGACGATCCGTTTGTGGAGCCGAGGATCGACAGCGTCTGCGTACGGGTCTGCCAGTCCGACGACGGCGGCAGCTTGAGCACCACCCGGTCCACGCTGACGGTGGCGCCGAGGTCGGCCTGGATCCACTGCGGGAAAGCGTTGTTGGCGCTCTCCCAGTAGGTCGAGGCGTTGCCGTCGTTGGCATTGCTCGCCACGTAGTTCTGGTTGTAGCTGCTGGCGCTCATGGTGGCGGAGAGCCCGGCGAGCAGGGCCGCGCGGGCGGACCCGGCCGGGGCCGGCGCCGGCTTCGCCGCCGGGGCCGCGGTCGCGGGGGTGAGGGCGGGGACGGCGGCGAGGAGCAGTCCGGCGACCGCGCCGGCGAGCAGCCGGGCCGGCAGTCGGCCGGCTCGGTGGGCTCGGTCGGCTCGGTCCGGTCGGGGGACGGGACCGGGCGAGCCGGTACGCGGGGTGCCTCGGGTGGGGCCGTTTCTCGACATGGGTGGCTACACCTCTTTCGGGGGTGGTGTGGGTGCGTTGCCCGGTGACGGGTGCAGGGGTACGCCCGTCGTGCCGCGACAGGTGGGGGACGGTGCGGTGCGGGACGGGTGCCTCGGGCCCGGCGCAGCGCTGCGCCGGGCGTCCGACCGGTGGCCGCCGCCCCGCTCGGGCGGGGGCCGTCGGCCTAGCTGGAGTAGACCTCGAACTCGCTGAGCTGCCCGGCGGGCCAGCCGCTGTTGCCGGTGACGGTCAGCCGCAGGTACCGCTGGCTGGTCGCCGTGAAGGTCACGGTGACCGTGTTGCCGCTGGCCGGGTTGAAGGTGTAGCCGGCGGACGCCTTCAGGGTGGTGAACGACGAGCCGGTGGTGGAGCCGAGCACCGACAGCGTCTGCGTACGGGTCTGCCAGGCCGACGACGGCGGCAGCTTCAGCACGACCCGGGACACCGAACGGGTGGCGCCGAGGTCCACAGTCAGCGACTGCGGGAAGGCGTTGTTGGCGCTCTCCCAGTAGGTGTTGGCGTTGCCGTCCACCGTGTTGGTCCCGACGTACACGTCGGAGTGGCTGGTCTCGGTGACCGACCGTCCGGCCGCGAGGTTGCCACTGGGCGGGGGTGTGGTCGGCGGGGCGGTGGTCGGCGGGGCCGTCGTCGGGGGTGCGGTGGTCGGCGGGGCCGTGGTCGCGGTGCCGCCGTACACCTCGATCTCGCTGAGCTGGGCGGCCGACCAGCCGGTGTTGCCGGTGACGGTGACCCGGATGTAGCGGCGGTCACCGGAGGGCAGCCCGATCGAGACGGTGTTGCCGCTGCCGGGGTCGAAGACCCGGCCGGCGGACGACGCCAGGGTGGCGTACGACGACCCGTCGGTCGAGCCCAGCACGGACAGGGTCTGCGTACGGCGTTCCCAGCCGGCGGGCAGCTTGAGCACCACCCGGTCGACCGAGCGGGCCGCGCCCAGGTCCACAGTCAGCGACTGCGGGAAGGCGTTGTTGGCGCTCTCCCAGTAGGTGCCCGCGTTGCCGTCCACGGCGTTGCCCGCCGTGTAGTTCTGGTTGGTGCTGGTCGCGGTCGTCGACCGGTTCAGCGCCAGGTTCCCGCCTGTAGGTGGCGGCGTGGTCGGCGGCGCCGTGGTGGGTGGTGCCGTGGTCGGGGCTGCCGTGGTGGGTGGCGCGGTGGTGGGGCCGGTGCTCGGCGGGGTGCTGGGTCCGCCACCCCACTGCGGCTCCGGCCACGGCCCGCAGTACGGGGTGGACGTGTACCAGCCCGAGTTGCCGCTGCCCTGGGTGATCTGGAAGCCGCCGCCCACGCAGTTGTGCATCGGGTTGCTCTGCGCGATGTTTGTGGCCCGCACGTTGGTGAACGACACCTGGCTGGGCGCCTGCACCTGGAGGGCGTACGTGCCGGCGCCGTCGATCCGCACGTTGCTGAGGTTGATCCCGCTGGTCTGGCCCTCGATCCAGTGCAGCGCGGCGTACGAGCTGTCCAGGATGTCGGTGTCGGTGATGTTGATGGTGGCCTGCTGGAAGGCCTCGTTGAGGGCGGAGAACCAGATCGCCCCCACACCGAAGTTCCAGTTGTAGTCCGAGTTGCCGTTGCGTATCAACGTGTTCCGGGCGATCGTCCAGGTGCCCCGGACCGCTGTGTCGCCCTGCACACCGGGATAGCGGTTGGCGACGTGGATGCCGCCGCCGTTGGTGATCGAGTCGGCAGTCACGTTGTCGGAGATCGTGATGTCCCGACCGCCGTAGCTGACCAGGTGGTTCGCCAGCAGCGTCACGCCGATGGTGTTGTGCGTGAACGAGTTCTTGACGTTCGGCACGCTCTGCGCCCACATCGCCAGGGCGTCGTCGCCGGTGTTGCGCACGAACGTGTTCGTCACAGTCGAGTTGGTGACGCCGGTGTGGAAGTTCACCCCGTCCGCGGTCTGGTCCAGGATCCGGCTGTTGCGGATCGTGAAGTTGTCCATCGGGCCGTCCATCCACGCCCCGACCTTTGTGTTCTCCAACCACAGGTTGTCCACCACCGAGTTGGTCATCGCCCCGCCCAGGGCGTTGACCTGGTCCTCGTCCACCCGCTCACGGATGTCGCCGATGATGGCGAAGTCCCGCAGTGTGACGTTGCGGCTCGGTCCGCCGGCCTCGTGCGACCGGATCTCACCCGTGTAGCCGCCGCCGGGGACGTACTTGCCGTAGATGCCGGCGGCCCGCTTACGGTCGGTGGGGTGCCGCCCGCCAAGCACCGAATACCAGGGGCCGGCGCCGCGCAGGGTCACCCCGTCGACCACCACGTGGTCCCAGAGGGTGAAGGTGCCGGTCGGGATCCAGACGGCCCGACCCTGGGCCTTACCGGCGTCGACAGCCGCCTGGAACTTCGCTGTCGAGTCAGTCGCGCCGCTCGGGTCGGCGCCGAAGTCGGTGACCACGTCGAGCACACCGGAGGGCTTGCTGATCGGTGCGCCCACCAGCTCGAAGTCGGCCAGGTCGATCGTGAACGTCGGCGACTGGGCGGTCGAGGAGACCTGCAACCGGATCTTCGTACCGGCCGGGTAGGTGGTGCCGAACATCGCCCGGGTCTCGTCGTAGAAGTGGTGCGGGTTCGTGTCGCCCGGGTTGTTGTTGAACGGGTATCCGCCGTAGTACCAGCCGTACCGCGAGGTCACCGGCACCGACTTCAGCAGGGCGCCGTTGGCCCGCAGGTCGAGGGCGGCGTCCCGACCGGTGCCGGCCGAGCTGTCCGGCAGGCTGTGCCGGAAGGTGACCGCGTTGGCCGGGGCGGTGAGCGTGAACTCGACGTACTCGCCGACGGAGTCGAGGGTGACCGCCTCGCGGCCGGACGCCTCCGACGGCAGCGTGCCGTAGCGACGGTCCGGGCCGATCTTCGTGCCGTTGTGCGCGGCCTTCTCCGCCTCCTGTTCGACGAACGGGACTGTCGCGCCACGGCCGGAGATGTCGAAGGGGGACAGCCCGGCCGCCGAGGCCGGAGTGGCGGTGCCGGTGACCGCGAGGGCGGTCACCGTTGTGGCGGCGAGCAGGGTGGCGGCGATCGCGGCCAGCCCGACGCGTGCCGGGTGTCGGAGGTGGTGCGGGGCGGCGGTGGTGTGGTTGGCCATGAGCTGCGCTCTCCCTTTCGTCAGGCAGGCCAGGTCCCCCGTTGCGGTGCTGCGGCGTGGCGGTTCTCCCTCGTTCCTCCTTCCTCGGGCGTGCGGCGCGGTGCGCGGCTGGGTGGTGCCGGCGGCGGGACGGGACCGCCGGCACCACGTCGGTCGGATCAGGTCAGGGCAGCGGCGTCCGCGCGCGGTGCGTCCACCACTTCGGGGGTACGCAGCCAGACGGCCGTGTCCGAGGGCAGCAGACCGTCGTCGAGTGGGCCACTGGCCAGCAGCAACTCCCCGTCGGGCAGCGGTACCGCCGCGTCGGTGAGGTTGACCAGGCAGCGGAAGCCACCGCCACGGCTGAAGGCAAGCACGCCGTCCGGGGCGGGCAGCCAGGTCAGCTCGCCGTCACCGAGCGCCGACTCGCCGCGCCGGAGGTGGATCGCCGCGCGGTACAGCTCAAGCATCGAGGCCGCGTCGCCGGTCTGCGCCAGCGCCGTCCGGTCCTTCCAGTCGGCCGGCTGCGGCAGCCAGGGCGCCGCCGCGCCGTCCGGGCTGAACCCGAACGGCGGCTCCTCACCGGCCCAGGGCAGCGGCACGCGGCAGCCGTCGCGACCGGGGTCGACCCGGCCGGAACGCTCCCACATCGGGTCCTGGCGCAGCGCGTACGGGATGTCCTCGACCTCCCAGAGCCCCAGCTCCTCGCCCTGGTAGACGTAGGCGGCGCCGGGCAGCGACAGCGACAGCAACGCGGCGGCCCGCGCCCGGCGGGTGCCCAGCTCCAGGTCGGTGGGGACCCCCTCACGCTTGGCGGCGAAGCTGAACGTGGTGTCCGCCCGGCCGTAGCGGGTGACGTGCCTGGTGACGTCGTGGTTCGAGAGCACCCAGGTGGCCGGTGCGCCGACCGGCGCGTGCGCGCTGAGCGTCCCGTCGATGCTCTCCCGCAGCGCGGCGGCGTCCCAGGCGCAGCCCAGGAAGTCGAAGTTGAACGCGGCGTGCAGCTCGTCCGGGCGCAGGTAGTTGGCGAACCGCTGCCGGTCCGGCAACCACACCTCACCGATCAGCGCCCGCTCGCCCGGGTAGGAGTCGGCGACCCGCCGCCAGCCCCGGTAGATGTCGTGCACCCCGTCGAGGTCGTGGAACGGGTGCTGGTGGTCGGGTCGAACCTCCGGCAGCTCTCCGTCCTTCACCAGCAGACCGGCCGAGTCGATCCGGATGCCGTCCACGCCACGGTCGAACCAGAACCGCAGGATGTCCTCGAATTCGGCCCGCACCCGGGGGTGTTCCCAGTTGAAGTCGGGCTGCTGCGGGGCGAACAGGTGCAGGTACCAGTCGCCGGGCGTGCCGTCCGGGTTGGTGGTGCGGGTCCAGGTCTCGCCGCCGAACTCGCCGACCCAGTCGGTGGGCCGCTCGTCGCCGTTGGGGCCCCGGCCGGGACGGAACCAGAACAGGTCCCGCTCGGGCGCTCCCGGGCCGCCGGCAAGCGCGGCCTGGAACCACGGGTGCGCGTCCGAGCAGTGGTTGGGCACCACGTCGACGATGGTCCGGATGCCGAGGTCGTGCGCCTCCGCAATCAGCGCCTCGACCTCGCCCAGGGTGCCGAAGACCGGGTCGATGTCGCGGTAGTCGGAGACGTCGTAGCCGGCGTCGGCCATCGGCGACGGGTACCAGGGACTGAACCAGATCGCGTCGACGCCGAGCGCGGACAGGTGGTTCAGCCGGGACCGGATGCCGGCGATGTCACCGATGCCGTCGCCGTTGCCGTCGGCGAAGCTCCGGGGATACACCTGGTAGATCACGGCTCCACGCCACCACGGACTTCTGTCAGCTGTGGACACGAGCACCTGCTTTCTGCGTCAGTACGTCGGCGGGTTCGCCGGACCTGGTTATGTGTCGGGGCGAACGGTCGTTGTTCGCCGCGCGGGGTGACTGCGGTCGTGGGCTATCCCTTGATGCTGCCCGTGGTCAGACCGGACATGATGTTCCGCTGGAAGATCAGGAAGATGATGACAGTCGGGATGGCGGCGATCACCGACGCGGCGATCACCACGTTCATCGGGGTGCCACCCGCGAAGGTGTAGATGCCGACGCTCACCGTCCGAGTCTCGGGCGACGGCATGACCAGCTTCGGCCAGAGGAAGTCCTTCCACACCGCCGTCACCGCGAAGATCGACACGACGCCGAGGATGGGACGCGACAGCGGCAGGATGATCGACCAGAGCGTGCGCAGCGACGACGCCCCGTCCATCAGGGCGGCGGCCATCAGCTCCTCCGGGATCGAGTCGAAGAACCGCTTCAACAGGAAGATGTTGAACGCGTTCGCGACCATCGGCAGCCAGATCGCGAACGGCGAGTCGAGCAGGTTGATGTGCAGGATCGGCAGGTCGAGCACCGTCACGTACTGCGGGACGATGAGGACCATCGCCGGGATCATCAGCGTCCCCAGCATCAGGCCGAGGATCACGTTGCCGAAGATCGGTCGCAGCTTGGACAGCGAGTACGCGGCGGCGCTGTCGAGGACGAGTTGGAACAGCACCGCCCCGATGGCGTAGTAGAACGTGTTGAACAGCAGCTTGGCGAGGGCCAGGTTGTTCCACGCGTCGATGTAGTTCTGCGGCTGCGGGTCCTTCGGGAACAGCGACGGCGGGGTCTGCGCGATCTCCTGGCCGGACTTGAGCGCGCCGGTGACCATCCAGTAGAGCGGCCCGAGGAAGACGAGCGTGAACCCCGCCACGACGACGATCAGCAGCGTCCAGTAGATGACCTTGCCGCGCCCCCGGCTGAGCTGGGATTGGGAGATGAGGGTCCGGGTTCCGGAATCCTGTGCCATTCCTCGCCGTCCTAGTCCTGTTTCGCAGTCAGCCGCACGTACACGGCGGAGAAGCCGGCCAGCACGACGAGCATGATCACGCCGAGCGCGGCGGCGCCGTTGAGGTCGTTCTGGAAGAACCCGTGCTGGTAGATGAGGTACGCCACCGAGGTCGCGGAGTCCTCCGCGCCCGCGCCGTTGGCGAGGATCAGCGGCTCGATGAAGAGCTGCATCGTGGCGACGATCTGCAGCATCGCCAGGAGCGCGAGGATCAGCCGGGTCTGCGGGATCGTCACGTGTCGGATGCGCCGCCAGATCCCGGCGCCGTCGAGCTCCGCCGCCTCGTACAGCTCACCGGGGATGTTCTGCAACGACGCCAGGTAGATCAGCACCGCGCCGCCCATGTTCATCCAGGTGGACGCGATCACCATGGCCGGCATCGTCATGTCCGGCGACTGCATCCACTGCGACGTCGGCAGGTGCAGCGCCTTGAGGATCGCGTTGAACAGCCCGGCCTCACTGGGGTCGTACGCGTAGAACTTGAAGAGGAACAGCGCCGAGGCCGGCGGCAGCATGACCGGCAGGTAGACCAGGACGCGGAGGTAGCCCTTGGCGTGGCGGAACTCGTTGAGCAGGATCGCCACGAAGAACGGCACCGCGTACCCGAGTACGAGCGCGAGCACCGTGAAGTAGAGCGTGTTCTTCCAGGCGGGCCAGAAGCTGGGGTCGGCGATGAGACGGGAGTAGTTGTCCCAGCCGACCCAGGTCGTCTCGCCGCGCCTGGTCCGCTGGAAGCTCATGACGATGCCGCGGATCATCGGGTACCAGGAGAAGACCACGAAGCAGAGCACGGCGCCGATCAGGAACGCGTGTCCGGTGAGGTTGTCCCGTACCTTGCGGCCGAGGCTGGTGCGCTGCGGCCCTGTCGCGTACGGCGACATCGGGCGACCCGGTTTCCTGGGGGCCTGGGGGACGGCGGTGATCGCCAAGGCAACTCCTGCGGAAGTCAGTGACGCGGACGGTGCGACGCGGGGTGTGGGGGCCGTCGGGCCGGCCCCCACACCTGCCTGTCACTTCTCGGCGGCCAGGAGCTGGTTGACCTTCTCTTCGGCCGTCTTGAGCAGCGCGTCGATGTTGGCGTTCGGGTTCGTCAGCACCCCGGACATCGCGGCGTCGAGGACCGCGTAGATCGCCTGCGCGTTGCGCGGCTCACCCTTGATCGGCACCGGGGTCGCCTCGAAGATCGCGAAGTTGGCGGTGTCGACGTTCGCGTTCGCCTTGCGCAGCTCGAGTTCCTGCTTCTGCGCCTCGCTGCCGTTGGCGAACAGCAGCGGCTGGGGCAGGCCCACCGGGTAGTTCTGCGGCTTGGCCCGGACGTAGTCGAACTGGCCCTTGCCCGGCGTGAGCTTCTGGTAGGCGATCCACTTCAGACCGGCCTTGACCTGCTCCGGAGAGAGGTCCTTCTTGAAGAAGTAGCCCTCGCCGCCGCCGAGCGTTCCCTTCGCCGCGCCGTCCTGACCGGGCAGCGGAGCCATCGCCCAGTCCTGGAACTTGCCCTGGAACTGGCTGACGATCGCCTGGGTGGCGTCCGGCGCGCCGATGAACATGCCGACCTTGCCCGCGCCGGCGTTGGTCAGCAGGTCACCCCACTGGAGCAGCTGACGGGAACCCATGCTGTTGTCGCCGTACCGCATGTCCTTGATGTTCTGCAGGACCTGCTTGCCCATCGCGTTGTTGAAGTCGGCCTTCTTGCCGTCCGGGGTCAGCACCTGGCCACCCTGCGAGTAAAGCAGCGAGGTGAAGTGCCAGCCGCCGGTGTTGCCGGCGCTGTACTCGGAGTAGCCGGCGATGCCGTTGCCGAGGGCGGAGATCTTCTTGGCGGCGGCCCGGACCTCGGCCCAGGTCTTGGGCGGGTTGTTGACGTCCAGGCCGGCCTGCTGGAACAGGACCTTGTTGTAGACCAGGCCCATCGAGTAGTTCTTCACCGGGACGGCGTAGAGCTTGCCGCCGTCGGTGAAGGCCTCCTTGAGCGCCGGGTCGACGCTGTCCCAGGTGGGGATGGTGTCCTTGTTGACGATCCCGGTGATGTCCATGGCCTGACCGGAGTCGAGCACCTGCTGGAGATCGGTCATGTACCCGTAGAACACGTCGGTCACGGTGCCGCCGGCGAGGCGGGCGGTGAAGTCCGGCGGGTTGTTGCACTGCTCGCCGACGCTCACGCTCTTGACGACGATGTCCGGGTTCTGCTTCTGGAACTCGACGACGTCGTCGTTCCAGTTCTTCAACAGCTCTTTCTGGGCGCCGACCGGCTGGCAGTCGACCGTGATGGTGACCTTGCCGCCGGCGGTCGCGCCCTTGTCGTCGCTCTTCGTGGAGCATGCCGTGAGGCTGAACCCCAGGCCGGCCACGAGCGCCAGCGCCGCAGCCCTTCGGTATTGCGGTACGGACATCTGTCCATCCCTTCGGGAACGGGTGTCTCCATGAGGTGCGTGATCTGCGGTGATGCGACCTGACGCCCTGTAGCTGCGCCGGAGCCAGGTGTGAGTGGAGTCACTGTAACGAGGACGACTCATTTCAGCAAGGTGTCGACTGTGTTCTGAAAAGACTCGACATCCTTACGGCAGACACCGACAAGAACGCGTTTTACGACGGTTTTGCCGGCCTTCGACCCCATCTGGTCCAGCAGTGGCGGCGCTCTGTGGCGACCACGAAAAAACCGGCCGCCGACCGCGGGAAGCGGTCGACGGCCGGTGGAGGCTGTCGGTCAGTACGGCAGGGTCACGCTCAGCGGCCGGGGGCGGGCGCGGTGGAGCCGCGAACCACCAGCTCCGGCTCGAACAGCAGCTCGTCATGCAGGACGCCGGCACCCTCGATCTGGGTTACCAGCAGGTCCACCGCAGCCTGCCCCATCGTCTCGATCGGCTGCCGCACGGTGGTCAGCGGCGGGTCGGTGCAGGTCATGAACGCGGAGTCGTCGAAGCCCACCACCGAGATGTCCGTCGGCACCGCGCGACCCAGCCGCCGGGCGGCCCGAATGGTGCCCAGGGCCAGCACGTCACTGGCGCAGATGATGCCGGTAACCCCACGCTCGACGAGCTTCGTCGCGGCGACCCGCGCACCCTCCATCGAGAAGCTGGAACGCTCGACGCACTCGGCGTCGGCCTCGTTCCAGCCCGCCACCTGCACCATCGCGTCCAGCTTGCGACGGGACGGCACGTGCCCCTCCGGGCCGAGCACCATCCCGATCCGCTCGTGGCCGAGCGAGCGCAGGTGCCCGTACGCCTGCTCCACCGCCACCGCGTCGTCGGTGGAGACCCGCGGAAAGCCCAACTCGTCCACACCGGCGTTGACCAGGACCACCGGAAGGCCCCGGTCGGTCAGCCGCCGGTAGTGGTCGTGCCGGGCGTCGGTGAGGGCGTACGAGCCACCCGCGAAGATCACGCCGGAGACCTGGTGGTCGAGCAGCATCTCCACGTAGTCCATCTCGGACACGCCGCCGATGGTGCGGGCGCAGAGCGCCGGGGTGTAGCCCCGCTGGGCGAGGGTGCCGGTGACCACCTCGGCGAGCGCCGGGAAGATCGGGTTCTGCAACTCCGGCAGCACCAGCCCGACCAGCCGGGCACGCTCGCCGCGCAGCTTGGTCGGCCGCTCGTAGCCGAGCACGTCGAGCGCGGTCAGCACCGCTGTCCGGGTCGTCTCGGAGACACCGTCCCGGCCGTTGAGCACCCGGCTGACGGTGGCCTCGCTGACGCCCGCCTTCTTGGCAACTTCGGTCAACCGCTTGGTCACGGCCGCAATCGTACGTCACCAGAATGAAAGAAATGAACAGCCGGACGGGCAAATCTTGCTGTCAGCTTGTCACGGCTTGTCGCCGTTCCGCGTCGTCAGGACAGGTTACGCAGCGCGTCCTCGATGGCCCGGTGGAACGTCGGGTACGCGTAGATCATGTGCCGAAGTTGACTCAGCGGCACTGCCGCGTGCACAGCCACCACAAGCGCGGACAACACCTCACCGCCGGCCGGGCCGACCGACGTCGCGCCGATCAGCACGCCCTGGTCGGCGTCCGCGACGAGCTTGATGAACCCCTCGTCACCGACGCGGTGAATCCACCCCCGCGTCGAGCTGCCCAGCTTGGTGAAACCGACCTGCACGTTGATGCCGCGCTCACGGGCCTGCTGCTCGGTCAGCCCGACCGCCCCGACCTCGGGATCGGTGAAGGTCACCCGCGGCAGCGCGCGGTAGTCGGCGCGCGGCACGGTGCCGGCCGACCCACTCGACCCGCTGGCGGCAAGCGAACTGGAAGCGCCCATCGCACCGCCGACGACACTTGCGGTGCCGCTGGCGTCGGCCCCCGCCGTCGCCTCCCGAGCGTGGGCCAGCAGGTCGGCCACCACGATCCCCGCCTGGTACATGGCGATGTGGGTGAACGCGCCCTGCCCCGTCAGGTCACCCACCGCCCAGATGCCGTCCGTGACGTGCAGCCTGTCGTCCACCGGCAGATAACGCTGGCTGGCGTCCACACCCACGGTGTCCAGCCCCAACTCCTCCAGATGCGCCCGACGGCCGGTCACCACGAGCAGTCGCTCGGCGGTGAACTGCGCGCCCCCGACGCCGTGCAGGGTGAACCGGTCGCCGTCGTGCGCGACGCGTTCGGCCCGTACGCCGGTGTGGATCTCGACGTCGTCGGCGCGCAGCGCCGCGGCGGCCACCTCGGACGCCTCCGGCTCCTCGACGGCCAGCACCCGGTCCAGCGCCTCCACGACCGTGACGCGGACGCCGAAGCGCGCGAAGACCTGGGCCAGCTCCAGCCCGATCGCGCCGCCACCGAGCACCAGCAACGACTCCGGCAGCTGCTCGACCTCGATCGCCTGGTGGTTGGTCCAGTACGGCGTGCCGGCCAGGCCGTCGATCGGCGGCACCGACGCCCGGGTGCCGGTGCCCAGGACGACGCCGTGCCGGGCCTGGAACACCTGATCACCGACCCGGACACGCCCCGGGCCGTCGAGCCGGCCACTGCCCCGGACGAACCGGCCGCCCTTGCCGGTGAACCGCTCGACCGCGACCTTGTCGTCCCAGGTGTCGGTGGCCTCCTCGCGGATGCGCTTCGCCACCGGCGCCCAGTCCGGACGAACCTGCGCCGTGCCCGCGAGCCCGTCGACCCGACGCGCCTCGGCCAGCGCGTTCGCCGCTCTGATCATCATCTTGCTCGGGATGCAGCCCCAGTACGGGCACTCGCCGCCGACGAGGTCCCGTTCGATGCCGACGACGCTCAGGCCCGCCTCGGCGAGCCGCTCGGCCACCTCCTCGCCGCCGACCCCGAGCCCCACCACGACCACATCAACCAGCTCCGGCTCCGCCATCGGAACAGCATCCCCCAGCGGCCTCGCCCCGACCACCGGGGTCCGGAAAAGTCCGCACCGTCAGTCCGCCCCACCGCCTACGGTGATCCGATGCACGCACGCTTCGAACCCGTCCGGGACTGCTTCCACGACCTCCTCGCCTCCGGCCGGGAGTCCGGCGCCAGCCTCACCGTCTGGTACGACGGCCGACCGGTCCTCGACCTGATCGGCGGCTCGCGGAGCGGCGACGGGCCGTCCGGCGAGCCGTGGCGGCCGGACACGCTTGTCAACGTCTACTCGGTGGGCAAGCCGGTGGTCGCGCTCTGCCTGCTGCTGCTCGTCGACCGAGGGCTGGTCGATCTGGACGCACCCGTCGAGAGGTACTGGCCGGAGTTCCGTACCCCGGCGACCGTCCGTCAGGCGTTGTCGCACACCGCCGGGCTGCCGGCCTTTCCGGTGCCCCGACCGGCCACCGCGGTCACCGACTGGGCGCTGCTCGCCGGCGACCTGGCGGCCGCCGACCCCGAGTGGACGCCGGGGTCGCTTGCCGCGGAGCACGCCTGGACGTACGGGCACCTGGTGGGCGAGCTGGTCCGCCGGGTCGACGGCCGCGGCGTGGGCCGCTTCCTGGCCGACGAGATCGCCGGTCCGTGGCAGCTCGACCTCGGCTTCGGGCTGGCCGACGCCGACCAACGCCGCTGCGCCGACCTGCGTTACGGCGACCCGCAGTGGCCGATCCGGAAGCTCGGCGAACCCGGCTCGCTGCGGGCACGGGCGATGGGCAATCCGGCCGGCGGACTGGACCTGGCCGTGCTGAACAGCCCGCTGTGGCGGGGCGCCGAGATGCCGGCGGTCAACCTGCACGCCACCGCCGACGGTCTGGCCCGGCTCTACGCCGGCCTGCTCGCCGGTGGCGTCCTCGACGGCGTACGGCTGTTCAGCCCCGAACTGGTGGCCGAGGCGACACGGGTCCAGTACGACGGCACGGACGTGCTGCTGGACCGCCAGGTCCGGTGGACGCTGGGCATGCAGTGGGAGCCAGACGGCAGTTGGGGCATGGGCGGACTCGGCGGCAGCAGCGCGTGGGCCGACCCCGAACGCGGCTACACCATCGCGTACGCCACCGGGCGGCTCGCCGACCACGACCGCGTCGACGAACTGGCCGAGGCGGTCCACTCCTGCCTCTGATCAGCGCAGCCAGACCGGGTCGGTGCCGGGCACCGCGAGCGGCGGCGGATAGTCAAGCGTGCGGCGGACGGCCTCGGGCAGCTTCCACGGCTGGTGGATCGCCTTTCCCGACACCGCCGACAGCTCCGGCACCCAGCGACGCACGTAGTCGCCTGCCGGATCGTACCGCTCGGCCTGCCGGACCGGGTTGAAACCCCGGTACGGCTTGGTGTCGTTGCCGGTGCCGGCGACCCACTGCCAGTTGCCCGAGTTGTTTGCCACGTCCCCGTCGAGCAGCCAGCGGAAGAAGACAGCGACACCGCCCCGCCAGTCCTGGCCCAGGTGCTTGGTCAGGTAGCCGGCGGTGATCAGTCGCGCCCGGTTGTGCTGCCAACCCTGCGCCCGCATCTGCCGCATCCCGGCGTCGACGACAGGCATCCCGGTCCGCCCCTCGGCCCAGGCCGCCAGGGCGTCGTCGTCGTAGCGCCACTGCTCGGTGGCGCCCCGCCGGTAGGCGGCCGTCGAGATCTCCGGAAACGCGGCGGTGACCTGGTAGTAGAAGTCGCGCCAGCAGACCTGCCGAACGAAGGGCCCGGACCGGTCGCCGGCACGGTTGGCCACCGTCAACGGGGACACGCAGCCGAAACGCAGGTACGGGCTGAGTCGGGAGGTGTCGTCGCCGGCCATGTCGTCGTGCTGGTCGTCGTACCGGCCCAGCTCGGGCAGCCAGTCGGTGAGCCGCTGGCGGGCGATCCGCTCGCCGCCGGTGGCGGCGTCCGGTGACTCCCCGGCCGGCGGCGTCGGCACCCGACCCACGCGCACCCCGTCGGGAAGCGCGATCCGGCGGGGCGCTGCCAACTCGTCGCGCCACCGAGCGGCAGCCCACGCCCGGTGGTACGGGCTGAACACCCGGTAGTGCTCGCCTCCGCCCCCGGGACGCAACGCGCCCGGCTCGACCACGGTCAGCCCTGGAAAGAGCCGCAGGCGCAACCGGTGCCGCTCGCACTCGGCGCGCAGTCGCCGCTCGCGCCGACGGGCGTAGTGGCTGACGTCGGCGGAGAGCGCCACGGCTGTCGCGCCGACCTCGCCGGCCAATCGGATCGTCTCGGCCACCGGGTCGCCGCGCCGCACCACCAGGTCACCGCCGCGCTCGCGCAGCGCGTCGCGCAGGTCGAGGAGCGCCTGGTGCAGGAACCGGGTGCGGTTGGCCGACAGGCCGGCCAGCGCCGGGTCGAGCACGTACAGCGGCACCACCCGGTCGAACGCCGCGCAGGTGGTGGCCAGCGCCGGGTGGTCGTGCACCCGCAGGTCGCGGGTGAAGAGCACGATCGCGGTGCCCGCCGTCACCGGGCCGCCGGCTGGACCGTCGGCCCGGGGATCGTGACCGGGGTACCCGTCGAGGTGAGCAGAGCGCGGGCGGCCACCGCCATCCGCCGCCGCTGCGGCACCAGAGCCCGGCGGGTGAAGACGTCGTAGTCCTGTGCGGCCACCTCGTCGAGGATGCCGCCGTAGAGCGCGTACGCGGTGCGCATGCACGCCTGCGACGCCGGCGCGAGCATGGTGATGCCGGGCGCGGCCGCGGCGTAGTGCGCCTGGGCCCGGGTCACCTCGTACTCGATCAGCTCACGCGTCCGGGGCGTCCCACGTCCGCGGGCGCTGGCCTCGGCCAGCTCGTCGCGGGTGACGCCGAACTTCGCCAGGTCCTCGTCGGGCAGGTAGGTGCGACCCCGGTCCAGGTCCTCGGCGACGTCGCGGATGAAGTTGGTGAGCTGGAAGGCGAAGCCGAGCTGCCGGGCCGGCTCACGAGCCGCCGCCGGATCGCTGCTGCCTAGGATCGGCAGCATCATCGTGCCGATCACCGCCGCCGAGCCCTCCATGTAGTCGAGCAGGTGGTCGTAGGTCGCGTACGAGGTGACGGTCAGGTCCATCGCCATGCTCTTCAGAAACGACGCAAAGTCGTCCCGGTCGAGATCGAAGATGGCGATCGTGTGCAGCACCGCCGGCAGCAGCGGGTCGTCGACAGGCGCACCGCGCAGACCGGCCACGAAACGGCTGGCCCAGTCGTCGAGACGGGCGGCCCGCTCGGCCGGCGGCAGGTCCTCGGTGCGGTCGACGATCTCGTCGGCGTACCGCGTGAATCCGTAGAGGGCGTGCACATGTCGTCGTTTCCACGCGGGAAGGAGCCGGGTGGCGAGATAGTAGGTACGCCCGTGCCGTTTGTGCAGCTCACGGCACCGGTCATAGGCAGCGGTGAGATCCGTTTCCACCGGCCCTCCTCAATTATCGACGCACCAATCGACGCAACTCGTACCCTAGGGTACGCTCGCCCACATGGCCAACGACGCAGTAGCGGGCAACGCGACCCGTGTGGCGCCGGCGGCCCAGGGCGACAGGGACGACCCCGTCCGCGCCGTCCTGGCCGCGTACACCCAGGACCTGATCACGGCGGTCGACGAGACCCTCTCCACCTTCCTCACCGCCGAGGTCGACACACTCACCGAGATCGACGCGGCCATGGGCGGCTTCGCGTCCGCCGCACGCGAGGCCGTGCTTGTCGGCGGCAAGCGGATCCGCTCCACGTTCGCCTACTGGGGCTGGCGCGGGGCTGTCGGCGGCACCGAGCCCCTCCCACCGGTCCTGCCCGCGCTGGCCGCGCTCGAACTGCTGCACACCTTCGCGCTGGTGCACGACGACGTGATGGACTCCTCCACCACCCGCCGGGGCCGGCCCACCGCACACGTCGCGCTCGCCGCGCAGCACGTCGCCGCCGGCCATCGGGGCGACCCCGACCGCTTCGGCGAGGCGGGCGCCGTACTCATCGGCGACCTCTGCATGGTCTGGGCCGACAAGCTGCTCGCCCGCGCCACCATCACCCCGGCCCGGCTGTTCGAGGTCCGCCGCTGCTACGACCAGATGCGCGTCGAGACCGTCGCCGGTCAGTACCTGGACGTGCTCGGCGAGAACGACCCGACCAGCTGGTCCGTCGACCGGGCCCTGCGCGTGGCCCGCTACAAGACCGCCAGCTACACGGTCCAGCGACCGCTGCTCTTCGGCGGCTGCCTGGCCGGGGTGACCGCGGACGCCGCGCTCGTCACCGCGTACACCCGCTATGGCCTGGCCGTCGGCGAGGCGTTCCAACTCCGCGACGACCTGCTCGGCGTCTACGGCGACCCGGCGGCGACCGGCAAGCCGGCCGGCGACGACCTGCGCACCGGCAAGCCGACCACGCTGCTCATGCTGGCGCGACAGCTGGCCACGCCCGGCCAGCTCAAGGCCCTGGAGCAGGCCGACGGCGAGCCGGTCGAGCGGCTGGCCGCCCTGGTCGCCGAGACCGGCGCGGTGGCCCGGGTGGAGCGGATGATCGCCGAGCGGGTGGGTGACGCCCTGGCCGCGCTCGACAGCGCACCCGTGGACCGGACGGCGCGTACCGCGCTGACCGGGTTGGCCACCGCCGCCACCAGCCGGCGGGCCTGATGAGCGATCTTTTCGAGGAGGTGGTCACGTGCGGACGGTGACGGGACGGACGGACCGGGTGGTGGTCGTCGGCGCCGGGCTGGGTGGGCTCGCCTGCGCACTGCACCTGGCCGGCAGCGGCCGCCAGGTGACGGTGCTGGAGCGCGAGCCGGTCCCCGGCGGGCGCGCGGGCCGGCTCTCCGTGGACGGCTACGAGTTCGACACCGGCCCGACCGTGCTCACGATGCCCGACCTCATCGCCGAGGCGCTCGGGGCGGTCGGCGAGGAGCTGCACGACTGGCTCGACCTGACGCCTCTCGACCCGGCCTACCGGGCGTACTACCCGGACGGCTCGACCCTCGACGTGCTCACCGACACCACGCGGATGGCGGCCGAGATCTCCCGGGTCTGCGGACCACGGGAGGCCGACGGCTATCTGCGCTTCGTCGACTACGCCCGGGAGCTGTGGCGGCTGGAACGGGCCGACTTCATCGAGCGCAACCTGGACGCGCCCACCGACCTCATCACCGGCAACCTGCTGAAGCTGCTCACCGGTGGGGCCTTCCGCCGCCTCCAGACGAAGATCAACCAGTTCTTCCGGGACCCGCGCACCCAGCGGATCTTCTCCTTCCAGGCGATGTACGCCGGGCTCGCCCCGCACGACGCGCTGGCCATCTACGCGGTCATCGCGTACCTCGACTCGGTGGCCGGGGTCTACTTCCCCCGCGGCGGCATCCACGCGGTCTCCCGGGCGATGGCCGGCGCGGCCGAGAAGCACGGCGTGCAGATCCGGTACGACACGACAGTGACCCGGGTCCAGACCGCGAACGGGCGGGCCACAGGCGTGCTCACCGCCGACGGCGAGCTCGTGCCGGCGGACGTCGTGGTGCTCAACCCGGACCTACCGGTCGCCTACCGGGACCTGCTCCCCGCCGCGCCCGCGCGACGCCTCACCTACTCACCCTCCTGCGTCGTCCTGCACGTCGGC
The DNA here is from genome assembly GCF_049841645.1 of Micromonospora sp. DT43. Taxonomy (NCBI): domain Bacteria; kingdom Bacillati; phylum Actinomycetota; class Actinomycetes; order Micromonosporales; family Micromonosporaceae; genus Micromonospora; species Micromonospora sp. DT43. Next base: position 28,899 of record NZ_JBNCKR010000005.1, on the reverse strand, counting down.
TCGCGGCAGGGATATGCGAAGATCGCCCACCACAACATCCACTTCGGACGCGCGTGGAAGGGCACCTTCGATGAGGTCATCCGCAGGGGTGAGCTGATGACCGATCCGTCGCTGCTGGTGACCAACCCCAGCCGGACCGACCCGTCGGTGGCCCCACCCGATCGGCACACCTACTACGTGCTCGCGCCCGTGCCCAACCTCGACCGGGCGCCGTTCGAGTGGCGGGGCGACCTGACCAGGCGCTACGGCGACCAACTGATCGGCACTCTGGAGGAGCGCGGGTACGTCGGCTTCGGCGCCGGGGTCGAGGTGTTGCAGGCGATCACCCCCGCCGAGTGGGCCGAGCAGGGGATGGCCGCCGGCACCCCGTTCGCCGCCGCGCACACCCTCTTCCAGACCGGACCGTTCCGCCCGTCGAACCTGCACCGCGACCTGTCGAACGTGGTCTTCGTCGGCTCCGGCACCCAGCCCGGTGTGGGCGTGCCGATGGTGTTGATCTCCGGAAAGCTGGCCGCCGGTCGGATCACCGGAGAAGGCCGATGACCAGTCGCGAGGATCACCTCGTCGAACTCGTCGACGACGCGGGCCGGGCCCACGGCGACACCACAGTCGCCGCCGCCCACCAACCGCCGGGGCAACTGCACCGGGCCTTCTCGGTGCTCCTGATCGACCCGGACGGCCAGGTGCTGCTGCAACGACGGGCCGCGGTCAAGACCCGTTTCCCATTGCGCTGGGCCAACTCCTGCTGCGGCCACCCCCGACCCGGCGAATCGCTTGCCGAAGCGGCCAACCGACGGCTGAAGGAGGAGCTGGGCACCGGCCCGGTCGAGCTGACCGAGGTCGGCGTCTACGTCTACTACGCCGAGGACCCGACCACCGGTCGGGTCGAGTTCGAGTACGACCACGTGCTGCGCGGCGAGTTCCTGCCCGCCGCGCCGCTGCGCCCCGACCCGGACGAGGTGGCCGAGCTGCGCTGGGCCGACCCGGCCGCCCTGGAGGTCGAACTCGACCGCGACCCCCGGTCGTACGCACCCTGGCTGGGCGGGGTGGTGAACCGTCTGCTGCGCCCCTCGGGTGCTCCGTCGGGCGCCCCCGGCTCGACCATGATCCCGCCCGGATCGTCGGCGGATGACGCGGCGGAGCGGTCGGGTGGCCGATGAGGCGCTGAGCGCGGGCGCCGTCGCGCGCCGGCTGGGGGTCGCGGTCACCACGCTGCGCACCTGGCACCAGCGCTACGGGCTCGGGCCCAGCGAGCACGTGCCCGGCCACCACCGCCGCTACACCCCCTCCGACCTGGCCCGTCTGGAAACCATGCGGCGGTTGACCGCAGAGGGCGTGAGCCCCGCCGAGGCGGCCCGGTGGGCGCGACAGGCACCGGACCGTACGTCCGTGGACACCGTCACCCGGAGCCGGATCCGCCCGCCCGGACGCGACGGCGGGGGCGCCATCCCGGTGGGCCGCGCCGGCCCGGCCGCCCGGGGCCTGGCCCGCGCCGCCATGCGCCTGGACGCGGCGGCGATCAACGAGACCATCGCGCACACGATCGCCGCCAGCGGCGTCGTCGCCACCTGGGAGACCCTGCTACGCCCCGTGCTCGCCGGCATCGGTGACCGGCACGCCACCACCGCCGGCCTGATCGAGGTCGAACACCTGGTCTCCCGGTGCGTGTCGGAGGCCTTCGCCGCAGCCAGCCAGGCCAAAGCGCCCAGCGGCCCCGCCCGGATCCTGCTCTCCTGCGCCGATGAGGAGCAGCACACCCTTCCCCTGGAAGCGTTGGCCGCCGCGCTCGCCGAGGCCGGGGTGAGCTACCGGATGTTGGGTGCCCGCGTGCCGGTGGCCGCCCTCGTCGAGGCGGTCAACCGCACCGGTCCGGCGGCCGTGGTGCTCTGGTCCCACACCCGACCCACCGCCGACCCGGCCCAGCTCAGCGCGCTGCTCGCGGCACCCCGCCGCCCGCTGCTGATCCTCGCCGCCGGCCCGGGCTGGCGGGCCGACGCGCTCCCCGCCGGGGTGGTCCGGCCTGTCGATCTGGCCGAGGCGGTCTCCCTCGCGGTGGCGGTCCGTGACTCGCTGGACCAGTCGCGGGAAGCCTGACCGGCCTGTCGGTCCCTGGACCGCTTCCACTACCGTCGGGACGTCCGCCTGCCCCGACCCCCGGGAGCGAACAAATGCAAGCCCGCGCCGCCCTGGCGTCCGTCCTCGCCGTGGTGCTGGTCTTGTCCGGTTGCGCTCAGCCAGACAGCACCGTCCACGCCGCTGGCGGGCCGCAACCCGTCGAGTCGACCACCCCGCCCACCCCGACGCCCACCCCGAAGCCGAGCCCCACCCACACCAAGGCGCCGAAGCCGCCCCTGCGACCGCTGCCGGCGAAGCTCCCCACCGGGCTACGGCGCACCACAGGCGTACGCCCCGTGGCGTTGACCTTCGACGACGGGCCCAGCCCGGCCTGGACCCCGAAGGTGCTCGACCAGCTGCGGGCGGCCCACGTGACGGCCACCTTCTGCGTCGTCGGCCTCGAAGCCCAGCGACACCCGGAGTTGATCCGACGGATCGTCCGGGAGGGGCATCAGCTCTGCAACCACAGTTGGCGGCACGACCTCGACCTCGCCCGCCGACCGGCGGCCGACATCAGGGCCGACCTGGTCCGCACCAACAAGGCCATCCAGGCGGCCTCACCGGGCACACCGGTGTCCTTCTACCGGCAACCCGGTGGTCGGTGGACACCCGAGGTCCTGGCCGTGGCGAAGGATCTCGGCATGCACCCGCTGCACTGGGCCGTCGACCCGCAGGACTGGGACAAGCCGACCGCCGCCACGATCGCCAGGCGGGTCCACAACGCCGCACGTCCCGGCTCCATCGTGCTGCTGCACGACGGGGGCGGTGACCGGGGCGCGACGCTCGCCGCCTGCCCGGGCCTGATCGCCGACCTGAAGCACCGCTTCGGCATCACCCGACTTCGCTAGATGGGGGCTCTGACCTGCGGTTATGCGGTTCACAACGGCTCCGGCGATACCGATTTTGTTGACCAGCCAGGCATCACGTATGCTTTCCAAGCCTCCGGCGGGGCCGGATGGGAGCAAGTCCGCTTGACGTTGCGAATGTGCAATGATGGCGGGGCCGCCCTCATCGTCTAGCGGCCCAGGACGCCGCCCTTTCAAGGCGGTAGCACGGGTTCGAATCCCGTTGGGGGCACGACCGGCGCAAGCCGGAGCAACACAAGCTAGGTCCTGTGGAGCAGTTGGAGTGCTCGCCGCCCTGTCAAGGCGGAGGTCGCGGGTTCAAGTCCCGTCAGGACCGCAGCGCTGACGCCGCGCCCCGCGCGGCGTTCTGCGTATCGGAGCAGGCAACCCTGCCGGCGGTTCGTCCGGTTGGCAGGTAGCATGATCCGAGCAACACGGCCAGGTAGCTCAGTTGGTACGAGCGTCCGACTGAAAATCGGAAGGTCGGCGGTTCGACCCCGCCCCTGGCCACATAGCCTTTCGCCGGGCTACAGGAGCGCCGATCAGCGGAAACGCGGTCGGCGTTCTGCTTTTTTCTACCCGCGCCGTGATCGCCCGGCCCGCCCGCTCCTTGATCCACTCGGGTTCGGTGAAATCGCGGTATCGCAGCGACCGGGATACCGCGATTTCGCCGAAACCGAGTCGATCACCGCGTCCCAGGGAGCTCGACGGCCTGCGCCGGCCGTGATCACTAATCGCGGCGGCCCTGGTGACGGTGTTGGGCCATCCCGCCCTGGATCGCCTCCCACACGCTGCGTCCCGCCTGCCGCAGGGTCTCCCCGGCCTGCTCGGCGAGTTGCGCCGCACTCTGAGCTGCGGCATACGCCCCACCCGACACACCACCGCCACCCTGGTCACCGTCGCCCTGGTCACCACCGCGCTGGTCACCACGGCCTTGACCACCGCCGGCCTGACCGCCACCGCCCTGCCCGTCGTCACTCTGCCCGCCGCCACCTTGACCGCCGCCGGCCGGGCCACCACCGCCCTGACCGCCGCCACCTTGACCACCACCGGCCTGACCGCCACCGCCCTGACCGCCGCCACCTTGACCACCGCCGGCCTGGCCGCCACCGCCACCTTGACCGCCGCCGGCCTGGTCACCGCCGGCCCGACGAGCCTCGCCCTGGTCGCTGCCGCCAGCCTGGTTGCCGCTGCCGTGACCGCCGGCGGCTGGCCCGGCGGGCATGCCACCGCCGCCGTCCTGGCGGCCGTGATTCCCACCTTGAACCCCGGACTCGTCAGGACCGGAGGGTGACGAGCCACCGGCCTGATCGGCGGGCTTACCGGTCGACGAACCAGCCGGTGCCTGCCGGTCTGCCCCCGGACCGCCGTCCGGTTGCTGCCGGCCCTGGGCCTCAGGCGGCCGTTGCCCCTCGGACCCCTGCCCCGCTGAGGTCGGGTACGCCTGCGCGGAGGCCCGATCCACCGGCCACCGGCCCTTCAGACGTGACTCCGGCGGCTGCCCTTCCCCCGACCGCGACTCCACCTGCTGACCTTCCGCCGGCCGGGACTCCGCCGGGCGAGGCTCCGCCGGGCGGGCGCGCTGTACTCGCGTCTGGTCGCCGAGTTCGCCTGGCAGGCCCGCCTGTCGGGCCAGTTCGTCGCGTACCCCGGAATGCTGTGCCAGGGCGGTGACCCCGGCGGCGCCGGCGGCGGTCAACTGCTCGGTACCGCGGTTGACGTCGTCGAGCGCGCTGCTGGCCGCCCGGGAGAGGGATTCGATGATCTGCGGGTTGTTGTCGATCGAGTCGAGTGCCCGGCTCAGGAGTGTCACCAACTGCTCCAGCCGTACCCGCAGCTGCGCCTCGGCGTGCACCCCGTCGATGTCCAACTCGACGCCGTGCAGGTGGACCCGTACGCCGGCGTCGAGCTGGAGCAGGTTGGCCAACCGGGCGCGCAGCGAGATGTCGGCGTCGAGCCCGTCCACGACGAGTCGGATCGAGTCGACCGAGACGTTCGGGATGTCGAGCAGGACGTCCGGATCCCCGGCGTCGACGTCCCGGTTCGGACTCCCCTGCTGCACGTTCTCGCTCATGCTCTCCCGCTCCCGTACGCGGACCCGGTCGTCCGGGCCGTTCGGCGCGGTTACCCGCTTTCCGGCGGGGCATCCCGTCCGTGACGGCTCGGCAACCCACTGTCTGGAACAGAGCACCTCGCGAAGCTGCACACCGAGGCATCAGCCGGTATGGTCCGGGCCTATGGGACAGGGGATGGCTGATCCGGCCGACATCCGGCAGGACCTGGAGCGGTTCTCCTTGCGGTGCAGTCTTCTCGCCCCGGGTCCCGCCGAGCGGGCGTTCGCGGTCTTCACCGATGAGCTGACCGATTGGTGGGTCACCGAGTACACGTGGTCAGGTCCGGAGGCCCTCGCCGAGCTGGGCATGGAGCCACGGGCCGGCGGCATGCTCTACGAGATCGGCCCGTACGGCTTCCGCGCCGACTGGGGACGCGTGCTCACGTGGGATCCGCCACGGCGGCTGGTCTTCGCCTGGCAGATCGGTCCGGACCGGGTGCCGGTGCCGGACCCGGCGAAGGCGAGCGAGGTCGAGGTGCTGTTCCTTCCCGACGGGCCCGAACGGACCCGCGTCGAGCTGGAGCACCGACACTTCGATCGGCACGGAGAGGCGGCCGAGGGGTACCGCAAGGCGCTCACGGCGGGCTGGCACGAGTTGCTCACCCGCTACCTCGCCACGGTGTCCCGCCCCTATCCCGCCGATCCTGCCTGAGCCTGAGCCCGAGCCCGAGCCGGAGCCTGAGCCGGAGCCGGAGCCGCGGTCAGCGGCCGAGTTGTCGGCCGGACCGGCTGCCATCCACGCCCCGACCGCCCAGGTGCGCGCGGCTCCCGGCCTCCGCCCCGGAGCCGAAGCCCGTACCGCCGAGCCGGCGCGCCGGTGCGGTTCGCAGTCGCGGGTACTCCTCGGTGAGTCGCCGCTGCACCCGGTCGGAGCGGTCGGCAAGCACCAGCGCCACCGACGGGCCACCCGACTCGCCGGCCGCCGCCGTCTCGGCCGCCCAGAGTCGGCCCCCGATCACCTCCGCGAAGCCGGCGAGCCAGGACCGCCGGAAGGCGGCCGGGTGGTCGTCGGCGGGCACCGCCGTGGCCGCCAGACCGTGCGCGGCCTGCACGAGCAGTGAGGTGAAGAGCAGGTCCACCCGTTCCAGGTCGCTGGCGAAGCCGAAGAGGTGCACCGCGAAGCCGTTGCCCTGCTGGCGACGGACGCACCGGCAGCGCAGCGGCTCGGCGACGGCGGCGAGCAGGCCCACCTTGTCCCGGGCGTACGGGGCGACGATGTCGAGCACCCGGTCGCCGACCGGGTCGGTGGTCGGGTCCCGTACGGCGAGCAACGCCCTGTCGACGCCGTAGCGGGCGATCAACTCCGTCGCCTTGGCGGTGAACGCCGCCGACTCGGCGGGCGTGCAGGCCGGGTCCTCGGCCTGGGCGAGCAGCTTGCGCACCTTGCTGAGCATGGCCTCGGACATGCCCACAGAGCTATCACAAACGGCTGACGATCTGGGACCACGGCCACATTGATCGATCAGTATCATCGTCACGGTCAGCTCGACAGTCCAATACGGACTGTCAGTTAACCGCTTCCGGAGGCACGCATGTCATCCCCGACCGCACGACTGCTCGCCGTCGCCACGGCCGCCGCGCTGCTCGCAACCGGCGCACCCGCCCAGGCGGCTCAGGCCACTCAGGCCGCCGCACCGGCCGCACAGGCCGCCGACTCCACCGACTTCACCTCGGGGCCGAACCTCTTCGCCCCGCTCGCCACGTGTTACGGCGGGGCGGTGCGCTCGTTCTTCCAGACCGGCGGCTACGGCGGCCAGGCTGGCCCGTACCGCACCACAAGCCGGTGCCGCGACATCAACGTGCGCAACGCCAGCGCGTTCGGCACCGACGCCTGCGTGATCTTCATCGACAAGACCGGCAACTGCAACTACTGGACCTACCTACCGGCCAACTCCGGCTGGATCACCGTGGCGACAAACGTTCGGGACGGGGTCAACTTCCGGGTCCGCTTCGAAACCGTCCGCTACGAGTACGAGCCGCTGGTCGCGTACCACGCCTTCTGAGCTGTCCGTGCGGGCGCGGCACCCCGGCGGGGCGCCGCGCCCGCCGAGGCGCGGTCAGCCGGCGCGGCTGCGCAGGGTGGCGATCGTCGAGCCGGCGAGCGTGAGCAGGCAGTCGGAGAGCTGCCCGTCGGCGGCGGCCGCGCCGAACAGGGCCTCCCCGGTCGACACGTCCCGGTTGGCGTACGCACTCACGAAGCGCGCCACCCAGCGGGTGTCGTAATCCGCCTGCTCGATACCCGGGAAGTCCAGCGCGCATCCGGTGCTCGGCGGGGCGTCGCCGACCATCGTCGCCGCCAGACACCAGGCGACCCCGTACGCGCCGGGCAGGCCGGCCCGGTCGACGACCGCGTCGAACGCACCTGTCACCGCTTCCCCATCGCCGGCCAGCGCCGAATTGAGCACGGCGGTCGCGTCGTCGAACGTCTGCTGTGGTAGGTCCGTCACCCAGCGCACAGTAGGACGGGGGGTCAAGGCCCAGCATTTTCGTCACTCTGTGTGTTCGACGCGAGCGACCTGCGCATTTCGCCACCTCCACGGTCCCGCAGCCGGCCCCGGCACGCTAATGTGCGCAGCGGACCTTCGCCGGAGGAAGGACGACCATGCTCGTATCACGCCGCTCGCGGGTGGCCACATTGGCTGCCTGCGCGACGATCCTGCTCGCCACAAGCGCTTGCGGGGATGACAAGGCCGAAGAGGGAAGCGCCCAACAGGTGCGCCTCTACGGCACGGACGGCAACATGCTCAACTCCTACCCAGCGGAGTTGAAGGAACGCGCTGACCTCGTCGACGGGATGAAGGGGACCACGCCACTCACCCCGCTGCCCGACGACTTCAAGAGCCGGCTACGGTCCGTCAATCCGGCGCTGACGGACTACCTGTACTCCGCCGAGACGTACGACGCTGTGGTGATCAGTGTGCTCGCCGCCCAACTGGCTGGCAGCACCGACCCGGCCGCCATCGCCAAGCAGATCGTCGGCGTGACAAACAATGGTCAGCGCTGCGAGGACCCGGCCACCTGCCTCACGCTGGCGCGGGCCGGGCAGGACATCGAGTACCGCAGCGTCTCGCTGAGCCGTGCCGGCTTCACCGACAAGGGCGAGCCGGCCACCGCGAGCTACGCGACGTTGACCTTCGACGGCCAGCAGATCAACGACGGCAAGACCGAGTTCGTCGGCGCGGGCGCCGAGTCCGGGGCGAGCACCAAGACCCCGCCGAAGGCGAGGAAGCCGCGCCCCGGTGGCAACGAGGACCAGAAGCCGCTGATCGTGGGTGGCCTGCTGCCGAAGACCGGTGACCTGGCGATCGCGTACCCGCCGATGGCGGCCGGCGCGGCGCTGGCGATCAGGGAGATCAACGCCGCTGGCGGGGCGCTGGGCAAGCCGGTGACGTGGAAGGACGGCGACGACGGCACCAGCACGGCGGTGGCCAAGGCGACAGTGGCCAAGCACGTGGCCGACGGGGTCAGCATCATCATCGGCGCCGGCGCCTCGGGCATCTCCCGGGAGGTGCTGCCGGACGTCGTCCAGGCTGGCAAGATCCTCTTCTCGCCGTGCAACACCGACGCCAGCCTGACCGACATCGAGGACAAAGGCCTCTACTTCCGCACCGCCCCGCCGGACAGCCTGCAGGGTCGGGCGCTTGCCGACGTCGTCCTCCGCGACGGATCGCAGAAGATCGTCATCGTCGCCCGCAAGGACTCCTACGGTGAGGGCCTCCAGGCCACCGTCCGTGACGAGTTGGAGAAGGCCGGCATCCCCGCCGACCGACTCAAGCTGCTCACGTACGACCCTCCGGCCGACGCCAAGGCGGCCCCCGTGGACTTCACCGGCGGCGCGAAGGAGATCAAGGAATTCGGGGCGGACGCCGTACTCATCATCGGTTTCGGTGAGTCTGCCCAGGTGATCCGGGCGGTCGCCGACTCCGGGATGCAGATCCGGCACTGAGCACCACCGCGGACCGCGACGGCCGCACCGGCTTCGGAGCCGGTGCGGCCGTTCCGTGTCAGCGGGCTCTGCGGCGCTCCAGGAAATCGGTCATGCGGCGGTGCTTCTCCTCGTCCTCGAAGAGCACAGCCTGGCTGACCAGGTCGAGCTGCGGATGTGCGGCGGCGGGTGCGTCCACAGCCAGTTTGGTGAGCCGCAACGCCAGCGGTGAGCCCTGCGCCATCTCGTCCAGCAGCCCGTGCGCCACCGCCAGCAGTTCGCCGGGCTCGTCCACCAACCGGTTCACCAGACCGATCCGCAGCGCCTCGGCGGCGTCCACCCGCCGGCCCGTGAACAGCAACTCCTTGGCCCGCCCCTCGCCGACCAGAGCGGGCAGCCGGTGGGTCGCGCCAGCACCGGCCAGGATGCCCAACCGCACCTCCGGCTGGCCGAAGACCGCCCGCGCCGTGCACACCCGCAAATCGCAGGCGTACGCCAGCTCCGCGCCACCGCCCAGCGCCGGACCGTCGACAGCGGCCACGCTCGGCATCGGCAACGCCCGGATCCGGGCGAAGGCCGCCGAGTTGATCGCCGCGAGGGCGTCCGCGCGGCCCCGCTCGCGGAGCTGACCGATGTCGGCGCCACCGGCGAAGATGCCCTCCGCACCGCCGGTCAACAGCAGCAGTCGGGGGCGCGCCTCCAACTCGGCGCAGACCTGGTGCAGCTCGCCGATCAGGTCGGCGTCGATGGCGTTGCGCTTCTCCGGCCGGGCCAGTGTCACCACGAGCCGATCCGCCAGCTCCTCGATCCGCAAACCGCTCACTGCTTGACACCGCCCTGCCACTGGTAGAAGCCCTGCCCCGACTTCTTGCCCAGCCGCCCGGCGGACACCATCTCCACGAGCAGCTGCGGTGGCGCGAAGCGGTCACCGTACGCGGCCTGGAGGGTGCGGGCGATGTCGAGCCGCACGTCCAGGCCGACCAGGTCGGTGAGTTCCAGCGGCCCGATCGGGTGCCGGTAGCCAAGCACCATCGCCTTGTCGATGTCGGCCGGGCTGGCCACCTGATCGGCGACCATCCGGATCGCCTCCAGCCCGAGGGTGACCCCGAGCCGGGAGGTGGCGAAGCCGGGCAGGTCGCGTACGACGACGGGGTCCTTGCCGAGACGGCCGGCGAGCGCGACGGCCGCCGCGGTGGTCTCCTCCGCGGTGGCCGGGCCGACCACGATCTCCAACAGCGCCATCGCCCAGACCGGGTTGAAGAAGTGCAGGCCGAGGAAACGCTCGGGCGCGTCCAGGCCCACGGCCAACTCGCCGATGGCGATGCTCGACGTGTTGCTCGCGAGCAGGGCCGGGCTCAGGGTGGCGGCGTCCCGCAGCACCGCGCGCTTGAGGTCGAGCCGCTCCGGCACCGCCTCCACGATCACCCCCGGAGCGGGGGCGACCTCGCCGAGGCTCGGGCGCAGCGTCACCCGCTGCCGGTTCGCCGCGGCCTCGTCGGCGGTCAGCTTCCCGCGCTGCACCGCCCGCTCCCACAGGTCGGCGAGCCGGGTCAGCGCTGTCGTGCCCCGCGCCGGATCCACCTCGACCAGCTCGACGGTGTGTCCGGCCCCGGCCGCCACGTACGCGATGCCGAGCCCCATCGTGCCCGCACCGACGACCACGAAACGATCGTTCATCACGCCTCCCTGTCCGCCCCGATGGCGCGCGGGGTCCCCGCCACGCCGGCCCGGGTGCCCGGTCCGCTCCGCTCGCTCATGGTGCGACCCTAGACAGCGCGACGACCCCGCCCATGCGTGGGGGAGCGCGCGATCGGGTACGTACGGCGGGTCAACCGAGGGAAGGACCGCATCGAGATGAGCCAGGCACCGGAGAGCGTCAGCACCGACTCCGAGATCGTGGAGACCCGGGGCGACGAGCGGGTCGACCTGCTGCGCGCCGACACCAACAACGACGGCAAGACCGACGTGTGGGTGGTGGACACCGACGGCGACGGCAAGGCCGACCTGTTCCAGTTCGACACCGACGGTGACGGCAAGGTGGACATCACCATGGTCGACATCGACGAGGACGGCACCCCCGACGAGGTGGTCGACGGCGATGGCGGCCTCCCGCCGGAGCAGCTGCCCCCGACCGTCCAGGTCTGATCCGCCGACAGAGGGTCCTCGATGAGGGCCCTCTGTCGGGTCAGGCGGCGAGGCGCAGGGTGGCCAGGTAGTAGGGGGCGTCGCGGTCGTCCACATCGGTCAGCCGCCAGCCGCTGCCGCGTACCAGCTCGGCGAACTCGTCCGGCGAGCAGACCAGGTAGTCGAACCACTCGGTGCCCAGCTCCCGGTAGCGCAGCCGGAGCCGCAACTGGCCACCGAACCGCCCCCGGCGGCGGTTGAGCTCGTGGTAGCCGGTGTGCACGGGGTCGGTGGTGCCGTACGGGTCGGTGCCGTGCGCGATGATCTGCGCTCCCGGTCGTGCCAGCGCGGCGAGCGCGGCCAGGAACCCGGGCGCACGGTCCCTGCCCTCGAACAGCCCGAGGTTGTTGCCGAGCAGCAGGAACGTGTCGTACCGCTGGCCGTCCGCGACGTGCGTGTCCACCGTGCCGTGCACGAGCCGGCGTACGCCGCGACGCCGGCTGACCTCCAGCGCCCCCGCCGAGGTGTCCAGCCCGGTGACGGGTACGCCGCGCTCCTGGAGCACGAGCGCGATCCGGCCGGCGCCGGTGCCGACGTCGAGCGTCTCACCGCGGACCCGGTCCACGGCCCGATGGTCGTACGGCTGCCAGTCGTCCGGACCGTCGAGGTAGCGCGCGGCCGGAGCGCCGTTGATCAACCCGTCGTCCCGCTCGATGATCTCGATGACCGGCCGGGGCAGCCGTCCGCCGGCCAGCGGCCGGGGCCCGACCCCGGTGGCCACGGCCAGTGTGTCCCGCAGCAGTTCCCCGAACACGTCACCGATTAGAGGCTCCCCCGTCACGCCGTTGATGCTATCCAGCCCCTCGGAGGGCCGCACCGGTCGTATCCTGGCGGCGTGACCACGCTGGACCGACTGTCGGCCGAGAAGTACCTCCTGCTCACGACCTTCCGCAAGGACGGTCGGGCGGTGCCGACCCCGGTCTGGGCGGTCCGCGACGGTGAGGCGTTGGCGGTCTGGACCCGGGCCGACTCGGGGAAGGTGAAGCGGATCCGCCACAACGGGGAGGTGACCGTGGCCCCTTGCGACGTGCGGGGCCGGCCGCACGGGGCGGAGGTGCCCGCCCACGCGACGATCTTCGGTCGCAGCGACACGGGCCGCATCCGCGACCTGCTCAAGCACAAGTACCGGGTGATCGGTCGATTGAGCCTGCTCGGCAGCCGGTTGCGCCGCGGCGAGGGCGGCACGGTAGGCATCCGGGTCACGTTGACCGAACCGAAGAGCTGAGTCCGGGCATGGAAAGGGGCGGCGGATCGAGATCCACCGCCCCTACCGGAAAACGTATGCCGCTCAGTCGCCCTGCCGCTGCTGCGGGATCTGACCCTGCAGCAGCGCCCTGACCTCCGACTCGCGGTATCGACGGTGACCACCCAGGGTACGGATGGCACTGAGCTTGCCCGCCTTCGCCCACCGGGTCACCGTCTTCGGGTCGACACGGAACATCGACGCCACCTCGGCCGGCGTGAGTAGCGGCTCTGGTTCGTGCGTTCGCGATGCCATCGGTCACTCCTCCACATGTATAGACATCGGCCGGGGTCCCGCCGGCCGACGCGTCTCCCATGGTCCGGCTAGTCCCCGATGTCCGACATGGGCCGAACGGATGAAGGTCCCTAGACGGACGGATGAACCATGCCCGATTTTTACGACTTTTACACGGCAGAAACCACCTTATTCGGACTCATGATCACGGTTCGTGATGCGTCAACTACGAGCACACCTCGCCTTGGGAGCGCTCCTAGGGGCGAAATGCCTTAGTTGCACCGCTCCAGCAGCTGTACGGCACGCCAGCGGGCCACCAGCTTGTCGTACGCGGCGGACGCCTCCTCGGCCTCGCCGCGCGACAGCCCGGCAAGGCCGGCAGCGACCAGCTCGGGCGAGTCGTCCGCGGCGAGGGTCTCGTCGGAGAGCAGGTCGACCAGGCCGCCGTAGTCCAGCTCCACCACCGAGCGCGGGTGGAACTCCTCCAGCCAGCGGGCCGCCTCCTCCACCGCCTCGGTGATCGGCGCCTCGCCCACCGACTTGCGCAGCACCGACAACGCCCGCGACGAGCGGCGACGAGCCTTGGAGATCTCCGTCCGGTAGCGCAGCGCCCGCCGCCCCGGCTCGGTGACCTGGTCCCGCTCCGCCGGGTCGAAGAGCACGAACCACCGCAGCGGGACGCCCCACGTGGCGATCTGCTCGTGCACCCGGGGCACACCGTGCTCCAGCACCCGGGCGCCGCTGCGCCAGTCGTCGACGACCGCTCTGGCCTGCCCGGCGAGCACCGGCGGCACGAACGCGTCGGCAAGCACCGCAGGCACCCCGTCCCGGGCGTTGAGCGCCGCCTCGGCGACCCGGATGCGCAGGTTCCAGGGGCAGACCAGCAGGCCGTCGTCCGTCTCCAGGACGTACGCCTCCTCGGGCAGGTCCGGCAACCGGGTCCAGCCCGCGCCCAACGCCTCGATCACCGCCGTCCGCTGGCGGCCGGGACCCTCGACCGGGGCGACCGCGCGCCCTTCCGAGGCGTAGCGGCGCCAGTAGCTCTGCCGGTCCCTGTCGAAGGCGGTCAGCGGCTCGTACACGCGCAGGTAAGAAGCGAAGAGCGACGGCACCGCGCGATCCTCCCACGAACCGCACTCCTGCGGAGCCAGCGGCCGGACCACGTGCGCCGCAACGTGGGATGACGGCGGCACGTCGGGCAGCCGCACGGCGGCCGAATATAGGCTCGACCGCACCGGCAGCATCCCCGCCGGCGTCCACCAGGTCCGCGTCCCACAAGGAACGCACACCACTGTAGGAGCCAGTCATGGGCTTATTCGCGAGCACCGACGACCCGGTATCGACAGGTCACGAACAGGTCGTCTTCTGCCAGGACAAACAGAGCGGCCTGAAGGCGATCATCGGGATCTACTCCACCGCGCTGGGGCCCGCGCTCGGTGGCACCCGCTTCTACCCGTACGACAGCGAGGACGACGCGCTCGCCGACGTGCTCGACCTGTCCCGCGGGATGGCGTACAAGAACGCTCTCGCCGGCCTGGACCTGGGCGGGGGCAAGGCCGTCATCTGGGGCGACCCGGAGCAGATCAAGAGCGAGGCGCTGCTGCGCGCGTACGGCCGCTTCGTGGAGTCGCTGGCCGGCCGCTACTACACCGCCTGCGACGTCGGCACCTACGTGGCCGACATGGACATCATCGCCCGCGAGACCCGGTACGTGACGGGCCGCAGCGTGGAGCACGGCGGCGCCGGCGACTCGTCCATCCTGACCGCGTGGGGTGTCTTCCAGGGGATGCGGGCCGCCGCCGAACACGTCTGGGGCACGCCGAGCCTGCGTGGCCGGCGCGTCGGCGTCGCGGGCCTCGGCAAGGTCGGCAAGTACCTGACCGGGCACCTGCTGGAGGACGGCGCCGAGGTGGTCGCCACCGACGTCAACCCGAAGGCCCTGGCCTGGGTACGCGCCAACCACCCGCAGGTCACCCTGGTGGACGACGCCACCGCGCTGGTCGCGGCGGACATCGACGTGTACGCCCCGTGTGCGCTGGGTGGCGCGCTGAACGACGACACGGTGCCGGCGCTGCGCGCGAAGGTGGTGACCGGAGCGGCGAACAACCAGCTCGCGCACCCGGGCATCGAGAAGCTGCTGGCCGACCGGGGCATCCTCTACACGCCGGACTACGTGGTGAACGCCGGCGGTGTGATCCAGGTGGCCGACGAGATCGAGGGCTTCAACTTCGAGCGGGCGAAGCTGCGGGCCACCCGGATCTACGACACCACCCGCGAGATCCTGCACCTGGCGGACGCCGAGGGCGTGCCGCCGGCGGTCGCCGCGGACCGGCTGGCCGAGCGGCGGATGGCCGAGGTTGGTCGCCTGCGCACGATCCACCTGCGCTGACCAGCTGGGGCGGAGGCGGATCGACCGGGATCCGCCTCCGGGCCTCTCACGCCGGTCCGACTCGGTAAGCTGAGGCCGGGTCAAGTTTGGCTCGTTTTGTCCGGTGTCACGGGTGCTCTTCGTTCCGCTCCTTACCAGGTACACTGGGTGACGGCCGGATCGCCGCGACGCGCAGAGCCGGCTGACGGTAACCCGAGGTGCCGAACGATGGCATCCCCATGTACCGTAAGAGCCACGAGAGATGCCTGACGTCATCGGGGCCCGCCTTCGGGCTGCCCCGCATTCTGTGCGAGGGGGTCGAGCCATGGGGCGCGGCCGTGCTAAGGCCAAGCAGACGAAGGTGGCCCGGGAGTTGAAGTACCACTCCCCGAACACCGACCTCACCGCCTTGCAGCGCGAACTGGCGGGTGCTGGTAAGTCTGAGCACCACTTCGACGACGACTCAAAAGAGTTCGTCGACGACGATGATGAGAATCACGCGGACGACGACCCGGATCCCTGGGTCCGCCCGACCCGCTGACCTCTCGACGCAGCTGAGCACGCGGTAACCCCCGCGTGCTCACGCATGTGCCCATCGGGAGCGAGATCGGTGCCGATCATCAGGGGCCTGCCCTGGCCGGAGATCACTCCGACCGGCCGACAGGCCCCTGATCACGGTCGGCCTCAGCGCGGCCGGTTGTTCCAGTTGTAGAAGGTCGGGATGTTCTCGAAGTGGTTCCAGGCGCAGACCGCGCTGACGCCGTCTCCGCCCGACACCTCCGCCCGTAGCCGCCGTGCGTCCTCGGCCTCCTGAAGCAGCGCGACGAGCCCGGGGGCGGCCTCCCGCACCCGCTCGGTGACTCCGTCCGGGACGTCGTCCGCTTCGCGCTCAGGCCGCCGGTGACTGGTGGTCTCGGGCATGCTCCAACACTCCCTCCAATAGGCGGATCTTGCTGTTGCGGCAGTGCTCGGTCTCCGTACCGTCAAAACGCCCCAGCTCGAAGTAACGGTTGGCGGCATGACCGCCGCCACAGAAGCCGAAGTACGGGCACGACGCCCGACACGCCTCCACGCCCGTGAGGAACTCGCCCACCCAGGGCGTCGACGCCGCGTCTTTCAGGATCCGAGCCAGCGGGGTGGCCAGCACGTTCCCGCTGCTGAAGTCGCCGTAGTGCGGATCGGTGAAGCCCGCCAACTCCGGCGAGAGCACGGTCACCGAGCCGTCGTGCCCGATCGTCGGGATCGGGTCCAGCCGACGGGGCAGGACACCGTCCGCCGCGCCGTCGAGCACCGCCGCCGCGTACCGCAGCGACCACTCGATCTCGCGCAGGTGGATCCGGGGCTCCTTGCGCCAGGCCGACACCAACTCGGCCCAGAACGCCGTCACCGCCGCCGCGTCGTGGCTGTTGTCGCGGGTGTTGACGCCCTCGGTCTCCTCGATGTTGATGCCCAGCACGTCGCAGCCCAGCCCGAGGAAGTAGTCGTACAACTCGGCGGCGAGCCCCGGCGCCGGCCGGGACACCACTGCCAGCGCCGAGAAGGGCAGCCCGTGCCGACGCAGCGCCGCCACGCCGCGCAGGATCCGGTCGTACGCCGGCTGACCCCCACGGTTGACCCGGTCGCCGTTGCGTTCGGCAGGCCCGTCCACGCTCACGCTCACCCGCACCTCGTGCCGGGCGAAGAAGGCGCACCACTCGTCGTCGATGAGCGTGGCGTTCGTCTGCACGTGGTGCTCGACCTCGGGCCCGAAGGGCGCGATCAGGTCCGCCAGGTGCTCCCGGCCGGCGGCCAGCGGCTCGCCGCCGTGCCACACGACGGAGAAGCGACCGGCCGCCGCCCACGGGTTGACCGCCGCCGCCACCGCCTCGGCCACCGGCACCGGCATCCGCCGGTCAGCGGCCCGAAACGGCAGGTAGCAGTACGCGCAGTCGAGGTTGCAGAGGGTCGTCGGCTGCATGACGACGTACGACGGGACCGCGGCCAGACCGCGCATCCCGCTGAACGACATCTCCCCAGCAGCCATCACCCTCCTCCGCCCAGCCCGAGCCCTTCAGGCTAGGCGGCACTGGCCACTCGGGTGAAGCCCTGATCAGGTGCCCGTACGATCACCGGAGTGTGATCAGCCGCGAGTGTGCTGACCCACCATCTGCACGTTTCCGGTGCCCTCGATGATCTCGCCCGCCTGCCACGCCTCGACCCCACGGCCGGTAAGCGTCGCCAGGGCCCGGTCGGCGTCCTCGGCCGAGACGATCGCGAACATGCCGACGCCCATGTTGAAGGTCGACTCCATGTCGTGGTCGTCGATCCGGCCCTTCGTCTGGATCAGGTCGAAGATCGGCTGCGGCTTCCAGGTGGACCTGTTGACCACCGCGTCGACGTGCTCCGGCAGCACCCGGACCAGGTTGCCGGGAATGCCGCCACCGGTGATGTGGGACAGCGCCCGCACCTCGGCCTCGGCGATCAGCTTGAGGCAGTCCTTGGCGTAGATCTTGGTCGGGGTGAGCAGTTCCTCGCCCAGGGTCCGCTGCCGCCCGAAGTCGTCGATCACGATGTCCAGACGCATCCGGGCAGCACCGAGCAGCACGTGCCGGACCAGCGAGTAGCCGTTGGAGTGCAGACCGGAGGAGCGCATGGCGATGACCACGTCGCCCACCTCGACCCGGTCCGGGCTGAGGATGTCGGCTTCCTCGACCACACCGACACCGGTCGCCGAGATGTCGTACTCGTCCGGGCGCAGCACACCGGGGTGCTCGGCGGTCTCCCCGCCCAGCAGCGCGCAGCCCGCGTACCGGCAGCCGTCGGCGATGCCCGCGCCGATCTCGGCCACCTTGTCCGGAACGACCTCGCCGGTGGCGATGTAGTCGAGCAGGAACAGCGGCTCGGCGCCACAGGCCACCAGGTCGTCGACGACCATCGCGACCAGGTCGATGCCGACCGTGTCGTGGATGTCCATCTGCTGGGCGATCACCAGCTTGGTGCCCACACCGTCGGTGGAGGACGCCAGGATCGGGCTCTTGTACTTCTTCGTGTCCAGCCGGAACAGACCGGCGAAGCCACCGAGGTCACCGAGCACCTCCGGGCGGCGGGTCTCGCGCACCTTCGACTTGAGCAGCTCCACGGCCCGATCGCCCGCGTCGATCGAGACCCCGGCGTCGGCGTACGAGACCGAGCGTTTACGGGCCTGCCGACCGGCACCACCCGTCCACGGCTGGTGGTCGCCGCCGGCGCCCGTCGGGCTGCTTCCTGCGCCGCTGCGCTCGGACACGTGCGTCACGGTTCTCCCCTTTGTGGTTCTCGGTGCCGCGCCGGCGGTGGCCGGGCCGCGCCGGTTGGTGCTACGGGCGGTTTGCGGTCACGCCGCCCGGAGTGGCGACGAGCGGGCCGAAGCTGTCCGGGGCTTCCGGCGTCGCGTCGGCGACCCGGCGGCCCTTCCCTTCGAGCACGTGCTTGCCGATCAGGTTGCCGGCTGGCAGCTCGATCGGGTACTCCCCATCGAAACACGCCCGACACAGCCGGGTCTTCGGCTGCTCGGTCGCGGCGATCAGGCCAGGAAGCGAGACGTAGCCCAGCGTGTCGGCGCCGATGGAACGCCGGATGCCGTCGTTGTCCAACCCGTTGGCCAGCAGTTCCGCCCGGGTGGCGAAGTCGATGCCGTAGAAGCACGGCCAGCTGACCGGCGGCGAGGAGATCCGGACGTGTACCTCAAGTGCCCCCGCCTCGCGCAGCATCCGGACGATGGCCCGCTGCGTGTTGCCGCGCACGATCGAGTCGTCCACGACCACCAGCCGCTTGCCGCGGACGTTCTGTCGCAGGGGGTTGAGCTTGAGGCGAATGCCCAGCTGACGCAGGGTCTGCGACGGCTGGATGAAGGTGCGACCCACGTACGGGTTCTTCATCAGGCCGGCGCCGTAGGTGATGCCGGACGCCTCGGCGTAACCGATCGCGGCCGGCGTGCCGGACTCGGGCACCGGGATGACCAGATCGGCCTCCACCGGGTGCTCCTTGGCCAACTGCCGGCCGATCTGCACCCGCGCCGCGTGCACGTTGCGCCCGGCGATTGTCGCGTCCGGGCGGGCGATGTAGACGTACTCGAAGAGGCAGCCCTTCGGCTCCGGCGCGGCGAACCGCGTGGAGCGCAGCCCCTCCTCGTCGATCGCGATCAGCTCACCGGGCTCGACCTCACGCACCACGCTGGCGCCGACGATGTCCAGCGCGGCGGTCTCACTCGCCACCACCCAGCCACGCTCCAAGCGGCCGAGCACCAGCGGGCGGACGCCGTGCGGGTCGCGGGCCGCGTACAGCGTCGACTCGTCCATGAAGACGAAGCTGAACGCCCCGCGCAGCTGCGGCAGAACCTCGAGCGCTGCCGCCTCGACCGACAGGTCCGGACGACTGGCCAGCAGCATGGTCACCAGCGAGGTGTCGTTTGTCGAGCCGTCCGCGACGAGGCCGCGCTCGGCGACCTCCTTCTCCAGCTCGGCGGTGTTGACCAGGTTGCCGTTGTGGGCCAGCGCGATGGTCGTGCCGGAACTCGTCGACCGGATGGTCGGCTGGGCGTTCTCCCAGTTGGAGGCGCCGGTCGTGGAGTATCGGGCGTGCCCGATCGCCAGGTGGCCGCGCAGGCTGGCCAGGGTGGGCTCGTCGAAGACCTGGGCCACCAGGCCGAGATCCTTGTAGACCACCACGCCCGAGCCATCGCTCACCGCGATGCCCGCGGCTTCCTGCCCGCGGTGCTGCAGGGCGTAGAGGCCGAAGTAGGTCAGATTGGCGACCTCTTCACCGGGGGCCCAGACACCGAAGACGCCGCAGGCGTCCTGGGGGCCGGGTCGTTGGGGGTCAAGGTCGTGGCTCAGCCGGCCGTCGCCTCGGGGCACTACCGCTCCCTCATGCTGGTCTGGACCGGCCTGGCGGGGATCACGGTGCGGATCCACACTCCTCGGCCGGGACCACTGTCGTCGCCTGACAGTGTACGCGAGTCGACGTCAATACAGATAGTCACGATTTCCCTGCCGAGAGTTACGATCACTCGGACATTCGGGCAGCTAGAGGGGCAGGAATGCCGAGAGGTCCGCCCGAACGCCGCTCATCTGCACGCGACCGTCGGTGACCGCCTCCATCCACCCGATCCGTCCGGTGGCCACCTCCAACCAGGTATGCGGAGACATCTCGACGACGTTCGGCGGGTTTCCCCTGGTGTGTCGAGGACCGGGAACGCACTGGATCGCACCGTATGGTGGGACGCGCACCTCCACCGATCGGCCGGGGGCGCGCTCCGCGAGGACGGCCAACAAGGACCGGACCGCCTCCCGGAGTACCGGCCGTTCGGGTGTACGACCCTCGTCAAGCGCGGACAAAGCCGCCGCTACCGCGGCGGACTTACTGTGCGGAGAGGACACGACGGGACGATACGACGCACAGGTGAAGCACCCGACTCTGGCCCTGGGTCGCGCCGATCCAGTCAGACAAGGCATAGTGGCCGACGGCGTATTCGTACCGTGATGATCCCCGGCCCGGCGCCCCGCCGGTCAAGGGAAGTCAGCCCGGAAGGCGGTGGACGTGTCAACACACCGACGTGCCTGGAAGCAGCGGGCCGGTGTGGTCGTAGCGCTGGTTGCCGGCGCTCTGCTCGCCGTCCCCGCCACACCAGCCCTGGCCGCAGACGTCGACGTCTCGCCCGGCTCGGTCTCCGTGAATGCCGGCAGCGACGCCACGATCACCGTGCGCGTCACTCCCGGTGACAACGACCGCAAGGCCAAGATCAGTCTTTCCGGCCTCCCGTCGGGCGTCAGCTGCGCCAGCGGCTGCGGCGACGTGGACTTCCCCGGCCTGGGCAATCCGCAGGCCAGGTCGGTGCTGGTCCGGATCGCGGCGAACGACAACGCCGGCGACGCGACCGCCACCGTCACGGTGGCCGTCGAGGCCGACTCGGGCCCGGACACCGCGACGGTCGCCCTGACCGTGAAGGGCAAGGCCGCCGCCCCGCCGACGCCGCAGCAGAACCAGACTGTGAAGTCGGTCTCCGGCAAGGTCGTCAAGAAGGCCGACAACACCGCGGTGCCGAACGCCCTCGTGATTCTCCAGGACGGCGCCGGCCACCGTTACGACACGTTCAGCGACGGTAGCGGCAACTTCCGGATCAACGGCACGGCCGACAAGCCGATCGCTCCGGGCCGGCTCACCGTCGGTGCAAGCTTCGAGAGCATCAACGCGGTCAAGAGCTTCAACGCGAGCGCCGGGCAATCCGTCACCGGCCAGCGGATCAGCCTGGAGATCGCGGTCGCCGCGACCCCCAGCCCCACCCCGTCCGCCACCGCCGACGCCACTCCCACCGAGGAGGCGACTGAGGAGGGCACCGCGGAGGATCCCTCCGAGCAGGCCAGCCCGGGTGCCGCGGCGAACGCCGCCAAGGAGGACGACGGCGGCGGGATCGGGTCGTACCTGATCATCCTGCTCGGCGGCCTGCTCGTCGCGGCCGGCGTCGGCACGATCGTGCTGCTCTGGATGAAGCGCCGCGATAGCGGCGACGACGATGACGAGCCGGCGGCTGCCGGAGCGGCCGGTGGAGTCCCGGCGGCCGGGGGTGCCTTCCACGGGGCCGACGACCGGACCCGGGTGGTCAACCGCGCCGGTGGCGGACCCGACCCGACAATGGTCGGCGGCACGGCGCTGAGCGAGGCGCCGACGATGATGCACCGCCCGGTGGTCGACGACGTCCCACCGGACCCGTACGGAGCGCCAGCACAGCCCTACGGCGCGGCAGGCCAGCAGGGCTGGGGAGGCGCCGGCTACGGCGACGAGCCCGCCCCGGGCGGCTACGGCGCCGGCGGCTACGGCAACGCGCCCTCCTCGGGCGGCGGCTACGGCACGGCGGCAGCGCCGGATGGCGGCTACGGCGCCGGCGGGGCGGATGGCGGCTACGGCGCCGGCCCGGCAGGGGACGCCTACGGCGCCGCGCCCGGTTCGGGCGCGGGCTACGGCGGCGCAGCGGCCCCGGGTGGCGGCTACGGCAGCGCGCCCTCCTCCGGTGGTGGCTACGGCAGCCGTGACTACACCGCCCCGGCCGGTGGCGCGGGCTACCCGCCCGCTCCCGCCGGTGCGGCCGGCTACGGCGAGCGCTTCGACGAACCGACCGGCCGGTACACCGGCGACAGCACTCAATACCCGGCGCCCGCCGACCCGTACGCCACAGGTGTCTACCAGCCGGAGCAGGCTTCGGGCTACGGCCAGCCCGATCCGACGGCCCCGTACAGCGGGGGTCGGGCGGCGGAGCCGGCCGGCGGGTACGGCCAGCAGACCAGCGCGTACGACCAGGGCGGCTACGGCCAGCAGCAGGGCGGCGGGTACGACCAGGGCGGCTACGGCCAGGAACCCCCGCAGCAACGCGGCGGCTACGACGACCGGGGCTACGACCAGGCCGGCTACGGCCAGCAGCAGGGCGGCCGGGCCCGGCCGGACGGTCCGCCGCCCACCGAGCGGGGCGGCCGACGCCTCGACTGGCTGGACGACTGACCAGCGCCACCAGAGCACGACGGCAAACGGCCGCCCGGTTCTCCGGGCGGCCGTTCCGTTCCGACGCTTGTCGCCCGGTCCGTGATCGACTCGCCTTCCAGGTAAGCGGGCTGTCCGCCGTACTCCGACACACCGATTTCCTGGAAACCGAGTCGATCACGGCGTCGGGGCGGTCAGGCGGCGGAGAACACGCCCTGGCGGAGGACCGGCACGACATCCGACACGCCCACTCGGACGGCGATGTCGACGTCGGCGCCGAAGCCGCTCTCGGTCAGCTCCCGACCCGACACGCTGCCGCGCACCGCGGCGGGGACGTCCGGAGTGCTGGCCAGCGCGGCGAGCGCCATCGCCGCCTCCACGGACAGGCCACCCGGCACACCGGACAGGGCGTCCAGCACGCTCGCCGCGCCGAGCTGGTCCTCGACCGACGGCCGTAGCGACCCGTCCGGCCACCGCTCACCCGAGGCGATGACGCCGATCGGGGCGTCCGTCGTGCCGTACCCCTGGCGGCGCAGCCAACGCCCGACCGCGCGGGAGTTGCGCAGGCACGCCGCGACCACCGGCAGCCCGGTGGCACTGGCGGCGGCGCTGATCGCGGAGCCGTTCGGTGAGGGCAGCACCAGATCCGCCACGACGGGCGCGGCGCTCAACGCGGCGGGCGACAGCGACCACGGATGGTCGGCCGTCACCCGGCGACGGCCCACCGCGGCGACCGCGCCGACCCGCACGGCGTACTCGGCGGCCTGCTCACCCCACGGGAACGGGTGCACACGCATGCCCCGGGCGACCGCCACCTCCACGGCGGTGGTGAACGAGAGCACGTCCACCACCACCAGCGCCGCGCAGACCCGGCCGAGCTCGGCCGCCCCGGTCAGGCCCCAGTCGAACCTGGCACCCGACCCGGGCTGGCCGTGGACGGCCGCCGCCAACGCCTCAGCGCTCGTCAGGCGACGGCTCGGCGGCACCGGGGTCAGACTCGGACGACTCACCCGGCTGCTCCGACCCGACCGGGTCGACGGCTCCGGTGTGCGGGGACGGACCGGCCGAGGCAATCGGCTCGGAGAGCACCTCCGACGCGTCCACCGGCTCGGAGGGGGCGCCCGGCAGCGGCACGCCCTCGACCGCGCCCGCCACGCCGGCGGCCGGCGCGGGCACCTCGACGGCGGCAGCGCCGCCGAAGAGACGCGGCAGCGTCTCGGTGTGCGCGGCCCGCAGCTCGTCCAGACCGATCCGGAACTGGCCGTGCACCTCCAGCGCGCCGCCCGTCGGATCGGTGACGCCGATCAGCTCGAACGGCACCCCCCGCTCGGCGCAGAGCGCGGCGAACGCCTTGTCGTGGCCACGCGGCACCGACACCAGCGCCCGCGTGGCGGACTCGCTGAACAGGTAGACGAACGGCATCGAGCCGCCGGTGAACTGCTCCGGCACGGCGATCCGGGCACCGACGCCACGCCGCAGGCAGGACTCGACCAGGCTCTGGGCGAGACCACCGTCGGAGAGGTCGTGCGCGGAGGCCAGGTGACCGACGCGGGCCGCCTCGGCCAGCAGCTCGGCCAGCGCCTTCTCACGAAGGAGGTCGACCTGCGGCGGGATGCCGCCGAGGTGCTCGTGCGTCACCCAGGCCCACTCCGAGCCGGACAGCTCCACGTTCGTCTCGCCGAGCAGGTAGAGCTGGTCGTGGTCGCCACCGGGGCGCGGGACGAAGCCCATCGGCACCCGGTCGGCGACGTTGTCCAGCACGCCCAGCACACCGACCACCGGGGTCGGGTGGATGGGCGCCGCGCCGGTCTGGTTGTAGAAGCTGACGTTGCCGCCGGTGACCGGGATGCCCAGCTCCAGGCAGCCGTCCGCCAGGCCGCGCACGGCCTCGGCGAACTGCCACATCACGCCCGGGTCCTCCGGGGAGCCGAAGTTGAGGCAGTTGGTCACGGCGATCGGCGTCGCACCGGTCACCGCCACGTTCCGGTACGCCTCGGCCAGGGCCAGCTTGGTGCCGTTGTACGGGTCGAGTCGGGCGTATCGGCCGTTGCCGTCCAACGACAGCGCGACGCCGAGACCGGTCCGCTCGTCGATCCGGATCACGCCGCCGTCCTCCGGCTGGGCGAGCACTGTGTTGCCCAGCACGTAACGGTCGTACTGCTCGGTGACCCAGGTCTTGTCGGCCAGGTTGGGCGACGCGATCATGCGCAGCACGGTCTCCCGCAGCGCGTCCGGGTCGGCCGGGCGGGGCAGCGTCTCGGCCCGGTCGGCCTGGAGCAGGATCAGGTCGGCCGGCTCGCGCATCGGCCGGGCGTAGACCGGGCCGTCGTCGACGAGTGAACCCGGCGGCACGTCGACGACCAGGTGGTCCTGCCAGGTGATCAGCAGTCGACCGGGGCGGCCGTCCGGCTCCGGTGCGGTGACCTCACCGATCGCGGTGGCGAGGACGCCCCACTTCTCGCAGGTCTTGAGCACGGCGTCGAGCTTCTCCGGCTCGACGACAAGCAGCATCCGCTCCTGCGACTCGCTGGCCAGGATCTCGTGCGGGTCCATCGAGGGCTCGCGCAGCGGCACCCGCTCCAGCCAGACCCGCATGCCGGTGCCGGCGGCGGCGGCGGTCTCGGTGAGCGCGCAGGTCAGACCGGCACCACCGAGGTCCTGGATGCCGACGACCAGTTGCCCGTCGTACAGCTCCAGGCACGCCTCGATCAGCAGCTTCTCGGTGAACGGGTCACCGACCTGCACGGCGGGGCGGCGCGCCTCGCTGCCCTCGTCGAAGGTGGCGCTGGCCAGCACCGAGACGCCACCGATGCCGTCCCGGCCGGTCTTGGCGCCCATCAGCACGACGACGTTGCCCGGGCCCGCGGCGGCCTTGTTCTGCAGCCGGCTGACCGGCAGCACGCCCAGGCAGAGCGCGTTGAGCAGCGGGTTGCCCTGGTAGGAGGGGTCGAAGACCAACTCGCCGCCGATGTTGGGCAGGCCGAGGCAGTTGCCGTAGCCACCCACGCCGGCGACGATGCCGGTGAGCACCCGGGCGGTGTCCGGGTGGTCCGCGGCGCCGAAGCGCAGCGGGTCCATCACCGCGACCGGGCGGGCGCCCATGGCCAGGATGTCCCGGACGATGCCGCCGACGCCTGTCGCCGCGCCCTGGTACGGCTCGACGAAGCTCGGGTGGTTGTGCGACTCGACCTTGAAGGTCACCGCCAGCTCGTCGGAGACCTGCACCACGCCGGCGTTCTCACCGATGCCGGCGAGCATCCGGTCACTGTGCGGGGCCTTCTCACCGAACTGGCGCAGGTGCACCTTGCTCGACTTGTAGGAGCAGTGCTCGCTCCACATGATCGAGTACATCGCCAGCTCGGACTGGGTGGGTCGACGGCCGAGGATCTGCCGGATCCGGTCGTACTCGTCGTCACGCAGACCCAGTTCGGTGTACGGCTGCAACTCGCCCGGGGTGCCACCGGCGCGCGGCACGGTGTCCACTCCGTCGGTCCAGTCGGCGGTCGCCGGTCGGGCCGGAGCGGTGGGCTGCGCCAGCGGCTCGGTCGGCTGCGCCGGGGCGGAGTACGCCTCCGGTGTGTCCCGTACCGGGTCCGGATGGGTGGTCATGACCTCTCCTCGCTGCGCTCGTGCCCGCCAGAGACGCGGTTGAGCTGACCGATGATCGTGCCGCCGGTCATGCCGGCGCCCCCACCAGGTGCTTGAGGACGGAGGTGAAGAAGCCGAGGCCGTCCAGCGAGGGGCCGGTGAGCGCCTCCACGGCGTGCTCGGGGTGCGGCATGATGCCGACAACGTTGCCGGCGGAGTTCGTGATGGCCGCGATGTCGCGCAGCGACCCGTTGGGGTTGCCGCCGACGTAGCGGGCCACGACCCGTCCCTCGGCTTCGAGCTGGTCCAGCGTCGCGGTGTCGGCGACGTAGCAGCCCTCGCCGTTCTTCACCGGGATGAGGATCTCCTGGCCGGGCTGGAACGCGTTGGTCCACGCGGTTCCGGCCGACTCGACGCGCAGGACCTGGTCCCGGTTGCGGAAGTGCAGGTGCTGGTTGCGGGTGAGCGCGCCGGGCAGCAGGTGCGCCTCGCAGAGGATCTGGAAGCCGTTGCAGATGCCGAGCACCGGCAGGCCACCCCGGGCGGCGTCCACGAGCGTCTCCATCACCGGCGCGAACCGGGCGATGGCGCCGCAGCGCAGGTAGTCACCGTAGGAGAAGCCGCCGGGCAGCACGACCGCGTCCACACCGTGCAGATCCGGGTCACCGTGCCAGAGCCGGACCGGCTCGGCGCCGGCGATCCGGACGGCGCGGGCCGCGTCCCCGTCGTCGAGCGAGCCGGGGAAGGTGACCACACCGACCCGGGCGGTCACGAGCGGGCGTCCGCGGTCTCGTCGGTCTCGACCAGGCGGACGGTGAAGTCCTCGATGACCGGGTTGGCGAGCAGCTTGTCGGCGATCTCCCGGGCCCGGTCCAGGTCCGGTTCACCGGTGAAGTCGATCTCGATGCGCCGGCCGATCCGCACTGAGGCGACGTCGCTGACGCCGAGCCGGGGCAGCGCGTTTGCGACGGCCTGGCCCTGCGGATCGAGGATCTCGGGCTTGAGCATGACGTCGACGACGACGCGAGGCACTGGGCACTCCTGACTGTGTACGCAGTTGGGTGCCGACCCACAATGGGCGAGCGCAGCCAGCGTACCTGGCAGATACCGCCGCGGACGCACCGGCCGGGCGCAGTCCAGGCAGTGATCCACATAACCGGCGTCGGGGACGACCGGCGGGGCGGGACAGGCGGCCCCACCAGGGCAGATACGGCGCGCCGGGTAGCTGAATCGTTACATTGGTTAACCTCGATGACCTTCTTGAAAACGATGCTCGTCGGCCCTACAGTACATCGACATAACTCGATGTCAGCGGCGGCGGGGACCTCCCTCCGCCGTCCTCGGGCACCCGGCGACCCCGGGCCCGCCCCGGTCCAAGGAGTCCACCGATGCGCGTTCGTCCCCTGCTCGCCCTGATCAGCACCGCGCTGGTCGGCGCCCTCGCCGCCGCCTCCGGCGCGTCCGCCGCCCCGGCCGGTCCCCAGCCCATCATCGGCGGCGGCACCGTCTCGTCCGCCCCCTGGGCCGCCGCCGTGCTGAGCAACGGCTCGTTCACCTGCTCCGGCAGCGTGATCGCCGCGCAGTGGGTCCTCACCGCCCGACACTGCATCAGCGGCACGATGTCCGTCCGGGTCGGCAGCGTCTACCGCGCCTCGGGCGGGGTCACCCGCAGCGTCAGCGCCACCTACACCCGTAACGACCTGGCCCTCATGCGGCTCTCCAGCACCGTCAGCACCTCGACGGTGTCCCTGGCCAGCAGCAACCCGCCCGTCGGATCGACCAACTCGATCTACGGGTGGGGCATGACCTGCTACAGCGGCTGCTCCGCGTCCAGCCAGCTCAAGACCGCCACCGTCCAGGTGACGAGCACCAACGTGACCGACGCGTACGGCGGGCAGGCGATCCGCAGCAGCCGGATCAGCGGCAACGCCTGGCGGGGCGACTCGGGTGGCCCGCAGTTCTACAACGGCCAGCAGGTCGGCGTCGCCTCCACGGCCGACGGGCAGAGCATCCAGAACTACGGCAGTGTCGCGTACAACCGGGCCTGGATCACCTCGGTGGCCGGTGTCTGACCGTTAGCGCCCGCGTGGCGCGGATGGTCGACACCGTGCCGACCGTCCGCGCCGCGCTGTTTTGCAGCATCCGATCAGGTGAACACGGCACACGATCGGGTCGCGCAACTCCTGACAGCATCGGAACCGTGCTGGTCGTGACGACAGAGCAACTGCCCGGCTACGAGATCCGCCAGATTCTCGGTGAGGTGGTGTCATCGATGGCCAGGACGCGCAACCCGTACCGCGAGGGGGTCAAGAACCTGCGCGGTGGCGCGTACGACCCGATGGCGCCGGACAACCTGACCCGGTGGCGCACCGACTCGGTGACCCGCCTCGGCGAGGAGGCCCTACGCCTCGGCGCGAACGCCGTGATCGGCATGCGCTTCGACAGCCGGGACTGCGGCGAGATGTGGATGGAGATCTGCGCGTACGGCACGGCGGTTGTCGCCGTACCCAAAATGCCCGAGGTCATGCCGGCCGACCAGCCGGCGGTGGCGGCGGAGACCGCCACCGAGCCGGCCTTCGCGGAGTCCCTGGGCGGCATCGCCGAACCGGCGAGCGCCCCCAACCTCCGAACAGCGGCAGAAACCCCCACAGGCGAGTAACCCACCCCGCGCGCCCACCCCGCCCGCTCCCTGCCCGCCCACCCGTTGATCATGAAGTTGTTGCCACGACACGCCGGGTGGTTTCTAGGCTTCAGTGCAACTGATCTTGGTTGTGGTGGAGGTGCTGGTGGCGAGGC